>JBJXFY010000243.1:0-13545 GCA_046155815.1 Limisphaerales bacterium | reverse complement strand
CCTTCACGTTGAGCCAGTACTGGCCCTCGCCCGCAGCGTTGCCGAAATTGTCGCGCATGAAGGTCTCGGAGCGATCCCACATGATGTCGCCGCGTCCGACGCCAACCATGGCGAGCTGTACCATGCCGGAGGGAGTGGTCCCAAAAGGCCCGAAAATGGGCGACGGGCCGGTGTAGCCGAAGACGCCGGCGTCAGAGCCGGTGGTGTCCTGGCTGTAGCGGAGCCAGTCGAGGTTGGCAGGCCTGACCCAAGCCGGGACGGTGCAGCCCCAGATATGTTCGGCGGGGATCAGGCCGACGGCCGCCCACTGGGCCGCGGAGTTGTCCGGGAACTCGTTCGGGCCGTAGCGCCAGCCACCCAGCACCGGATAGCCGCCGCCGCCGAAGTCGTACTGGGAGAAAGCGTAGTAATCCACCATGTCCTGCACGATGTCCTTGTAAGTGCGGCCGACCACATCGGCTGGGCCGGTGGGGGCGATGGCGTTGGGTGTGCCGGTGGCAACCAGGCAGTCAATCATGATTCCCACCTGGTAGTCATAAGGCCACTGCGGCACGTAGATGCCGAAGCCGTTGCCGTTGCTGTCCGGGTTGCCGAGGGGCTGGGCGCCGATGTTAAAGCGGGCGAGGTAGGTGAAAACCCGACGCAGCCCGCGGGCGACGGTCTCAACGTACGGATTGTCCGCGCCGCCGGTCTCGAGGTGGCCGTTGATCTCGAAGGCGTTCACGTTCGCCGCCGTCGAGCTGTAGTGGCCGGGCCAGACCGCGTCGGTGGCGGTGCGGGTCTGGGCCTTGTGGATGTTCCAGAGACCCTCGTCAATCGCGACGTTGATCTCGACCTCGAGCGTCTGCGGGAAGATTTCCACGTAATAGCGCTGGCTGGCGCTCTCGCCGGTGCCTGAGTTGGAGACGGTGAGCGTGGCGGAGAAGACCGTACCCACCGACCCCACGTAGGCGTGGGTGGCCTCCAGCTTGAAGGCGGCGGTGGTGTTCGGGATGGGGCCGGTGACGACCGGACTGCCGTCACCGAAGTCCCAGGTGTACGAGATGGTGCCGCCGAACTGGTCGGAGGTACCCTTGAGGGTGATGGTCTTCCCGCTCCAGGTGTTGTGCGGGATGAGCGGGCTGCCGGCGACCCACGGGACGGTCTTCACGACCGGCGCGACGGCGGCGGCGGGCAGGGCGGCGGCGAGCACCGCGCAGACGATGCCGGACAGCCAGGTCCGGACCGTCGCGGCGGGCAAAAGAAGGTGTTTCATGGGTGAGTCTCCTTGGGAAAGTCGGGTTGTGGGGGCAAGGGTGTCGTTTGGCGGCGACGTAGCCGGCGCGCGGAATGCCCACGGCACACGGCTCCGACGGCCGCTATCGGCGCGTGCGGCGCACGGTGCAGCCCGCGGCCAACGCCGCGAACGCGAGGCCGGCGGCCACGGTGCCGGGTTCGGGAATTTCACCGCCCGACGGGTTGGGTGAGGCGCGGATCGTCAGCGTGCTGCCGAAGTAGAGGGCCTCCTGCGAGTCCGGGTCGGTGTGGATCAGGTAGAAGCCGGCGAGCGGGTTTTCGCTGACGACGAACTCGACGGCGGCGGTCTCGCCGGCGGCGAGGACGATGTTCCACATCAGCGCCATGGACACGTCGTCGGGGAACACGGTGTTTGGCGTGCCGACGCCGTTGTCGAGCGTGTTGGCAGCGAAGTTGGCGTAGATGTTGCCGGTCACCAAGTCGGGCTCGTCAATCTCGTAGGACAATCCGGCGGGCAACGCGCCGGCGCTGGTGGCGCCCGTTTCGTTGAAGAAGGTGTTGAGGGCCTCGGACAGCTCGTGGTCCACGAACAACCCTCCGTAATGCGGTCCGGCGGTGTCGAACGTGAGCGTCAGGGCGCCCAGGCCGGTGGCGGGGTCAAACGTGCTGCCGGCGGGCAGGGTGGTGCCGAGGGCGCCGTCACGATTGACGCGGTATTCAACCAGGCTCACGTCGGCGAGGGTGCCGGGGGCGAGGAACGAAGCGCCGGCCAGGCAGGCCGCCAGCGCGCGCGATTCTGGGGTTTTCATGGAAGAACGGCTTTTACGGATACGGGTGTTGGGATGTAGATGTGCTAATTGCTCGGGCCGGCCAAGTCAATGGCAAACTCTCACGGAAATTGCCCGCGCCCGGCCGCTTCTTGCGCTGCCGCGGGCGACCCAGGCCGGCCGACGTTCCGTGAAGTCCGGCGGCCTCGCGAGATGGACGGGGCAGTCCTACGCCCGCCACGAACGTGCGCGCGCGTCCGTCACGACGCCGTACCGACGGCGGCGCGCACGGAGTGACGCGCCCCACCGAATCCACTTGCCATCTGCCCAGCCTGTGCCCGCTACGGCGAACGCACCTGGTAGTACCCCGCGCCGGCCGGTGGGGAGGCGTCCGTGTGCTGGCCGCCGGTGTCCGGGAAGGTGAGCCCGCCGGCGATGCTCTGGAACGGCGTGCCCAGCGCCGGGGTGCGCCACACGCTGTAGGCCGTGCCCGGCCGGGCATTCCACGCCAGCCCGAAGGCCCCGCCCGGCAGCAGGCTGCCACTGACCACGATGTCGGCCGGGGGTACCACGCCGGGTTCGCTGAACAGCCGGCCGTCGAACTGCCGGCCGGGCGTGACGAGGTTCGTGCTCACCGCGGACTGCGCGGCGAAGGCGCCGTTCAGGTCGGGGTGCCGGGTGAACGAGGCATCCGACGTGACCAGGGCCGCGCTGTAAACCACGCGGAACACGAGGTTGGTGTCCGCGTTGTAGAGCGCGATGGTGTCGCCGTCGTTGTTCAGCGCGAGCGCGCCTTCGCTCGAGGAGAGGGACGGCACATCGAGGTTGGGCAGGAAGCCGTTGAGCGGGCCGCCGTAGAGGATGAAGGCGTTGGAGACGCCGACGGTCGCCGGCTCAAAGAAGACATGCCGCACCTGCACGGCGTCCGCCATGCGCCAGCCGAAGAGGCTGATCTCCTCGCCGCTGAGGTTGGCGAGCTCGAGGTATTCGTCGGCCTGGCTGATGGTGCTGGAATTGGTCAGCGCCGGGTCGCGGCGGAGCGGGTTGAAGATCGGGCTGTTGGTGCTGGTCGCCGGATTGGCGAGGTATTCCATCAGCACGAGCCGCTGCTCGGCGGCGGTAGGGAGATAAACCTTCCACGACGCGATGTTGGTCCCCGTTTCATTCCACGCGGCCAGAGCAGGCAGGACGAGCTTGCCGGCATCCCCGGCACGGGCGGTCATCTCGAAGACGGCGACGTTGGTGCCCGTGTGGCCGAGCGGGTTGGCCGGGGCGGGCGGAAGCGTCCACGCCGCGCCGGGCGGCAGCGCGCCGGGGTCCACCACCGCGAGCTGGTAGAAGCGGCCCTCGGGATCGCTGATCTGCGCCTCGATGCGGAGGCGCTCGCCGGGGCGCAGGGACTGCTCGCGGAAGGTGTTGGTGGGCGCGTCGCCAGGCCGCACGAGCTGGCTGAGGAAGTTCGTCGCGCGCACGCTCGGCGCCTTGCTGGGCGTGAGGATGTCCGCGAAGCGCGAGGGCAGGATCTGCCACGCCGAATTGCGCGGGTCGCTGCCGTCGAACTGGCTGAGCACGCCGACGATGGCGAAGGGCGTCCGCGGCTTCGGCTGCCCGACGATGTCCGTGCGCGCGTCAATGCGCAGCGTGTACGGGGTGAGCGCCTGGTCGAAGATGGTCTCGTTCACGCCCGAGCCGAAGTTCGGGTTGGCGAGGTCCACGGTGACATCGTTGAAGGTCAGCAGCCGGCCCTCGTATTCCCGGTCCACCACGGCCGGGTCGAGATTGAGCAGCTCGGAAGGGCTGGTCAGGCGTGGCGCGGGCAGCGGGTCGCCGGTGCTGAGGGTCACCACCGAGTGCTCCAGGCTGCTGGCGCTCAGGTTGAACTGCAGGAGGCCGTTGAAGTGCCCCAGCGGGCCGGTGACCCGCACGCGCGCGCCCGCCGGCGGGACCGCGTTCGACGCGCCGCCGTAGAACACCGCGATGCCGGCGTCCGCGTCCTGGATGTAGAAGAGCGCGTTGGCCGCGGTCGTCAGGTTCACCCACGTCGTCACGATGCCCTCGGTCTGGAAGATCTGGGTCGTGTTGGTCGGCCGCAGGTTCACGGGATCCACGGTGCCGCGCAGGTACGCGATGCTCACCGCGGTCACGGTCGGCGGCTGGTCCATGACGGTGAGCGTGGCGGCGGCGCTGGTGACCGAATCCACCGCGTTGCTCACCACCACGCGGTATTCGCCCGCGTTCGCCGCGGAAATGTTGGTGAGGGTCAGCGTGCCGTTGGTCTGGGCGCCCAGCGGGTTCGGGCCGAACAGCCATTGGTAGAACAGCGGTGGCGTTCCCGTCGCCACCACCGAGAACGTCGCGGTCCCACCCGCCGTCCGGCTCTGGCTCTGCGGAGGAGTCACGATCTGCGGCGCGGTGGGCGGGCCGCCGATGGGGACGCCGAGCACCGTCACCATGTCGAAGCGCCAGGTGCCGTTCGGGCCATACGTGCTGCCGTCGGCCGCCGCCGCGTACTCGGACGTGCCGGGTGCGAAGTCCGACACGATGCGGAACCGCAGCGCCGCGTTGTCCCGGGCGGCGGCCACCCCTGAAAGGTCCAGCGTCACCAGGTTCGTCCACACACTGCCGCCCGCCTGCGTGAAGGACGCTCCATCCACGTACGTCGCGCCGTCCGTCGAATACTGCACCACGCCGTGGCGGCTGCCTGTGTTGCTCGGCCGCGTGTCGAAGCGGAACTGCACGCCCTCAAAGCCCGCCGTGCTCACGGCAAACTCCACGCCTGCGGTCCGCGCCCCCTGCCCCTGCGTCGGATAGCCCGTCGAGTTCCACGCCGAGTCCGCCGCCGCCTCGGGATCGCTCGAGCCCGCCCCACTGGCGAAGGTGCCCGTCGTGCCGCCGACCAGCACCGCCGCGCCGGCGCCGAGCGATGGCGTCGGCGCTGCGGCGTCCGGCAGGCCGTTGAAATTCCATTGCGCGATGATCTCCTGCGCGTGTGCAGGTGTGAGGACCGCGGCCAGCGCGGCGACGACGAGGGCAAGGTGCGTCTTCATGCGAAGTTAGGGGAGCGCCGGTACCCGGCACGGCATGGATACCAAGCTCCGTCCGCGACGCAATCCCCCGTTGTCGCCGTCACTGGACCGTCACCCGCCGGCCGCGCTGCCGACAGCTCGCCGGCCCATGTCCGCGGCGAGCCGCCACGGGCACCTTCGGCGACGGGGCGTCGCCACTACACGTCCGCCTCGAGCGCCATCGGCCCATCGTGCTCGAGATGCGCGCGGCATACCGCGAAGAATTCGTCCGCCGTCGTCACACGCCGGATTTCATGCAGGAACTGCGCGCCCACGCCGGCGCCCACGAAGCTCAGGTGCTTCTTCAGCTTCTGCACGTAGGCCGCCTCGCGGAGCTGTTCCGGCTGCAGGCTTTCGTAGAGGTCTTGGATGTACGCCAGCACGTCGCGGCCGCGCGGCAGGGGCGCGGCCTCCCCGCGCAGCGCGGCGCGGACCTGGCCGAAGAGCCACGGGTTGCGGATCGCGCCCCGGCCGATCATCACGCCCCGCGCGCCCGTCTCCCGCAGCATCGCCAGCGCGGACGCCGGCGAATCCACGCCGCCGTTCGCCAGCACCGGGCACGGCAGCGCCGCCGCCGCCCGGGCGATGAAGTCCCGGTGGACCACCGGCCGGTACATCTCGAGCACCGTCCGGCCATGCACCGTCACCAGGTCGGGCCGGTGCCGGGCGAGGATTTCCAGCAGCCGGTCGAACCCCGCCGGATCGTCGAAGCCGATGCGCGTCTTCACCGTGAAGCGCGTCGTCACCGCATCGCGCAGCGCGCCGACGATGGCGTCCACCTTGTCCGGGAAGCGGAGCAGGCCGCCGCCGGCGCACTTGCGGTACACCACCGGCGCGGGGCAGCCGAGGTTCAGGTCAATGCCCGCCGCGCCGTGCCGCTCGAGCGCCCGCGCCATCTTCACGAGCGAGGGGATGTCGTTGCCGATCATCTGCGCGACGATCGGCCGTCCGGTCGGGTTCTCCGTGACCGAGCGGAGGATGTACCGGTCCGGCGTCGCGCTGCCGTGGACGCGGAAGTACTCGGTGAAGTACAGGTCCGCCCCGCCGCAGCGCGCCATCAGGCGGAGGAACGGCAGGTCCGTGATGTCCTGCATCGGCGCCAGCGCCAGCACCGGCGCAGGCAAGGCCAGAAGGGCCTCGAAGGCGGCGACCGGGGAGGCGTTCACGCGGCGAGGCTAGGGACCCGCCACCATCGCGTCACGCCGCCGGCTGGGGGACGCCAGGCCGTCGTTGTGCGCGGCCGGGACGCGGCGCATCCTTCCGCCATGCACCAGTATCTCGAACGCGTCGTGGACCTCCTCGACCCGGCGCTGAACCGCATCTACAACCTCTCCCCCGATGAGGCCCGCGCCTGCGTGCACCGCGGCGACCCCGCGCAGGTGGCCGGCATTGACGGCTCGTTCGCCCTCATCGCGAAGGACGGGAAGACCGTGCGCATGGCCCGGTCGCTGGACCGGCCCATGCGCTACTTCCTCGCCAAGCGCCACGAAGGCCCGGCGCTCGTGGTGGCGGACCGCATTGACGCCATCCACCGCTGGCTCGTCGCCGAGGGCCTTGGCGAACAGTTTCACCCGAGCTACACGCGGATGGTGCCGGCGCACCATGTCGTGGAGATCCAGCTCGTCGGCTGCCCGGACCCGGACCCGGCCTACACGCGCTTCTTCACGCCGGCGCGCAACGCCTTCCCGCAGGATCTCGATGAGATCGGCGCGCTCTACGTCTCCGCCCTGTCCGGCGAGATCATCAAGTGGCTCCAGACCGTGCCGGAGCGGGAGCCGATCGGCGTCTGCTTCAGCGGCGGCATGGACAGCGGCGCCGTCCTTCTCCTCACCTACCACTGCCTGCGGCGCCTGGGCCTGAATCCCTCGCGCCTCAAGGCCTTCACGCTCGACCTGGGCGGCGGCGAGGACGTGAGGCAGGCCCGCCAGTTTCTTGACTCACTCGGCCTGGGCCTGTTCCACGAGACCATCGAGGCCGAGCCCGGCGCGCTCGATCCGGCGGAGACCGTCCGCGTCGTCGAGGACTACAAGCCGCTCGACATCGAGGCGGCCACCATGCTGATCGCGCTGCTGAGGGGCATCCGTGCGCGCTACCCGGACTGGAAGCACCTCGCCGACGGCGACGGCGGCGACGAGAACCTCAAGGACTATCCGATCGAGGAGAATCCCGAGCTCACCATCCGGTCCGTGGTCCACAACCTGATGCTCTACCAGGAAGGCTGGGGCGTGGGCCGCATCAAGCATTCGCTCACCTACTCCGGCGGCCTGAGCCGGAGCTACGCCCGGACCTACGCGCCCGCGCGGCACTTCGGGTTCGAGGGATTCAGCCCCTTCACCCGGCCCGCCGTGATCGAGGTGGCCGAGGGGATTCCCTACATTGACCTCACCGGATACGACCACGGGAAGCTCTATGCCCTCAAGGGCGAGGTCATCCGCCGCGGCATCCGCCAGATGATGGGTGCGGACTTCCCGGTTTTTCCCAAGCGCCGCTTCCAGCATGGCGCGCTGCCGGTGGAGCGCCTGCGTGAAAGGCTGCCGGCGGAGGAGACCACGTACCGCAGCAGCTTCCTTGGCCTCTATGCCTGAGGCAGGCCCCAGGGCGGGCTTTCCAATCCACCACGCCCCTTGGCCGGCAGGGCGCGCACCCCGTGCGTGACCGGGGCGTCGGGGGCATCCGCACCGTCCGGCGCGGTTCCTTGGCGCCCGGGGAGGCCCTGCGTGTGCCCGCGGCGGGCGGGGGACTGCCCGCCCTGCCGCCGGCGAGGCCTTCCGAGGGTATCCGTATCCGAGGCGCAGGGACCGGGGCGAACTTACCGGGACGGGTCCGTCGCACGGACGGAATCGGACAGGATCAACGCCGCGGCCACGCCCAGATCATTCGCCACCAGCAGCCGCCCGGCGGGCCGGACCACCTTGACCTCCGCCTCTCGGCCATAGCCGGTGCGCACGAGCACGCTGGCCCTCACCCCGGCGTTCCAGCCGCACTCCAGGTCTATGACCTTGTCGCCCACCATGTAGCTTCGTGCGAGTTCGAGACCGAATTCATCCCGCGCCTCGAGAAGGAATTGCGGCGAGGGCTTCCGTCCGCGGCTGGGCTGCTCCGGAGCTTCGGCAGCAAAGTAAATCCGTTCAATCCGAACACCGTCCAGGGACAGCAGCTCCGCGAGCCGCGCGTTCACGCGGTGCATGTCGGCCTCGGTGTAGTAGCCGCGGCCAATGCCGGACTGGTTGGTGACGATGAACAGGCGGAAGCCCGCTTCCTGCAGTCGCCGCAGCGCCGGGCCTGCGCCGGGAAAGAGCTCCAGCTTCGCCGGGTCGCTGAGGTAGTTGCGCTCGACGTTCAGGGTGCCGTCACGGTCGAGGAAGACCGCGGGAGGGGCGGATGGTGCCGCTTCAGGCACGGACGGCGAATCTAGGGTTTCAGCGGGGCAGACGGCGTCGCCTCTTCCGAAACCGCCCCGAGGTGGAGCGGATCAATCGTGGGGCCGCTGCCGTCGCCCGTGGCGACGGGCACGAGGTTGCGGGAGATGGCGATGCCTTCGGGACGCGCCACGCCCATCCCCCTTCCGCCGCTGAGGTGCAGCTTGAACGGCTTGAAACCGCCGCCGCGCACCCGCGCACGGGGGTTCTCCAGATTCGGCATGGCTTCTTCTGCGCCCGGTACCCGGCCGGGTCAAGGATGCCGGACGGCCGATCCAGCCCGGATCACCGGTACTTCCGCGCCAGCTCCGCCGGCGGTTCGCCGCGCCGGTGGCCGCGCCAGACGCGCCACATGAGCGCGTACGTCCGCAACGCACCCCGCTCGCGGAAGCGCCGCGCGGAGGTCCTCACCGTGGCCGTGGCCAGCGCCAGCCTGCCGCGCGTGCGCAGCCGCGCACACAGCAGCACGTCCTCCATCAGCGGAACGTCCGGAACGCCGCCCGCGGCCTCAAGGTCGACGCGGCGGACGTACATCGCCTGGTCGCCCAGCACGCGTCGGCCCCACGCCAGCCGCAGCCAGCAGCGGATGCGCGAGCCGGTGGTCAGGGCCGGCGCGTCGCGGAAGCGCTTCCAGAAACCGCCCGCCGCCACGGTGGAATCGTGCAGCGCGCGGAGCAGCGCCCGGCCGGCCTCCGGCGGCAGCCAGGTGTCCGCGTGGACCAGCAGCAGCACGTCGCCTGAGGCGACGGCCGCCGCCGCCCTGAGCTGCGTTCCCCGGCCCGGCCCGCTGCGCACCACCCGCGCGCCGGCCGCCTCGGCGACGGCCACCGTCCGGTCGGAGCTGCCGCCGTCGGCGACGATGATTTCGCCGATCTCCGGCACGGCCTTCAACCGCGCCAGCGTCTCGGGCAGCGCAGCCTCCTCATTCAGCGCCGGAACCAGCGCGGACACCGTGCGGGCCGGCGGACGGTGCCCGAGGCGTTTCCGGACGCGCCGCTCGTGCGCGAGCAGGGCGATGCCGATGAGCGCCCAGCCGGCGTGGAGCGTGAGCGTCAGCATCGCCGCGGCCACGGCGGTCGGCGCGTCCACGCCGTAGGCGCGGAGCAGCACGAGGTATGCGCCCTCGCGCAGGCCGGCACCGGCCACGGTCACCGGCAGCGAGGCGATCATCGTGATGACGTGGAAGGCCCAGAGTAGCTGCGTCCACGGCAGCGCCTGCGGGCTGACGGCCTGCAGGCAACAGAGCTGGGCGAAGTTGAGGATCAGCACCACGCCGAGCGACAGCAGCAGCGCCCGGGCGCTGGCGCGCCATTCCCCGACCAGTCGCCGCGCCGCGCCGCCCAGCGAGCGCAGCGTGCGGCTCAGGAAGGCTTCGCGGCGCCGGCGCTGGTGCCAGGCCAGCGCCGCCACCAGCGCGGCGGCGGCGGCGGCGGCGGCCAGCACCCAGCGTGGGTCGGGGCGCCAGTCAAGCCTCTGCAGGAACGCGAAGCCGCCGGTCGCCGCGGCCAGCGCCAGCGCGGCGGAGACGAAAAGGAGCCCGGCGAATCCGGCGACCAGCCGGTCCAGCATCGAGGCCGCCAACACGGCGTGGGCCGGCATCCCGTACCAGCGCCGGTACAGCGCGGTCTTGGGCACGTCGCCGCTCGAGGGGCCGACCAGGGCGGTGTTGAAGAAATGGCTGATGAAGACCATCCGCAGCGAGACGCCGGCATGCACGGCGGCGTCGTTGATCCGCAGCATCAGGTGCCAGCGCAGCGCCGAGGGCAGCAGGCCGAGGCCGAACAGTCCGAACCCCAGCAGATACCACCCCGGCCGCAGCCGCTGGAAGACCTCCAGCAAGGCGCGCGCGTCCAGCCGGCGGAAGATCAGCCAGAAGGCCGTCACCGTGCCGGCCAGCGCCAGCAGGCGCAGCGGCCAGCGCAGGTGACGGCGGACGGCGGACACGTGGCGTGGAGGGTGGGCGGTGAGGGGGAGATTGTGAATGGCGAATGGCTTGGCGGACGCAGAAGAGAATAGAAGATAGAGGATGGAGGATGGAAGATGGCGTCTGCCGTTCGTGCCATCCTCCATCCTCCATCCTCCATCTTCTTCGGCACGGCTCCGGGCCGCGGTCCTCCTGACAGGCCTGCCGGTGCTGGCGCTGCAGCTTGTCTGGGCGCGGCGGCTGACGGCGGGGCTGGGACATGAGTTCGCGGCGGTGCTCAGCGTGACGACGGCGACGCTGCTGGCGATGGCGGCCGGCGCATGGGCGCTGCACGGGCGGATCACCGGCAGCCGGTATCCCGGTCGTTGGGCGGCGGGGCTGCCGGCGCTGGCGGGACTGTGGGTGCTGGCGAGCGTGCCGTACGTTCCGGCTGCCGGGGATGCGGCGGCGGCGTGGGCCGGGCTGGGGGGCGGCGCGCTCCGCCAATGGCTGACCGGGCTGGCGGCCACGCTGCTGGTAGCGGGCGTGCCGGCGGCGCTGCTGGGCGCAACGTTGCCCGCGCTCGAGCGCGTCGGCCGGGCCGCCGCCGCCAAGGCCGTCTCGGTGGGCGGCGTGTATGCGCTGAACACGCTCGGCGCGCTGGCGGGCCTCGCCCTGGCCGTGGGCTGGGCGATGCCGGCCCTCGGCTTCGCCGCGACGCAGGCGACGCTGGGCGGCGTCCTGCTGCTGGCCGGCCTGCTCGCGCGGAGCGCCGGCCTCCGTCCCGGCGGGTCGGCAGCGCCTGAAACCCCCGCCGAACCGGGGTTCGGCACCCCGCCTGCCGACACGCTTGCCGGCCTCACGTCGCGCCGGCTGTACCTGACCGCCGGGATCACCGGCTGTCTTGGCTTGCTCTTCGAGCTGGCCGCCGTGCGCGCCCTCGCACAGTTCAACGACAACTCGATCCACAGCTTCGCCCACGCGCTCGGGGCCTACCTGGCCGGCACGGCGCTGGGCGGGGCGCTGGTTGCCGGGGCATGGCGTTGGGGGAAGCCGCCCGGACTGCCGGAACTGCTCGCAGGCATCACCTTCGTGCTGCTTCCGGCGGCGGCACTGCTGTTTCCGCGTGCCGGCGGGCTGGTACTGGGGCCGACAGCGACGGCCTGGGCGGTGCTGCTGCCGCCCGCAGTGGCGATGGGCGCGGTCTTCTCCCAGCTCGCGCAGTCGGCGGTCGCTCGGGGCGGCGGCTTCGGGAGGCTGCTGGCGGTGAACCTCGCCGGGGCCGCGCTGGCCGCGCCGCTGCTGGCGTTTCTGTTGCTCCCGAAGCTCGGGTTGAACGGCGCGCTGGCGTTCGTCGTGGCCGGCTATGCGGCGCTGCTGCCGCGTCGGCCGGCGGGAATCGGCGCCTGGCTGATGCTGGCCGCAACCTTGACGGCTCTCCTGCTCCTGCTGGCCGGCGGCGCGGAAAAGCTGCCTGACGGCGTACGCGAGATCGCCCGGCGGGAAGGCGCGCTGGGCACGGTGAGCGTGCTGCGTTCGCCCGACGGCGCACGGACGCTGCGCGTGAACCGGCGGCTGCAGCAGGGCGGCACCGCCACGGCCGTCGCGGCGCAGCGCCACGCGCACCTGCCGCTGCTGCTGCACCCCGCGCCGCGCGAGGCGCTGTTCCTTGGCTTGGGCACCGGCCTCACCATGAGCGGCGCGGCGGCGCACGGCGCGCGCGCGGACGGCGTGGAGCTGCTGCCGGAGGTGGTGGCCATGCTGCCGCAGTTCGCGCCGGAAAACGCGCCCGTCGGCATGCGGCCGGACTGGCGGGTCTTCACCGCGGACGCACGGCGCTTCGCGCGCGCGGCGACGAACCGCTACGACGTGATCGTGGCCGACCTGTTCCATCCGGCGGTGGACGGCGCGGCGTTCCTCTACACGCGCGAGCATTTTGAGGCGCTGCGCGGCCGGCTCGCGCCCGGCGGCCTGGTGTGCCAGTGGCTTCCGCTGCACCAGCTCGACCTCGAGGGCGTGCGGCTCATCACGCGGACATTTCTCGACGTGTTCCCCGATGCGACGCTGTGGCTGCTGCGCTTCAACGCGGACGTGCCGGTGGCCGGGCTGTTCGGCGGGCGACCGCCGGAGGCCGTGGACTGGGAGCCGCTGGCCGCGCGGCTGCGCGGCCCGCCGCTGCGCGAGGCGCTCGCCCCGCAGGCGCTGCCGGACCCGGTGCGGCTCTTCGGCAGCCAGGTCGCGGGCAACGCCGCGCTGCGCGCGCTGGCCGGCGACGGCCCGCGCAACACGGACGACCGGCCGCGCCTGCTCTTCGAGGCGCCGCGCGTCGGCGGACCCGGCACGCCGCCGCCGCACCGTCGGCTCGTGGCGCTGCTCGACGTGGCGGCGGGCGCCGGGGGTGCGCCGTCGCCGGCCGGACTGCCGCCCGAGGCGGCGGGGCGGGTCGCGGACTTCGCGGAGGCGCGCAACCTGTTCCTGCGCGGCCTCGCGGAGGAGGCGGACGGCCGGCGGGAGAGGGGGCTGGCACTGCACCTCGGGGCCGTGGCGCGCAGCGCGGACTTCACGCCGGCCTACGCGCAGGCGGCGCTGACGGCCGGCGCCTTCGCCGGGGAAGACCCGGTGCGGGCGCGGGCGATCCTGGAGCGGTTGAAGGCGCTGCGGCCGGAGCAGCGGCTCGCCGCGGACCTGCTGTCGCGCCTCGGGCAAAAATGAAAACGGCCGCTCGCGGTTTTCGCGGGCGGCCGTCAAAGTGCGGTCCGGTCTTCAGGCGCGGCGGGCACCGCGGCGGCGCCACGCCGCGAAGCCGAGCGCGGCCACGCCGAAGGCGGCGGCGTATTCGCCCGGCTCGGGCACGACGTTCCAGCCGATGAGGTCGAGGGCCACCAAGTCGCTGGCCGCGATTGAGCGCACTTCCTGGAAGCCGAGCGTGGGATCCATCACGCCGATGTAACTCCCGGTCAGGTCATTGTCTTTCCAGTGGCTGGCCTGCCGTCCATCGCCCGCGAACACGCCCGTGGAGAGGGCAAGCTCGGCGGGGACGGAACCCTGGCCCAGAATGAAGTCGAAGATCGCGGAGCCACCCGGCGCCACGAACCGCGGCTTGGTGGTGAACTCCGCCAGATTGGCCGGGTCTTGGATCCCGCCGTCTTGAAAGC
>JBJXFY010000456.1:0-2513 GCA_046155815.1 Limisphaerales bacterium | reverse complement strand
AAGGCTGCAAGGCTGCAAGGCCTGACTTGTCGTTTTTCGCCAGCCCCTTCTCCTCTTCACGCTGCATTTCCCTCCGCGCCCGCCCGACCATCGTTCATTTCACGCTACCGTCCGGCACACCCTTCGCTTGCGTTTCCCTTCGCCTTTTTCAAGGAGGTTGGTCATGTCTCAGTCCTGTGTGCAGCGCCCCCAGTTTCGCTTTCGTCCGGGGATCGAGCCCCTCGAAACGCGCATCGTGCCGGTCGTCTCGGTGAGCTTCAGCAACGGAACATTGACGATTGACGGCGACAACAGCTCCAACATCGTGGTGTTGACGGTCGGTGCCGGCAATCGGGTCCATGTCACGCGGGACGGTGTGTTGGATGCCACGCAGCCGTTGCTTGCCAACGTGACCAACATCAACGCGGCTATGAAACAGGGGAACGACCAGCTCGATCTGAGTGCGCTCACCGGCTACGCTGGCGTGAGCAGCCTTTCGGGCGGCGAGAATGACGACATCATTTATGGAGGGCCCACCAAGGACACCATCACCGGGGGCAATGACAAGGACACCCTGGAAGGCCGCGGCGGTAACGACAATATCTCCGGCAACAACGGCGACGACACCATTCGCGGCGAAGGCGGCGACGACGAGCTCTTTGGCGGCGCAGGTACCGACAACCTGTTCGGTGGGGCCGACAAGGATATCATCGAGGGCGGCGATCAGGCTGACTTCTTGTTCGGTGAAGCCGGCATCGACACGCTCCGCGGCGATGGCGGTGCAGACTTCCTTGATGGCGGCACGGAGAACGACACCTGCAAGGGAGGCAACGGGAACGATACCATTCACGGCGGCACGGGAGCCGACACGCTGGAAGGCGGCATCGAGGATGACTGGCTCTACGACAACATTCCGTTCTTTCACGACAGCGATGCCGATTCGCTGAAGGGTGACGGCGGGGCCGATGGATACTTCGCGGGCCCCGGTGATACCAAGCTGGGCTTCAGCCCACCTCCGGGAGAAGGGGACTTTGACATCTGATGCCCTCCTTGATTCCTCCCCCCCGGGTGCAGTGCAGCACCCGGGGGCTCTTCCTATGCTTGAGGTGCATCCATGTCTTCGCACGGCCGGCACATGTTCGTTGTCATTTTCTTGCTCTCACTGGGGCAACCCTCTGCCGGCGATAACCAAGATACGCCTGCTGAGCGGCAAGAGATTGCGCGCCTCGTGGCACAACTAGGCAGTGCTAAGGCGGCGAGTCGTGAAGGCGCGGAAGACCGCCTATACACGATTGGCAAGCCCGCTTTGGACGCCTTACATCGTGCCGAAGTCAGCACTGATCCCGAGGTGAGCAGGCGCGCCAAGAGCCTGGTCCAAGCAATCACGGAACGGCTGTCACGAAAGATCTACGTTGCTTCCGCCGAGTTTACCGCGGACGGACGACGTGTTCTTCTGGGGAGCGCCGGGATGGATTCGGCCGTCATCTGGCTCAGAGACCTGGATCTTGGAAAGGACGTTTTGTTCTTGCGCGACCACCCGACGAACACGGGAAGACTCACTCTCTCTGCTGACGGGCGACAAGCGCTGATCCCCGGTTTCCAAACTTCCGGCATGCCTCCTGGGACCGACGACTACAGCGTTCAATTGTGGGATCTGGAGAAGGGGCGATTGCTGAAGCGGATGGAGGGGCACTCGACCCCGGTCTACTCAGCGGTATTCTCTCCGGACGAGAAACTTGTACTATCCTGCAGCTCGGAAAGGGCGCTCCGGCTCTGGGATCTCGAGACGGGTAAGGAAATCCGTCAGTTTCAGGGTCACACTAGCAATGTCTTCCGTGCGATCTTCTCGCCGGACGGCAAGCGCATCCTATCTTGCGGTATGGACGGCACGATGCGCCTCTGGGATACGGCCACCGCCAAGGAGGTTCGCACGTTTGAGCCGGGCAGTTACGTCAACACGATTGCCATCGCGCCCGATGGTCGGCGGGCTTTGAGCGCCACGGGGACTCGCTCCTTGAACGCGGACCGAACGATCACTGCCAAAGGGATCACCTTGAAGCTCTGGGATCTCGAAACGGGTAAGGAGCTGCGGTCATTTGTCGGGCACGAAGAGATGATTACGAAGCTCGCGGTCTCCCCTGACGGTCGCCTGGTCCTTTCGTGCGCGTGGGACCAGACGGTGCGGCTGTGGGACCTGGAAACGGGGAAAGAAGTGGCCTGTTTCCGCGCCAAGGAGAAGAAGCTCTCTAGCGCCGCCTTCGTCAAGAACGGCACGCGCGTGATGGCAGCTTGCGTGGACGGCACGATCGAAGCGTGGGATGTGCCTGGGAAGTAGCCAAGGGGACTGGATGGCCAGTCCAAAACACCAACGCCCAGAGGCTCGTTTCCGGCCCCTGGGCATTGTTGCTGTTTGAATCCCAGGGGCTCGAAACTCGCCCCTGGGCGTTCATCTCACTTCACCTACTCGGGCTTCTTCAGGGACGAGGTGATGATGCCCGTGATGCCGCCGTCCGGTTCGACCAGGTCCAGATCGG
>JBJXFY010000422.1:0-37423 GCA_046155815.1 Limisphaerales bacterium | reverse complement strand
CGCACCGGCAACCCATCATCATGAAGAAAATCGAAGCGATCATCAAACCGTTCAAACTGGAGGAAGTGAAGGATGCCCTGAGCGAGGCCAGCATCGAGGGCATGACCGTCAGCGAAGTCAAGGGATTCGGCCGTCAGAAGGGCCATACGGAGATCTACCGCGGCAGCGAGTACACCGTGGATTTCCTGCCCAAGATCAAGCTGGAACTGGTCCTTCCGGACGACCGGATCGAGGCGGCGATCAACGCCATCGTCGGCGCCGCCAAGACCGGGAAGATCGGCGACGGCAAGATCTTCGTGACGGATGTCGCGGAGGCCATCCGCATCCGCACCGGCGAAAAGGGCGAGGCCGCCGTCTGACACACCACCGCCCCTGAACCCTTCCGAACGAAACAACCCATGAAGAAAATTTTCGTGCTTCTGACTCTGGCCGGCCTCGCCCTGGCCCCGCGGCTCTTCGCGGCCGATGCCGCGCCCGCCGAACCCACGCTGGAACAGCGGGTCGCCGACATCGAAGCCTACATGAACAACTCCGCGCGGACGCCGGACGTGGCTTCCAAGGTTCCCGGCCCCGGCCCCGGCCACAACGCGTGGCAGATGGTCAGCACCGCCTTGGTTCTGTTCATGACGCTCCCCGGCCTCGCGCTCTTCTACGGCGGTCTGGTGCGCCGGAAGAACGTGCTCTCGGTGCTGGCCCAGTGCATGGGCATCGCCGGGCTGGTCACTTTCCTCTGGTGGCTGTGCGGCTACAGACTGGCCTTCTCCGGCGGCAAAGCCGTCGTTGGTGACTTTGCTGCCGCCTTCTTCAGGGGCGTCGAGCCGGCCAAGGTCGGCGCGGGCTACCATTGGATCAGCGACAGCATGTGGGCGATGTTCCAGCTTACCTTCGCGATCATCACGCCGGCGCTGATCATCGGCGCGATCGCGGAGCGCATGAAGTTCTCCGCCGTGCTGCTGTTCGTGGCGATCTGGATGTTCGCCGTGTACTTCCCGCTCGCCCACATGGTCTGGGCGACCAACGGCTTCATGTGCGGCGCGCTCAACGCGGACGCCGGCATCAAGGCGCTGGACTTCGCAGGCGGCACCGTCGTCCACATGAGCTCGGGCTGGAGCGCGCTCGTACTCTGCATCATCCTCGGCAAGCGACTGGGCTACCCCAAGGAACCCATGCAGCCGCACAGCATGGTGCTCTGCATGGTGGGCACCGGCATGCTCTGGGTCGGCTGGTACGGCTTCAACGCCGGCTCCGCGCTCGGGGCCGATGCCATCGCCTCGAACGCGTTCGCCACGACCACGATGGCCGCGGCCATCGCGGGCTTCGTGTGGCCGATGTGCGAGTGGCTGATGCGCGGCAAGCCCAGCGTGCTCGGCTTCTGTTCGGGCATCGTGGCCGGCCTCGTCGTGATCACCCCCGCCGCGGGCTTCGTCACCACGACCGGTGCTGTGATCATGGGCGTGTTCGCCGGCGTGGTGCCCTACCTCGCCTGCTCGTACCTCAAGAAGATGTTCGGCTATGACGATGCGCTCGACACCTTCGGCATCCACGGTGTCGGCGGCACGCTGGGCGCGCTTCTCACCGGCATCTTGGCAAACGAAAGTGTCAACTCCGTCGTCGGCGGCGTGAAGGAGGGCCTCGTGGTGGCGCAGATCAAGGCCATCGTCGTGACGATCATCCTCTCCGTCGTGGCCACGGCCATCATCGCGTTCATCGTGAAGGCCACCATCGGCCTCCGACCCGATCCTGATGTCGAGACCGCCGGCCTCGACCTCGCCGAGCACGGCGAGGAAGGCTACCACGGCGTATCCTGATCCCTGCTTTCCCAACGCCCGCCGCCGGACACCCCGGCGGCGGGTTTTTCATTTCGGCGGCGGGCACCCTTCCCTGCGATCAGGCCGTCCGCCGGTGGACCTTGTAGATCGCGGCCTGGTCCGTGGGCTTCAGCACCAGTTCGTCCACACAGACGTGGGGCGGGCGGGCGGCCATCCAGACCATCGCCTCGGCCACGTCGTCGGCCGTCAGCGGCCGGACGCCGGCGTACACCTTCGCCGCGCGGGCGGCGTCGCCCTTGAAGCGCGTCACGGAGAACTCCGTCTCGGCCATGCCGGGGTCGAGCGTGGCGACACGGAGGCCCGTGCCGTTCAGCTCGAGGCGCAGGGCGCGGGTGATGGCCAGTTCCGCGGCCTTCGCGCCGCAGTAGGCCGCGCCGTTCTCGTAGGGCGTGCGCGCGGCGATGGAGCCGATGTTGAGGATCATCGCCCCGGCATCGCGCGGCAGCAGCGGCAGCACCGCGCGCGTCATGCGCAGCACGCCGAGGACGTTCGCCTGCATCATGGCCTCCCAGTCCTCGTCGCGACCCTCGGCCACAGGCTCGAGGCCGTGCGCGCCGCCGGCGTTGTTGACCAGCACGTCCACGCGCGGCGTGAGCGTCCGCACCCAGGCCGTGAACGCCTCGACGCTCGCGGTCGAGGCCACGTCCAACGGATGCGCCTGCGCTGAAGCGGCCCCGGCCGAACGGGCCTCCGCGGCGGCAGCCTCCAGCATCTCCCTGCGCCTCGCGCCGAGGAGCAGGCGAGCGCCCGCCGCGCCGAAACGCCGCGCCGCCGCGGCGCCGAAGCCGCTCGAGGCGCCGGTGATGAGGATCCACTTGCCGGCCAGGGGCGAAGTCATGCCAGGATGCTGATCCGGCCTGGCGGGCTCCGGCAAGATGCCGGGGGCGCGTTCAGCCGAACATCAGCCGGCAGATCGTGATGGAGGCGATGATGCCGACGGCGTCCGCGACCAGCCCGGCCCACACGGCGTGGCGCGTCCGGCGCACGGCCACCGCCCCGAAGTAGACGGCGATCACATAGAAGGTCGTTTCCGTGCTTCCAAAAATCGTGCCCGCCGTGCGCGCGATCAGGCTGTCCGGCCCATGGACGTGCACCAAGTCGGCGAAGGTCGCGAGCGTCGCGCTGCCGCTCAGCGGGCGGATAAGCGAGATCGGCAGCAGCTCGGGCGGGAAGCCCACGGCGGCAAGCGGCTGGCGCAGCAGCTCGGTGAAGCCCTCGATGGCCCCCGCCCCGCGCAGGAAGCCGATGGCCACCAGCATGGCCACGAGGAACGGGATGATGCGCAGCGCCACCTGGAAGCCCTCCTTCGCGCCCTCGACGAACTCCTCGTACACCGGCACGCGGCGCAGCGCGGCGTAGAGCGGGAACGCAACCAGCAGGAAGGGAATCGCCAGCAGGGACATGGCGTTCAGCAGGCGCACCCAGCCAGCCTGTCCGTCCGAGGCGGTGTCGGACGCCCGGCCGGCGAGTTCGGGAAACGCCGTCACCGCCGTCAGGGCGGCGAAGCCGGCCAGGAACAGAAGCAGCACCCCGCGCCCCCAGCCGGGCAGCGGCGAAGTTTCACCGGGAGAGGCGGACTCCTGTCCTTCTCCATCCCGAGTCGGAGACGGTTGGGAGACCGTCTCTCCCGGCGCGACGGGCAGGCGGTAGCGGGGAAGTTTCTCCAGAAGCTTCACCGCGATCAGTCCCGCCGCGGAGGAGCAGGCCGTGGCGAGCAGCACCGAGCCGACAATGGCCGTGGGATTCACCGCCCTGGCCGCGGCGAGGACGGCAATGGCCGAGGCGGGGATGAGCTGCACGGAGCCGGTATTGATCGCGAGGAAGGTACACATCGCGTTGGTTGCGGTGCCGGGGTGGCGGTTCAGCGTCTCAAGGTCGCGCATGGCGCGGAGGCCGAGGGGCGTGGCCGCGTTGGTGAGGCCAAGCAGGTTCGCGGCGATGTTCAGGACCATCGAACCCATGGCCGGATGCGCCGCAGGCACATCGGGGAAGAGGCGGACCAGCACCGGACGCAGCGCGCGGGCGAGCAGGGCCACGAGGCCGGCCTTTTCGGCCAGCCGCATGATCCCGAGCCAAAGCGACATGATGCCGACGAGGCCGAGCGCGAGCGTGACGGCGGTCTCGGAGGCCTTGATGGCGGCGTCCACGGCGGGGCGGACGTTGCCGGTGACGGCGGCCACGACGAGGCCGGTGAACAGCATGCCGAGCCAGATGTAGTTCAGCATTTGCGCGGAGGTTGCGCGGGGCGGGCAGGCGGTGGCGAGCCGTCCCCGCGGCGCCGCATCGTGGGCGGGTCCGCGCTGGAGAACCCGGCCGCTACAGGGATTTCACGTACTCGATCAGCGCCCAGCGGTCGTCCTCGGAGAGCTGGGTGCCGAATTCGTGGCCGTGGTTGAAGTTGCCGGGGATGGTGGTGTCCATGGTCCACACCGGCGCGGCCACGTCGGTGATGAAGCCAACCTTCCGCGGGTCGAACTCGCGGTGGCCCACGGGGAAGGTCTTCGGCCGCTGCGCGACAGGCAGGAGGAGGTCGTGGAGCGTGGGGACGGAGCCATTGTGCAGGTAGGGCGGGCTGGCCCAGACGCCGTCCAGCTTCCGGGCGACGTAGCCGCCGGTGGTGCGCCAGGCGGGGTCGGGCACGCGCTCGAAGGACCGCGCCTGCTCCGGCGTGATGCCGTGCGCGGCGTAGGAGGCGGCGAGGATGTTGGACGCGCTGCCGGCCAGCCTCATGTAGAAGTGGCGGCCGCCGACGCGACCCATGACGTTCGTGGTGCGGGGCAGCGAGGTGCCGACCTCGGCGTAGGGATACACGCGTTCCTCGGTGTGGCAGCGGGCGCAGTGATCGGCATAGAGGGACTTGCCCAGCGCCAACTTCGCGGGGTCAAGCGGGCCGAGGACGTTCGTGGGCCAGGCGGGCGGCTGGATCTTGCGCGCGACCTGCTCGAGCCGGTCCAGGTTGAGCGGCTGCACCGAGGAGGCGTGGGTGGTGGCATCATAGTCTGCCCCGAGCGCGATGGCCTGGGCGTAGTTGCGGTCCATCACGCTGGTCGTGTTGCCGTCCCAGTGGATCCACTGGAAGCCGCCGAGTCCGAACAGATGCGGGGTGCTCACGGGCGCGTCGAGCTCGATGCCGTGGTCGGGATAGAGCAGGTCGCGGATGATGCCGAAGGAGTCGCCGCGGCCGGGTCCCATATCCACGCCGCAGTCAATGGCATCCGCCATGACGCGGAGGCGTTCGAGCCGGCGTTCGAGGAAGCCGGAATATCTTTCAAACGTGGAGCTCAGGTCACCAAGCAGGCCCAGCTTGGCGGCATTGAGGCCGCCGGACGCAACGGCATCGGCCTTGTAATCCAGCAGCGGGCTGGCGGCGGCCCCGAGGGCGGCGGTGATCACCTGCTCGGGCGCGGACACCCCGTCGTCCAGATTAACGGAATTGAGGAAGTCGAACGCGGCACCGGTGACTTCAAGGAACTCCCCCGGCTTGGCCTCGTCATGGTGCCGCCGGATGACGGAGCGGACGAACTCGAACGCCCGCACGGGATCGGCGAGCACGTCCTCCAGCGCCTTGTGCGCGTCGCGGAACAGGTCCTCCATGCTGAAGAGGTTGGGCGCGCCGTCCATCCGCAGGCTTTGGCCCTGGTACTGGATCTCTCCGGTGTGGCAGGCGGCGCAGTTCACGCCGATGAAGGGAAGCTGGTGTCCCAGCACGTCCTGCGTGGCCACGGTGATGCCGATGGGTGGCTCGTGCGCGTTGGTGCTGGTGGTGAGGAAACCGTAGGCGCCCAGGCTCTCGAGGAACGAGCGGCCGGTGAGCGGTGACTTCAGCACCTCGAGCACGACCATCGGCAGCACCTCGCTGCCCTCGCCAAGCGTATGCCAGGTCTTCTGCTCGGCGGCAGAGAGACCCGTCGGCAGCCATGTGATGTTGGACGACACCGCGACGGGCGGGAGGTCGTTGGCGGGCGAGCCGTCCCGGCCGCAGCCCGCGAACAACAGGGCGGACACGGCAAGGATCAGAGGCTCAAGCACGGCGGCCGGGCGGAGGTGGGGCGCGGGTGAGTGCATGGGGCGAGCTTATAGGGTTTTCAAAAATTCCACGAGCGCCCAGCGGTCGGCCTCGGGCAGGTCGGTGCCGTAGGCGTGGCCGCCGTTGCCGTTGCCGGCGAGCGCAGTGTCGAAACGCGTGCCTTCGCGCTCCGCTTCCGGGCCGGTGCTGACGAAGCCGACGTGCCGGGTGTCCACGACATCATGGCCGCGGTGGAAGGCGCGGGGCCGGCCGGCCGGCGGCTGGAGAAGATCCCAGAGCGTGGGCACGGAGCCGTTGTGGAGGTAGGGCGCACGCGCCCAGACGCCGTCAAGGAGCATGTTCTGGAAGCCGTCCGTGCGCCGGTAACCAGTGAAACGGAACGGCGCCTCGCCAATGTCGCGCAGGGCAGTGACGGCAGCCGGCGTGGTGGCGGCGACGTACGCCGCGTCCGTGCCCACCTCGGCGTAGGACACCACTTCGCCGAGGCGTGCGCCGCCGGGGGCATGGCATTCGGCGCAGTGCCGGCCGTAGAGCGCCCGGCCCCGTTCGGCGAGGGGGGCATCCACCGGGCCGGGGAAGGGCGGCGGGGGCACGTTGGCGAGCCAGCGCTCAAGGCGATCCATTGCGGCGCGGTCGAGCTCGACGGGGGTGAAGTCGAGGAGGAAGGCGGCGGCGAGCCAGTTCGCGGTGCGCACGTCGGGCGCGGCGGCGTTCCAGTGGCCGTGGAGGTTCGTGCGCGCGGCCTGGTGCCAGACGGGCTGGAAGTCCGTGAGGCCGCTGGTGCCGTCTTCCGCGAGGCGGAGCAGCATGAATTTGAGGAAGTTCGTCGCGTCCTGCCGCCCCGGACCGGACGGCGTGCGCGCCTCCGCCCACGCGAAATCGGCCGAGAGCGCCGCAAGGACGCGGCCAACGGCCGGGATGATGACCCGCGCATACGCCAGCCGTTCGGACGGGCCCAGCGCGTGGCGGCGCTCGATGGCCGGCAACAGCGTCGCGGCGGTGAAGCGCGGGTCGTTGCCGCACGCGCCGAGGAAACGCAGCCAGGCGTCGAAGTCGAGGCGCGTGGCCGGCGCGGCGGGCAGCAGCTCGCGCGGCGCGTCCGGCGCACGGCGGTAGGAACCGGTGTGGCACGCGGCGCAGTTCACCGACAGCGCGGGGAAGCCGTTCGTGCGCGCCACCAGCCCGACCGGTACGGCATCCTCCGGCCGCGCGTAAAGGAAGCCGAACGCCTCCCAGCCGCCCGGCCGCGGCAGGAGGTCGGCAAACACCTCGGGCAGCACTTCCCACAGGTACAACGGCAGCCCGCCCGACAGCGAGGGAACGGCCACACTGCCGCGCAGGAAGAACTCCGAGTCGTCCGCCGGCGCGGCGTAGGGATGCCGCCGGAAGAACTGCGGCCACACGAAGCCCGCCGTGGCCACCGCCACCACCAGCGCCGCCAGCACGACGCCCAGCGAATCGGCGCGGGTCCACGGCCGGAAGTCCGCTCCTTCGCCCCGGGCCCGCGCGCGGAGCCACAGGGCCAGCGCGGCCAACGGCAAGGGCACGATCCACCACGGGGCGCCGAGCATGACCAGCGCCGCGGCAGCCAGGCCCAGCGCGAGCGGCACGGCCACCCGGTGCCGTGCGGGATTCCACGCCGCCGGGGCGAGCCCGACGGCGAGCGCGAGGAGCGCCGCGCCGGCCACCTTGCCGAGCCACAGCACGGGCAGAAGGGGGCCGGAGCCCGGGGTTTCGCGCGCCCCGGCCAGGGTGAGGAGAAACACCGGCGTGACCCACAGCAGCGCGACGCCGGCGGTGAGCAGAAGGACGAGCAGAAGCCGCAGTGCCCACGCGACACCGCGCAGGCCGGGATTACGACGGGGCGACAGGGCAGCCATCGGGGTGGTTCAGAACCGGAAAGTCACGGTGCCGTACACGCCGCGCGGCACCTCGGTCGGCTGCACGACGATCGAGTCCGCCGGCCCGAACTCCGGCCGCTGGTCGTCCAGGAGATTCTGGCCAACCACGGCGACCTCAAGCCAGTCCTTCGGACGCCAGCCGACGCGGACATCGAGGTCGAAGTAGGCCGGCACCGGGAAATACTCGAGCTCGTCCACAAAGCGGCCCCAGAGGTCGAGCTGCACGTCCTTGAGCACGTCAAACGAGGCACGCAGGGAGGCCGTGTGGGCCGGATCCTTGCGCTGGTCGGGGAGTTCCCGCCCGTCCGCCCCGTCCACGCGCTTGTACAGGTAGGCGTACCACGCCGTGAGCCGGCACCAGTCCGCCGGCCGGTACTCGGCGGAGATTTCCACTCCGGCCGTCTCGGCGTCAGCCACGTTGTCCAGCGTGAGGGTGGAATAGATGTGCGGGTACGGCGACAGGACGAAGTCCGGCCCACTGCGGGGCACGACGTAGCGGAGGCCATTGTAGGAGTTGTAAAACGCGGCGGTGTCGAACAGCAGGTTGGCGGCCGCCTGCCAGCGCCAGCCCAGTTCGGTGCCAAGCATGTCCTGGCCGTCGAGGTCGTCGGGGCCCTCGTAGCCCAAGAACACCGGCAGCGTGCCGAGGCCCGGCACGTCCACGAAATCCGGCTCCCGCTGGAGCAGCGGGGAAATGGTGTCGAAGGAATTCCGCATCGGCACCGAGACAGCGTGAGAAACCGCCGCCCACAGGGTGTGCCGCGGCGCGGGCTGGTACGTCAAGCGCACGTTGGGCTGCGGCTCCCAACCGGTGAAGTCGTTGTGCTCCACCTTGATCCCGGCGGTGAGGCGGAGCGTTTCGGGCACCAGTTCGGCCTCGTCCTGCACGAAGGCACTGAAGAGCTGCTGCCGGCGGTCGTTGGGCCTCCATTCGTAGAAGATCGTGTCGTCAAGCGAGGTCGGCAGGTAGCGGTAACCGAGGCCGTAGGTGAGGAGCTGCCGACCCGGCAGCGGCGTACGGTGCTGCGCCTGGACGTCGACCGTGTCCGACACCTGCCGGCTACCGAGCGTGTCGCCCTGCTGGTCCACATGGTCGTAGTACGCCTGCACCTCGAGCTGGCCCTCACCCAATTCAAGGACGTAGCGGGCGCGGGCGTTCGCTCCGGACGTATCGAAGTTCACGTCCAAGGGGTTGAGGTAGGGCGTAAAAAACGACGGGACGAGGATGCGGTCGTCGAACGCGTCGAAGAACCCGTCCGCGGAAAAAGTGAGCGCGCCCGGACCCTGGTTCCAGTCGAAGCGCGTGCCGGCCTGGAAGAAGTCGCGGGCATCAATTGGGTCACCGGCCTGGGCGAACGCCGACAACCCGCTGGCGTCCGCGGGATGCTCCTCCGTGTGCCGGTAGCGCACGTAGAAGCGGCCCGTCAGCGAATCGCCCACACGGAAGCCGTGGCGCACCGTGCCGCCGGCGCGCTCGGTCGAGCCGGCACTGCCGGTGGCGTAGGTGCCTTCGGTCGCGGCGGCGTCCTTGGTGATGATGTTGATGACGCCGTTCACCGCGTTCGCGCCCCACAGTGCGCCGCCCGGGCCGCGGATGACCTCGATGCGCTCGATGTCCTCGGGCGGGTAGTCCACCTCGTTCCACCAGACGCCGGCGTTGACGCTGGAGAACACGCTGCGGCCATCCACGAGCACGAGCAGCTTGTCGGTAAAGAGTTCGTTGAAGCCGCGTCCCGCCACGGCCCAGCGCGCGCCGGAGTACTGTGCCACGTTGAGGCCCGGCGCAAGCCGCAGCGCCTCCGGGATCGAGGTCGCGCCCGAGCGCCGGTAGTCGTCGCCCGTGATCACGAAGACGGCCGCCGCGGAGTCGAACCATTCGCCCGGCCCACGCGTGACCGAAGTGACCTCCGTCCGCACCAGCTCCTCGAGGCTCATCATGCGCAGGCGGTCCAGCGCGGCCGAATCCACCGCGGCCGTCGGCGGCGCTTCGGCCGCGCCGGCCGCGAGCGCCCCGGCAAGCCATGCGCGGCCGGTTCCGGTCACAATCCTTCGGCGCAGGGAACACCCGTCGCGCGCGAAACAACGGCTGGCCATGGGCGGATTATGGGCCGGCAACCGGCGGCAGGGTCAATCCCGCTTCCTGGGAGCCACGGCAAGATTTCGCCTTCGAGAATCGGAAGCATCAGACCCCGCATGGCGGCACGGAGCCCGAAGGATCCTCCGACACCGGCGCCATCACGGGCATGCCACCGCCATTCCAAAGGACTGGCGACCCGAGGCAAGCCTGGCCTCGCCAGCAGACACTCCCCAGCAGTCTGAACGCGACCTGAACCAGAAGGTCGGCCGTTGGAAGCTTGGGGGCTAAGTCCGCAAGCGGGACTGGCCCCCCGTCTGCGATGGTGCGACTCCAATCTGGTTGTGCGGTTCGGCAAAGGCGGGTGCCAGGGCATCCGCCGTTGTTCTCTTGCTCAGGGCACCCAGGGCGGAGGACTCGCCCTGAGAAGAATCACCCTGCTGCCGTCCGGGAGACGGTGAAGGCGTCCATTCCTGCCAAAAGAAAAAGGCCGCCCTTGCGGGCGGCCTTTGAATCACACGAACGAGCAACCAAGCCTTACTTCTTCCGGCGAAGGAAAAGCACGGCAGCCCCGAGCAGCCCGAGGGAAGCCAGGCTGGGCTCAGGAATAACGGCAGCAATGTTGAAACCATTCAAACCAACCATTGCCGGCTGAGCGGGATTGTTCGGCTCCACCAAGGTCACACCCACGGAATTGGAAATGCCCGTGCCGCCGAGATTCTTGGCAAGAGCAGTTGCATAGTCAGCACCAAGATCCGCAACCCAAGCCGCGAGCTGGGTCTGAACCGTGGAACCAGCGGAAACACCGGCGAAGGAAACCGTCGTGGAAGTGATGAAGCCGATCGCACCACCAGTGCGGAACGGTTGAATCGTTCCAG
Organism: Limisphaerales bacterium; assembly: GCA_046155815.1. Classification (GTDB taxonomy): domain Bacteria; phylum Verrucomicrobiota; class Verrucomicrobiia; order Limisphaerales; family CAIMTB01; genus JBJXFY01. The sequence goes on along the minus strand of JBJXFY010000422.1, from coordinate 26,714 downwards.
CAACAGGCACGCCAGCCACGATCAGCTGGGACAAAAACGTATTGCCCGAGACCCTAGCCACGTTGCCTCCAGCCGGCGCACCAGGACGCAGATCACCCAAGAATCCAACCGGGGCGCCGGTTGAATTGCCCAGCGTCGCCGGGGTGTTGCCAAAAATCATTGATCCTTGGGCGAAAACACCAAGCGATGCGAGCAGCGCAGCCAGACCTACCAGAGTTTTCTTCATTGTTGTTTTTGGGGAGGGGGTTGTTCTAATCCGCACTTGCACTTTTCAGTTGACCGAGAAGGTCCGATTCCAGGAACCAGCCGCCTTGGCGTTGAGGAAGAAACCCTCACCGACAGCCAAGACGGGGCCAGGAGCAGGAGCCCACTCACCGAACTCGTAGGTGAAGAGATTGTACTTCTGGTTGGCGACACTCCAAGTCAGCACCGTATCACCTTCCCCGGGAACAAACCCGAGGACGGTTTGAAGATTGCCCGCCTGGGGAACCTTCGAGGCGACCATGTTGAAGCCCGCGGTGTACGCGGTCTGAAGGCTGCCCTGCGGAACTTCGCCAACGAAAGTCACGTTGACCGCAGATCCCCGATTCAGGACGAAAGCACCCTTGCCCGGGCCGACATCAGCGGTGGGATTGGTCCACTCGCCAAGCTCGAACGCCGAGATCAGGAACTGAGTTCCGGTCCAAGTGTAGACAAAAGTTCCCTCGGGAACGCCGGCAAACACATTGCTGACCGTGTTGTTCGGCGAGGCCGTGAGCTGATTGGCGACCAGAGCGAACTTGTTGGCGGGAGCCGTCACGTTGACGTAGCCGACCGCGTTGACCGAATAAACCTGCGCCGAGGCGGAGAGGGCACCGAGCGCCGCGAGCGCAGCCGTTGCGAGAAGGAGTTGCGTTCTCATGTTGCTGTCGTGTGTTCCGTGTGTGGGGCGAAGGTGGCAAACGGCCTGGTCCGTGTCAAAACGTTTTTTTGCGGCAACTGTCCATCGCGCCGCAGTCCCCCGCGAAACCTGCCCAGGAAGGGCTTGCTCAAGTCGCCATTCGACGGCAACCCACCTCTGGCAGCAGCCCTGCGTGCCGGCTCCGGCTGCCCCCCAATCAGCGTCATTGGGCGGCATGGAGAGCCGCCGGGCAGGCCGGGGCGCACCTTGACGACCGCCCAAGGCGACACCTAGCTTGGCCGCTCTTTTCCGGGTGGCCGGCCGGACTGGTCAGGCGCATTGCGGAGGAAAACCGAATCCTGTGAACGTCTCTGTCGAAAAACTGGGCCCTTGCAAGGCGCTGCTCCGCATCGAAATCGAAGCACCGGAGGTGGAGGCGGCCTTTGCCCGCGCCACCGGCGAATACCAGCGCCAGGCGCGGCTGGCCGGCTTCCGCCCCGGCAAGGCCCCCGCCCACCTCGTCAACCGAGCGTTCGGCGACCAAATCGAGCGCGAGGTCAAGCGCCAGCTCATGGCGGACCATTACCGGCAGGCGGTGGACGGCCAGAAGCTGCGTCCGCTGGGAAATCCGGAGATCGAGGAGATCCAGTTCGGCCGCGGGCAGACCTTCCAGTTTGCCGCCACGATCGAGACGGAACCCGAGTTCCCGCTGCCCGACTACAAGGGGCTGCCCGTCGAGACCGAAGTGCGGGTGGTGACGGAGGATGACGTCGAGCGCGCCCTGACCATGCTGAGAGAGCAGCGCGCGACCTTCAGCGACGTCCCCCGCGCGGCGCAGGCCGGCGACGTGGTCGTCGTCAACTACCACGGCACCTGCGAGGGCAAGCCGATCACGGACCACGCCCCAACCGCGCGCGGCCTGACGGAGCAGAAAAGCTTTTGGATGAAGATCGAGCCGGCGCATTTCATCCCCGGCTTCACGGACCAGCTCGTCGGCACCGCCGCCGGCGACCGGCGGACGGTCACGGTGACGTTCCCCGCGGATTTCGTCGTCGGCGTGGTGGCGGGCAAGGAAGGCGCCTACGAGGTCGAGGTGGTGTTGGTGAAGGAAAAGCACCTGCCCGGGCTGAACGACGAGTTTGCGCAGCAGTTCAAGGTGGAGAACGTGGAGAAGCTGCGGGAGGGCGTCCGGCACGACCTGGAGAACGAACTCAAGGGCAAGCGGCTGGCCGGCATCCGCAACCAGCTCGTGAAAGGCCTCCTCGACCGCGTGGCCTGCGAGCTGCCCGACTCCCTGGTCCAGCACGAGACGCGCAACGTCGTGTACGACATCGTGCGGACCAACCAGGAGCGCGGCGTGCCCAAGGAGGCGCTCAACGAGAAGAAGGACGAGATCTTCTCCGCCGCGAACACGAGCGCGAAGGACCGCGTCAAGGCCGCCGTCATCCTCCACCGCATCGCCGAGGCGGAGAAGATTTCCGTGGCCAACGAGGAGATCGGCCAGCGCATTGTGGCCATCGCCCAGCAGCGGCAGGAGGTGCCGGACAAGGTCGCCAAGGAACTGCAGAAGAACGGCCAGATCGCCGCGATCCACGAGCAGATCCTCACCGCCAAGGTGCTGGACTTTCTCCAGCTCCACGCGCTGGTGACGGAGCGGCCGGCGGCCTGAGCCAAAAGCGTGCCTCCCGCGTCCCGTCGGGGGGCCGGAGGCACGGCGCCGCCGGCTCAGCCCTGATCGCGGCGTTGTCGGCGGCCGGGCCGGGTGGAACTTGGGGCTTGGAGCTTGCCTGCCTCCGCGACATGTTGTCCCCCTGACATGCCCCAGCGCACGCTCCTCATCGGCATCGATTCCGGGACGCAGTCCACCAAGGCGCTCGTTGTGGACGCCGTTTCCGGCAAGGTGCTCGGCGACGGCGTCGCCAAGTACGACCTGATCCCCGGCCTCCCGCCCGGCCACAAGGAGCAGCACCCGGACACTTGGCGGAAGGCGGCCGCCACCGCGATCAAGGCCGCCCTCAAGGCTGCCAAGGCTGGCCCTGCCGAGGTCGTCGCCATCGGCGTCAGCGGCCAGCAGCATGGCTTCGTGCCGCTCGACGCCGAGGGCCAGGTGATCCGCCCCGCCAAGCTCTGGTGCGACACCTCGACCGCGCCCGAATGCGAGGAGATCACCGGCGCGCTGGGGGGCGTCCGCGCGGCGATCAAGACGCTCGGCAACGCCGTCCTCCCCGGGTTCACCGCCAGCAAGATCCTGTGGATGAAGAAAAACGAGCCGAAGAACTTCGCCCGGCTCGCCACCATCCTCCTCCCGCACGACTACCTGAACTTCTGGCTCACCGGCGAGCGCTTCATGGAGTATGGCGACGCCTCCGGCACCGCGCTCATGGACGTGATGCGCCGCCGCTGGAACGCCGCCGCGGTCAACTCGATTGACGGCGACCTCTTCAACAAGCTCCCCAAGCTCTCCGCCTCCGACCAGCCGGCCGGCCGGCTCACGGAGAAGACGGCGAAGGAACTCGGCCTGAACCCCGGTGTGCTCGTGAGCGCCGGCGGCGGCGACAACATGATGGCCGCCATCGGCACCGGGAACACCCGCGAGGGCGTGGTCACCGCCAGCTTCGGCACCAGCGGCACCATCTACGGCCTCTCGGAAAAGCCCATCGCCGACCCCAAGGGCGAGATTGCCGGCTTCTGCGACTCGACCAACCGCTGGCTTCCCCTGCTCTGCACGATGAACGTGACCGTGGCCACCGAGATGGTCCGCGAGGACTTCAAGCTCGACCACGCCACCTTCGAGAAGTCCGCCGCCAAGGCGCCGCCCGGCGCGGGCGGCCTGCTGCTCCTGCCCTACCTCGAGGGCGAGCGCACGCCCAACGTGCCCGATGGCACCGGCGCCTTCTTCGGCGTGCGGCCGGGAACGTTCACAGCCTCCCACTTCGCCCGCGCGGCGATGGAAGGCGTGACCCTGGGAATGAACTACGGCCTGCGCCGCCTCGCCGAACTGGGCGTCCGCACCACGCAGGTCCGCGCCACCGGCGGCGGCGCGAAGTCGAAGCTGTGGCGGCAGATCATGGCCGACGTGTTCAACGCCGAGGTCGTCACCCTGGCCGTGGCCGAGGGCGCGGCCTACGGCGCGGCCCTGCAGGCGCTCTGGTGCTGGCGTCTGCACAAGGGCGACAAGGTCCACATCGCCGACATCACCGACGCCTTCGTGAAGCTGAATCCGGCCGAGGCCGCGAAGCCGGACCCGAAGAACGTGGCGGCGTACCAGGAGCTCCAAACGCTGCAGGAAGAGCTCAGCCGGGCGCTGCGACCTGCCTTCGCAATGCACCGCAAGATCATCGCCCGGTAGTGTGGGCCGGCTTGCGTGCCGTGCCTGCCCTGCTCCGCGTCGCCCATCGCGGCTCCTTGGCGCAGGAGGGAGCTATGCCACATGCGCCCGCAGCGGTCGGAGGACTGTACGCCACAACCCGCGACGGCGCGGCCCCACCGCCGGCAGTCACGGAGCACGCGGCGGAAACTTGGCCAGGATCGCGTTCACCGCCGCTGCCACGGCCGCCTGCGGATCCTTTGACGAGGCGCGCGTCACCCGGGCAACGGACATGCCCTCCCACACCAGGCGCTTTGTCGCGGCGTCCACCACGTCCAAGTTGATTGTGCCCTCCTTGTACTGGTCCACCACCGTGCGGTCGGAAAAGCCGTACCAGCCGCCGTAGTAGCCCGCCCGCCAGCCGTAGTAACCCGCATAGGGCGGCGACATGGCCCCGGGGATCGTCGAGATCTCGACACGCTCGTCCGTGCGCGCGCCAAAGTTGACGAGGAAATCGGGACTCACCTCCGCGTACACGAAGCCGAGGGACTCCAAGCCGGTTCGGGCCGCGTTCTTCAACCGTTCCGAAAGCAGGGTCTGGTAGCCGCCACGGTCCGTGCCCAGCGGGCTGAAAAAGCCGAAGGTGCGGAACTGCGCCACCTCCACCGCCGGGTCACGGTCCACGGCCACGCGCGGGCCGGTGGCGCAGGAGGAAAGCAGGATGGCGGCAAGGAAAGCGGGAACCGATGGCTTCATGCCCGAGAGTCTCGCCTTGGATCGGGCCGTTGCAACCATCCCGCCGCACGGCGCGGCGGACATCCCCCTTCGAAGGGGCGTCGCCGCCACGGTCATCGTGGCCGCGCCACCGCCTCAGCGGACCTCGACCACGCGGTAGAATCGGCTCGGGCCGCCCACGGCCACGGAATCCTGCGCCGCCATGTCGCGCGGGCTGGGCTGGTCGTTGGTTACCGTCGTCAGTGGCGTCCAGACGTCGCCCGCGAGATCGGTGGAGTACTCGACGCGGTAACTCCGGCCGGGCGAGGCAAACCACGTCACATCCGCCTGCGCGGACGTGCGTCGGACGTTCATCTTGACCTTGAGCGCAGCCGGCTCGAAGGGCGTCGCGTCCAGCCCGTTCGGCGTGCCGTCGCCGTCCGAGTCGATCGTGCGGCTGCCGACCAGGGCGCGGTTCATCCTGACCTGATTGCCACCGGCGAGCCGAACCAGCACCGAACTGCCGGGGCCGGCGTAGTCCTGAACCCAGCGCAGCCGGCCATCCGACAGCCCGTCCAAGTCCTCCGGGGCAACACCTACGGAATCAGCGAAGTACAGCGTGAAGTCCGGCGCGATGAAGATGTTCTCCAAGGCGTTGGTCGCGTCGCCGTTCAGCTCGAGGACATCCACGTACAGCGCGCGGCCGGGAGTTGGGCCGGCAAAGCCGAAGAGCGTCAGGAGCTGGCCGTTCAACACGAGCCGGCCGACGGCGACGTTGTTGGAAAAGCCGGCGGGCGTCTCGCCGCGATCCTCAGCGGCCCAGAGGGAGGCCACATCGCCGAAGCGGGGGCCGTTCACGGTGATTGTCGTCCCCAGCAGGTCGCCAAACTGCGGCTTCTGGAGCAGGGCAAACCCGTCCACGCACGACCACTGGTTGGCCGCGTCCACGCCGCCATCCGAGAGACGGGTGGGCACGTCGAAGATCAGCGAGCCGAGGGCGTAGTTGATGGCCCCGGTGATCGGGTTGGTCACCACCACGCCGGCCGAAATGTCGGTGTTGCGCGACTTGAAGTCATTGGCCTGGATCGTGATGTCGTTGCGGGCGCTAACGGTGCCGCGGAGCGCGAGAGGGTTGTCCGGCTGGTGGTCAAACTTCACGTCGTTGCCGACGATTGTCAGGATGTCCTGAGTGGCCTCGATGGTCCCCAGGTTTTCGACAATGGCGGAACGGGCGCGGATGCCGTTCGCCTGGAGCGTACCGGTGTTCAGGATGTTGGCCCACCCGTTGGTGGTGTCGGCTCCAAGGTCCATCACGTTGTCCACGGAGAAGGTGCCGGAGTTGGTCAGGTATCGGAGGCGCGGAAGATTGGCCCGCCCGATGCTGCCGCCGGTGGCGAAGTCAATGGAGCCCGAGTTCTGGAAACCCACCGCATCAATCAACAGGCTGCGGGTCACCGTCATGTTGTCGCCCCACACGACGTTGGTGGCCTTAAGCGTGACCTCAAGGGAGTCCACCGGGCGGATCGAGTCCACGGCCCGGTCCACGATCAGGGTGTGGTAGCGGAACTCGAGGGTGTTGGTGCTGCCGTCGGGCGCCGTGCCGACGGCGGTATTGGTCCAGACCGCGCTGTAGCAGTAGAAAAAGCCGTCCAGCCGGCGCACGGTGCTGGGCACGACATTCGAGACCGTCATCGTGCCCGCCTTCTTCTGGAGGTCCAGGCGGAAGGCGGGAGCGTCCAGCCGCCGTGGGTCACGGCCGCTGAAGTCGGTGGCGCTGAGCGTGACCACGCCGTCGGCTTTCAGGCGGAGCAGGTGGAGGTCGAGCTGGTCGGCTTGGATCTGAACCTGCCCGGTCTGGTTGGTGATGTCAGTAAGCCGGGGATCAAGCGCGCCGCCAAAAACAAGGGCGGCCTCCGCGGAGCCGAATCCGAAGAAAGTCAGCCCGCCACCCCCGCCGATGACGCCGCCGCCCCCTCCGCCGCCGCCGATGCCGCCGGTCTGGGGATTGCCGATGGAGAATCCATAGCCCGCGTAGTTGTTGGTGACGACGGTAAGGTCAAGCCCCTCGGTGAAGATGTTCGGCGTGTAGGTCGCATTGGTCAGGTCGGCCGTCACCCACTCCAGCAGCCGACCGCGCGTCACCTCGAGGGTCGAGGTCCGGAAGATGTTCGTGTTGAAAAAGTTGGTGTAGAGGACCGAATTCGTCACGGTGGCGAGGGTGTCGAGAATGTAGATGCGGTTGGTGACCACATCGCCGGTCACGGCGTCCACGTCCGACAGCCCGACCTCGACGATGGCGGTCTTGGTGCCGGGCACGAGACCATCCGGATTGTCGGCAAACCGCACGTCGGAGGTGAGGTTGGTGTCGAAGCTGTTGGTCTTCACGAACACGACCTGGACCACGAAGTTCGTGTCCGAGAGCTGGTTCGTGTACACCCAGGCTCCGTAAAAGCCGGGCGTCAGCGGGATGGAGAGCAGGTTGGTGAATCCGCCCAGGATGACCTGATGGCCCGGCGATCTCGGGGCCGGGAGGGTCAGGTTGTTGACGTTCAAGGGAATGTTGGGGCCGTTCTGCACGGCACTGCCATCGGACGAATGGGCTCCGTTCAGGCCCGTGCCGGCGTAGAGATCGTTCACGCCAAAGGCGTTGAGGTAGTAGATGCCGTCGTTGAAGAAGACGAGGTCGCCGCGGCTGCTGATGCTCGAGGCGGCGACGGGCAGCGTGGCCCGGATACCGCTGCGGGTGAGCGACACGTTCTGGCCGCGGACATCCACGATGCCCTCGGAGTCCACTTCCAGCAGGCCGGTGTTCACCACGTTGCTGGCGGACAGATAAAGATGGGATCCGCCGCGGAAGCCGCCGATGTTCGGGTCCGAGAAGCCGCTGCTCTCCGCAATAATCTGGCCGCGGTTCACGATCACGTCGGCCGGCTGCCGCAAGCCATCCACGCCGATGAACTCGAAGCGGTAACCCGGGTCGCCCGTCATCGAGTTGAAATTGGTGAAGAACCGCGTGTTCTGCGTCTCGAACGGCTCGGAGGTGAACAGGTCAAACGTGCCGCGGTTGACGAAGGCGGTGGCGTCCACCTGCGGAGCTGTGATGACCAGGCCGAAGTTCTCGTAAAGCGGAGCCTGGGCCGGCACGCGCGGCATGGCCGTGAGGGCCAGCACCAGCAGACAACGCATGAAAAACTTCCTCATAGGACGATGAGCGGAATGAAAGGTCATCTCAGTGCGGCTGGCTCTACGGGGTGGCACCGCCGCCCTCTGGATTCACGGGCGGAGGTGTCGGGACGGTGATGTTCCACCCCCCGCCGCCGACCGTGCCTTCGGAGACGAACAATTCGAGGTCGTTGATGCTGACAAAGTCCGGGTAGATGGTTGGCTCGTTGGTCGAGCCGTCGAACGATCCCCAGACAAACTGCTGCACCTGCAAGCCCTCGTTCTGACGCAGGAAGGTGCCCGTGGCCTGCTGGAAGAGGACGCCAATCTTGTTCAGGGCAATGGCAACATTGGCATTCACGTTGCCGGCGGTGATCTCCACGATGCCCGGCCCGTTTGCCCCGCCCGCCCCGCCGACCAGCGGCGTCGGCAGATACGGCGGCGTGGTGCGGGAGAGCACGCCGTTCAACTGGTCCCCGGCGGTGAACAGGATGTCCGGCGCCGTCACGACCCGGCGGGCGCGGATGTCACGGGGGCTGCCGCCCACGAGGACGCGCGCGGTGAAGTCGTTCGTCGCGCCCGGATACACGTTGCCGAACAGCGAGTCGTAGGCAGTCTTCACGAACCGGACCTTGTCCACGCCGTAGCGCACGAAGCTGCTATTGGTGGCCGCCGGCGCGTTGGTCGCGAAGGGATCAACGGGCGTCCAAGCCCCGCCACCGGCGGCCCCAAAAAGGGTGCCTGCGGTGAAGGTTTCCTGGTTGCGGTTGTTCGGGTGGTACAGGTAGCGCAGACCGCCAACATCGTCCCGTGTGAGGCCGGTGCGGAAGCCACCGGACTGGATGCCGAAGAACGCCGAGACGCTGGTGTGGGTCTGCTGGAGCGGGTTCACCGGCTCCTCGAACACCTCCGACCAGTCGGGATCGCAGCTGGTGATGATGATGTAGGTGTACAGCGTCCCGTTCACGTAGCTGCTCGGGAACAGGTTGATGGGGTCGAAATTGCGCTTGATGACGTCGTACTCGTAGGTGGGGCACGTGGCTCCGGGCAGCAGCTCGCGAAACCGCATGGTCCACACGAACCGCTCGGCATGGCCAAGGCCAAGTTCCTCAAGCAGGATGCTCATCACGGCGGTCTTCAAGTCGAGCAGCTGGAGGGCCTGGGCCCGGTAGTTGATCCGCTGCGAATTCAGCGGGTACTCCGTGAGGTTTGTGGACAGGGATGAAACCGCAGGCAGGTCGTTGAAGACCTTGATCGCGGCGTCCACGGCGTCCACGCCCTTCTGGCCGAAGTAGTCGAGGAAGCTGAAGTCGAAGGCATAGTGGAGCACCGGGACGTTGTAGCGGTACTCCTCGCCCAGGTTCTGCGGCCCGCCAATGTCATCGCCGTAAATGCCGATGGGATCGGTGGTCTGATAGTAGATTTCAGCCGTCTGCCAGTCGTCGAATGGCCCGAGGAGGGCAAAGGCGCCGGCAGGACGGGCACCGGCCATCCAGGCCAGCACCGTGAGGGTCAGGATCTGAAGTGATCGCCGCATGGTAGCTTCAACGGAGGAGGTTCACGCGGTAGTAGCGGGGCGTGGAATCCACGCCGATTTCCACGGCGTCGGCGGTGCCTGGGGCGAAGCGCGGGCCGCCGACGGGCTGCCAGCGTTCCTGGTTGGGCGCGGTCAGGCTGGCCGCGCACTCGACCTGATAAAAGCCGCCGGCCCGGGTGTTCCACTCAAGGCGCAGCGCCGCCCCCGCCCCGGCGATTCTCATGCGCAGCACGCTGGCGGCCTTCGTCGGATCCGTGCCGGCGCGGAACTCCTCGATCGTGCTCGCCCCGTCGCCGTCGCCGTCCGACTGCGGTGAGGGCCATAAGGCCGGCGCGATTCCGAAATGCTGGGTCTGCCAGTCATCAGGCAGGCCGTCGCCGTTGTCATCCACGCCCCAGGTCCGGCCGGTCGCCTCGGGGGAGAGCGGGGAGAGCCGGCCGTCCGGAAACACGTAGGCCAGCCGGAAGGCATGGGTGGAGGCGGGCACGAACTGGTTCGGGGACACCCAACGATTGCCGTCCACGATCACCGGCGGCGCGCCCTGCCCCGCATACACCGCGTAGCGGACGCCCGAATAGCCGGCGAGCTCGGGCCAGGAGACACTGAAGCTGGATTGGTTGCGCGCCGCCACAAATGGCTGGGGCGGCCGGGGCAGGCCCTGGAGGTAGCGCTGGGCAAACAGGTCGAACGAGGCGTTGGGCATGAAGCCGGTCCACACGACGCCGAAGCCGCCGGTGGGGTCGGCCGCCGCCACGGGATGCATCTGCTTGTTGATGACCGTGGTGTTCGCGCGGAATTCAGGCCCGGCCGGCTGTCGGCCGCTCAGCAGTCGGCCGAACACGCCTTCGCCGTAGCCGTCCTGCCCGAGGCTCGTCCAGACGACGAGATGCTCGGTCCCGATGCTGGCGACGGACGGCCCGAACTGGTCGCCGTAAGTCAGGCCATTGACGAGGACCGAAGTGCCCTCGGGAATGCCGCCGCCGGCGAAACTGCGGGCATAGATTTCCCAGCTCCGGTTCGTGTCGTCGTCCTTCTCGGACCACGCGGCGATGAAGCCGCCGCCTTCGGTGGCGGCCACCGAGGGGTTCGCGCAGATGCGCGCGTTGTCGTTGACCAGGAACTCGTCGCCCAGCGCGGCCCCGTTGGGCCCGTACATCCGGGCGCGGACTTCAACCTGGGCCAGCTGCCTCAGGGCGGCGGCGGGATCGGCGGTGCGGACGATGGAAGCCTGCTCGAGCCGGGCCGAATCCTCATGGACCCAGGCCACCACCACGTTGCCGTCGGAAAGCAGCGCGCCGGTGACGGAGCGCTGGTTGAAGCGCGTGGACTGGTTGAGCCGGAACTCGCCGCCGACCTTGGCTCCCCGGGCGTCGAAGCGCTGGCCATAGACGCCCTGCATCGCGCGCTGGCTGGCCAGCGCCGCCGCGGCGTCGTCCTGCTGGTGGGACCCCCACAGCACCAGTGCGCCGCCATCCGCCAGCGGCACCACCGCCGGATCCACCTTCGGCCCGCTGCGGTCGGTGTTCACCATGACGTCATCCGCGGCGGTGAAGACCCCCCGGGCATCGGTGAATCGGGCGAAGACGTCTGCGTCACCCTGCCACACGAAGGCGGCGCCCCCGCCGGTGAGCTTGGCGACCTTGGGCAGATCCTGATTGCCGGCGGAGCGGGCGTTCACCCGGAAGACGTTCTGCACCGGGGTGAGGTCGGCGGAAAGCCGGACGGCCGCGATGCCGGTGCCGTCTCCGTCCACGGCGCTGTCCTGCCAGACCAGAAAGCCCCCGCTGGCGCCGTAGCTCACGGAAGGATGGACCTGGTCGCCGGGCAGCGTGCGGGCGGGCTTGAACTCCGCACCCTGTGGCGGATAGGCCGGCTCGGCCGCCGTGGCCGGAAGGGCAAGGGCCGCCATCAGCCCGCCGCACGCGGCCAAGAATCCGGGAAAGCTCGAAGCCCGTCCGGTGCGGGGAAGTGGGCGGAGGGGAAACCTCATGCTTTTGAGTGGTTCCGGTTGTGGCGTCTCAGCCTACTCAGAATTCCCCCGCTGGCCAGAGGCCGATGCGGAACCATCCAGGCCGTCCTGCTGAGGAATCAGGCTCGGATCGAAGGGCAGGTTGTCCGACGTGTGAACCGGGTTGCCGGCCGGATCCACGATGGTTGGCGTGATGAAGACCATCAGGTTTTTCTTCTCCGCCGCGGTGGATTCACTCCGGAAAAGCCGGCCTGCGAAAGGAATGTCACCGAGGAAGGGAACCTTGTCGCGGATGCGACGAACACTCTCGGAGATCAGGCCACCCAGCACCACGGTCTGGCCGTCCCAGACAATGGCCGAGGTGGTGACCTGACGGACGCGGAAGCGGGGCAGCGGGAGCGTGGCGGTGACCGACGTGCCGACGGTGTTGCCGGCGACGGCTACCGCCGTTGGCACGAACGGACCGGGATCGTCGTAGCCGATGAACTCCGTGAACGAGGGCAGCAGCGCCATCTCGATGGTGAAGCCGTCCGCGTTGACGTAGGGGATCACGTCCAGGACGGGGCCGAGCGGGATGACCTGGACGTTGTAATTGAAGGAAGGCGCCACCGCGCCGCCGCCGCCGGTCACCGCACCGCCACCGGCGGTGGCGCCGCCACCACCGGTGGCCGCGGTCTGCTGGGTGTCGAGGCCGGTGACCACCGACCGGAGCTCGGCAATCTGAACCTGGGCCTGCCGGCCGCTTACGGTGGTGATGCTGGGCGCGGACATCAGCTCGGCCCCGCCGCGCTGCTCGAGCGCGCGGATGGCCAGCCGGAACTGCGGATCGGTCAGCAGGCCGGTGAGCGTGGCCAAGGTCGGGGTCGGGGCGTTCTCGCCCACGAGATTCCGGAGGCCCGAAGTCAGCTGGCCGTCCGTCCCCTGCTGGGGGATGGTCGGATTCGGAAAAATCCCGCTTGGGTTGGCGGTGGAAGGTTGGCCCTGGAAGGACGGGGCGGTGCCGCCCTGGAAGCCGGCGCGGTTGTTGAGGATGAGCGTGTTGCCCAGCATCCAGTCGAAGCCGAGGGCCTTCAGGTCCTCTTGGGAAACCTCGGCGAACTTGGCCTCGATCTGGATCATCTGCGGAGACATGTTCAGCGTCTCGACGGCCTGCTGGACGATCTCGATCTCCTCAATCGTCGCGCGGACCATGAGAAGGCCGAGGCGGTCGTTGAAGAACACGGCATTCGGCGGGAGCAGGTTCACGCCTGCGGCGAGGAAGAAGGAGCGGACCTGATCCTGGACCGAGGTCTGGTCGGTAACGTAGGTGACGTTGCGCAGGCCGTTGGTGGTGCCCCCGCCGCCACCGAGGCCGCCGCCGCCGCCGCCACCACCGCCACCACCGCCACCCTGGAGGATGTTGCCGGTCACCTGGACGCGGGGGATGATGGTGCCGACGGCGCCCTGGCCACCTTGGCCACCACCACCACCGCCACCACCGCCGCCGCCCTGTCCGCTTGAGCCTACGGCGAAGTCACCGAAGGTGATGCCGTACACGTTCTCGAGGCCCTGCTGGAAGGTGTTGGGATTGACCTTGAAGAACCGGGTGAAGAGCTGGGCGCGCTCAGCAGGCTTGTGGGTGAAGACTACGGCATAGTCCTCAATGGTGAACTTGATCGGGCTGCTGGCCGACTTGCTGATGGCGTCCAGCACATCCCACATCGTCACGCGATTGAGCGGGGGATCAATCTTGACGGTAACGTCGTTGAGGTTGACCTGCTCGGCCGGCGGAAGGGCGATGATCTGGCCGGTGGTGGGATCCACGGCGGTGCCGCCCGCGGAGGGGGCGTTGTCGAGGAAGGGATTGACGAAGAAATTGATTCCTTGGCGGTCCGGATCACGGGAGCGCGACTCGTCCTTCAACTGGCGGACCACCTCGCTGAGGGGGAGCTCCTCAAACTTGATCTCGTCAAGCACGATGCGCTCGAGCTTGGAACGGATCTGCTGCCGGCCCTTGCTGGTGTGGACAAGATTGGTGCGGGCGAAGGGATTGGCCGGGGGAAGATTGTCGCGGTTGACGGGCTTGTTCCAGACCTGCTCGACCATGATGAGGCCCCGGCGGCTCGAGATCTCACGCTGGTTGACGAGGGCCGCATTCTTGGCCTCAAGCACGAGCTTCATGTAATAGTTGCCCGGACCATTGGAGGGATCCTGCTTGAGGGCCTGCCGGAGGCTTTCCTCCGCCTTGCCAATCTCACCGGCCTCAAGGAAGAGCCGTCCGTCCTGCACGAGCGTGGCCACCTCAAGATTGCGCTGCTGGATCGCGGGCAGCTGGCTGACGGCGTCGGCGCTGGGGACGAGGCCTCGTCGGCTGGCGAGGGCGGCGTCGAGTTCCTGCTTGAGCGCGGCGGCGTCGGTGTTGCGCGGATCCACCTTGAGCACACGCACGACGTGGGCCTCGGCCTCGGTCAGGTAGCCGCGGGACTGCGCGCGCCGGGCCAGCTGCAGGCGCGTGGAGACCACGCCGGAGGCGGCCTGCTGGGCGGCGGGCTGGGCGCTCGCGCCCACCTTGCCGGCCAGCTCCACGGCCTCGTCGTAGCGCCGGGCGGCGTCAGAGACACGGCCGGCCGCGAGGTCGCGGTCGGCGTCGGCCAGCTTCTGGTCGAGCAGTTTGGAAGCTTCCTGGCGGCGGGCCTCCTCATTGAGGACGCTTTGGGCCGACGCGGCATCCTGGGGAAGTGCGTCGAGGGTGGCGAGGCCGAGGCAGGCCACCAAGGCCAAGGTTCGCAGGGCGGCTGGGCGGATCATGGGTTTGGTTTCGCTGGCAGTGGCGGAGGAGGCGCGCAAAAACTGGACGGGCTTCATGGAGACGATTTGAGACGGATCGTCCAACGCTTCTGGGTCTTGGAACTTTGGAGGGTAAGCGCGTCCTTGGTGATGGCAACGACATTGTACGGCTCGCTACCCAGGGTAAGATTTTGGCGGGCGCGCACGTCCTTGAAGCTCTTCCCCAGCGCGTCGTGCCGGAGGTCGGCCTCGTGGCCGGCGATGCGGGCGAAAGGCTGGTCCCGCGTGATGGTCACCACCTCGTTGGACTCGCGCAGGCGGATCTCGACGCTGGCCGGATCGCGGGGGTCGCCGTTCACTTTCTGCAGGAGGAAAGGAACCTCGCGCACCTGCTGGCCCACGACCAAGAACCGGGGGGTCTTGCGCGGCCGTCCCCCGCCGGCGGTCTCATCCGTGACGCCGAACTGGTAGCGCACATTGTCACCGGAAGCCTGCACGCCCTCGAAGGCGACGCGGAAGTAGAGCGGCCGTGTCTCGACGAGGGCAAGGCCTGCGGGTCCCTCTTCCTCACCGGTGCGGATGCGGAGCAGGTCGCCATTGGGTGTGCGCTTCCACAGGTCCGGGTTGAAGAGCCGGTGCTCGCCGCCCAGTCCGAGATCCAAGACAGGCGGACGGGCGGAACGTTTGAGCAGCCCCTCTGAACGGGAGGTATCCACAGGCTGGCTCTGCTGCCGGGGTACGCGCTCGGTCTTGTCGCGAGCCTCCTCGATGGCCTGGCGGTTCTGGGAAACCCGGATGGGGAGGTACAGCGCCGCGCCGAGCAAGGCGATCAGCACCACGCCGAGAACGATCTTCTCGTAGTGCTGCTGCAAAATGTCCCCGAGCTTCTTGAGTTGCTCCATGCGTCAATTGGCGCGGCGGGCGGGGGCGGGGGGCGCAGGTTTGCGTTTGATGAAGTCGAACTGGAGGGTCGCGCGCAGAGGCTTCTCATCCACGACCACCGCGGGCGCGCCGGGCGCCGGGGAGGCGGCAACCGGACCGGCACCGGCCGGTGGCACGCCGGCCGCGGGACCGAGACCGTAGCGGGAGGCGAGTTCGGGACTCATGCCGCCACCGGGCGGACGGCCACCGGGACCCACGCCATACCGCGAGGCGAGCCCCCCGTCGCGCCCACCGCCGCGGAGCCGGGCATAGGGATCGCCACGGGATTCAGGACCGGGCCCCTCGGCTGTCGGCGGTGCCAAGGGCGCCATCCGCATCAGGGGCTGATCCGGGGCGGCGGCTGAGATTGTCGTAGGCTCGACGTTGATCCGTTTGATCACAACGGTGTTGGAAAGTCCGGCCAGCCCGGTAATGACGCCCGCCAACTCACCGGCAAAACTGCGGAAAGTGACCTCCATCGGCATGCGGGTGACGAGGTCGCCGGCCACCGGCTTGAGCGCAAGGTAGTCGCCCGAACCACCCTCTTCCTTGAGGACCGGCGGGCGGCGGATCGCCTCGAGCGAATGAATGCGGGAGGCAAACAGCACCCGGGCCACCGAACCCACCTGCGCCACCTGCTCGGCGAGAGTCGGAATGGCGTTGGACGTGAACTGCGAGGGGGCCATGGGCCGGAGGCTCTGAAAAGTGAAGGCATACTGGCGGCTGGGCAGCATGACCCCGGCGGCCTCAGCCTCATCCTGCATGCTGGCGATGGCGGTTTCGATCAGCACCTTGAGCTCCAGCGGATCGGTGACGGTCGCAGCGGCCACGGGCTCGAAGCCGGCCCGGAGCACTTCGCGCAACTGCTCAAGGCGCTTCTCCTCGGCACGCACGGCCTCGATGTTGGCGTCGCTCGGGTAGGGCTTGCGGGCCACCAAGAGGTTCCACTCCGCGGTCTTGGCCTCAAGCTGCGCGCCGATTTCCTGATCGCGCTGGCTCTGGGTAAACCAGAACCAGCCGCCTGCGCCGAGGAGGAGCAGGCCGACGAGCCCGCCTAGTACGAGCGCCAAGTTTTTCTGGATCCAAGGCATGGCGTCAGAGCTTCACGGGGTTCTTGAGGCTGACCGTCACCTCGAACGAAAAGGTCGGAGCGCTGTCCTCCGGATTGGGGAGGCGGCCAAGCTGGGTGCCTTCCGGCTGGAACATGGGGCTCGCGCGCAGCTCCTGCTCAAGCACGTTCGCCAAATGAAGGTGGTTCGTGGGAGAGAGCCGGTTGCGGTTGATGGCCCGGCAGACGAGGCTGATCTCGGAGATTTCGTTGGTGGACTTGGGGCGGGACTTGGAGGCCGGGGTACTGCCGGCATCCGCCGTTTCCCCGCCGCCCAAGGTGTCGGCATACGCCCCGCCGCCCGCACTCTGCTGCTGGAGCAGGCCGTAACGTTTCATGAGTTCGAGGGACATCGTCGGCCGGGGAGCGGCTTCCGCCTCGGGTTCGGGTTCCGCCGCCGCGGCACCGGCCGAGACCTCGCCCATCTTCAGGCTCTCGATCCAGACGCCGGTGTCCGGCCCGTTGGCGCTGGCCTTGGCCTCGGCGGCGGCAAACACTCGACGCAGCTCGGTGAGCAGGTCGAGCGTGAAGAACCGGCCGTCCAGCCAGCCCTCGAACTCCCGCACCTGCCCTTCCACCGTCTTGAGGCGGCCCGTGGCCTCGTCCAGATCCTGCGCGCGCTGGGACAGCGGGGACACCTTGTCGGTCAGCTCCACGAGTGCGGCCTCCTTGTCATTGGCCAGGCGCTGGTTGAACCAACCGAAAGCCGCCACCACCCCCACGAGGCTGAACATCGCCGCCAGCAGGTAAGGCTTCTTCTGCTCGAACTGCTGCCGCTGGCGGGAACTCTTCGGCATCAGGTTCAGCTCGACGGGGCACTGCGCCAAGTTTCGCAGGGCGACGCCGACCACCTCGCCGAACGCGTGCGCCACAGGCGTCAACTCATCCACGTTCACGTCCGGACCGAGCTGGATGTTGCGCAACGGGTTGAAGTACTCGACCGGGATGTTGAGCTTCTCGCCGAAGAACTGCGAGGCGTAGGGCATGATCGAGGCCCCGCCGGAGAGGAAAAGACGCTGCGGCGCGCCCCCGCCCTGCTGGCCGCGATAGAACTGGATGGTCTGGTTCAGCTGGATGTGCAGGCGCGTCATGACCTGCCGGGCCACCTTGGCCACCGCCGCCTGCTTGGGATCGTCCGGTTCCTCGTAGGCGCCGCCAAGGCTCACGAAGCCGTGCTCAATCTTGAACGCCTCCGCCTCGGCGAAGCGCTGCTTCGTCTCGGTCGCGAAGTCCTGCGTGATGGTGTTTGCGCCGATGCTGATGCCGCGGGCGAAGACCTTGCCCTTCTCAAAGAAAAGCACGTTCGAGGTCTTGGCACCGATGTCGAGCAGCATCGAGCAGCCCTCAAGTTCGCCATAGTTGAACTTGAAGGCGTTGCAGAGCGCCGCCGGCGAGGCATCCACCACGTTGAGGCGCAGGCCGCGGCCCTCGGCGATGCGGAACAGGCCCTCGACCAGATCCGTCTTGATCGCCACCAGCAGCACGTCCAGCTCGCCCCCGGGCGCAGTGCCGAGGATCTGGTAGTCCCACACCACGTCCGTGAGCGGGAAGGGCACGTTCTGCTGCGCCTCGTACTGGATGATCTGCGTGACCTTCGCCGTGTCCACCGGCGGGAGCTTCACGAACTTGGAGAAGACCTGGAACCCGGGCGCACAGACGTTGGCCTGGCGGGCGGTGAAGCCGCGGGCGGCAAGGAGATCCTGCAGCGCCTTGGCGACGACCCGCTCACGGGCGCTTTCCTGCGATCCCTCGAGCCCGAGCGGCTGCCGCCCAAACTGCCGCAGCGTCAGCGCGCCGGCCTCATTGATCTCAAATTCGGCGAGCTTCAGGGTGCCCGCCCCGAAATCAATCGCCAGAAATGGCTTTGCTTTAAGCATGTGTCGGTGGCCGGTGAACGGCGTCACCGTGCCCTACGCCCACCGCAGTGGCAAGCGGGGGCGAAGGCGGGGAGTGACTAAAGAACCCCCCCGGAAGGGTCAATGGCAAAATCCTCGGAAGGCCCTGTTTCTGCAAAAATTGCCAAGCCGCACTCACGAATATGGGCATCGCCTCCCGCGATCCGTCCTCCAGCCCACCTTGCGGTGACCTTCCACACAGTTTCCCGCCTTCGCGGTGCCCGGCCGCCGCTGCCGCGGGACGTCGCTCGGCAGCGGCTGGCTGACTCCGGGGCCTCATGGGCTGGCCGGGCGAATGATCCCCCGGGCGAGAAGCAGCACGGCCAGCTCGGTCGGGTTTCCGATGTTCACCGTCAGGTGCGTGGCGTTCAGCTTCCTCCGCGGGCAGCAAATGTTGAAGATGCGCACCCTGCGCATCGCAACGCCGTGATCCCGGCCGTGGGCCGTTGTCAGCGCCTCGGCGTGGTGCTTCGACCCGCAGAAGCAGCCGCGCGGGCCCGCGGGATCCGCGTTGCCCCAGCAGTTCCTCCGTCCGCGGCTGCTCCGGCGGGTTGCCGTCGCCTAATGGCCACGCCGCAGCAGCCGGTCCAAGAGCTGCGAGTCGAGGAAGCCCGCGCCCCGGTCACGACCAAATGCGGAGTGGCGGCCGTGGCCGCCCGGAGCGCCGGCGAGCATCGTCGGCCATTCATGCGCGGCGCCCGCCTCTTTGGGCTTTGCACCTTGGGCATCGGGCTCCGAGCCTCCCCGCCCGTGCCCCTGAAGCCCGACCCCGCCCTCACCCCCGCCGCCCTCGTGCCCGCGATCACGCGGATGTTTGAACTGTCCGCTGCCAAGATTCGGCGCCTGGAGAAGCGTTGGAACCCGGCCGACGGCACGCCGGTCTTCACCGTGAAGGGCCGGTACGCCACGCGCGGGTGGACGGAGTGGACGCAGGGCTTCCAGTTCGGCGCGGCCATCCTCCAGTACGACGCCACGGGCGACGCGGCGTTCCTCGGGCTGGGCCGGCGCGCGACCGTGGCGCGCATGGCCTCGCACGTCTCGCACACCGGCGTGCATGACCACGGCTTCAACAACCTCTCCACCTACGGCAACCTGCTGCGCCTGCTCCGCGAAGGCCGGCTGCCGGCGGACGAGCGCGAGCGCGACTTCTACGAACTCGCCCTGAAGGTCAGCGGCGCGGTGCAGGCCGCGCGCTGGACTCGGCTCGCCGACGGCACCGGCTTCATCCACAGCTTCAACGGCCCGCACTCGCTCTTCGTGGACACGATCCGATCGCTGCGCGTGCTGCTGGTGGCGCACCGCCTCGGCCACGTCCTCATGGGCGAGCAGGACGCGAAGATCCCGCTGCCCGACCGCGCCGCGCAGCACGCGCTGAACACCGCGCGCTTCAACATCTACTACGGCGAAGGCCGCGACGCGTACGACGTGCGCGGCCGGACGGCGCACGAGGCCGTGTTCAACACCGCCAGCGGCGCCTTCCGCTGCCCGAACAGCCAGCAGGGGTATTCGCCCTTCAGCACCTGGACGCGCGGACTGGCGTGGGCCCTCTGCGGTTTCGCGGAGCTGCTCGAGTTTTTCGAGCGATGGCCGCCCACGCCGGCGGAACTGCCCGCCCTCGGCGCGCTGCTCGCGCCGCCGCTGCCCCGGCTCGCACGCGAACCCGCCGGCTGGCCCGCCGCCGCGCAGCTCCGCGTCGTCCTCGCCGAGGCCGCCACCGCCACCGCCGACTTCTACCTCGCCCACTGCTGCGCCGACGGCGTGCCGATGTGGGACACCGGCGCGCCGGACCTGCACCGCCTGCCGGAAGATTACCTCAACCGCCCCGGCGACCCCTTCAACCCCTGGGAGCCCGTGGACAGCTCCGCCGCCGCCATCGCCGCGCAGGGCCTGATCCGGCTCGGGAATGTCCTGTCCGCCCACGCCAACGGACGTTCAGCCCGTCGAAAACCCAACCCCTACCGCACCGCCGGCCTCACCATCCTCAGCACGCTGCTCGACGAGCCGTATCTCTCCGCCGATCCGAAGCACGAGGGGCTGCTGCTCCACTCCGTCTATCACCGACCGAACGGCTGGGACCACGTCGCGCCCGGCCAGCGCGTACCCAACGGCCAAAGCTCGATGTGGGGCGACTACCACCTGCGCGAGCTGGCTCTGCTGGTGCTGCGCGAGGCGCAGGGCGGGCCGCCTTTGACGTTCTTCGGCGGCTGCCCGTAGCCGGCACACGACTCGCGGCTGACGATGTTGTTGCGCCGGCCTGGGTCGTTGCGCGGGATCGTTCGTGGTCGTTCCGCAGGCTGGCCGACAGTCCGGCGTGAATGCCAAACCGGACCAGACCCGAGCATCCCCCGGCGACCAGGGCGGATCCGTCCGGAGGGATGCCGGTTGCGCTGAGCATGAGGTCCTGAGCCACCCAGGCGGCGAAACCGGGAGTTCCGGCCAGTCGCGGGCCCGCGTCCTGGTGCTTCCGGCCGAGGTTGGTGCCGCCGCTTTTGGGTTTGCCAGGCCGGGCATTCTTCGTGCAGTTACGCCGGTTCATGCCGCTGCACGCCTCCTCTCACCGCCTCGCCGCCCACCGTTGGCCCGCGATCCTCGCCGCCGTCCTCGCCGTCGGCACCGGTGCCGCCCTCGGGGCGGACCGCGAGCCGCTGACGTACTACCTCGAGCTGCGCGGGCAGGACACGAATCCGCTCACGGACGTGCGCGACGCCTACGGCGCCACCTTCGGCGTGAACTGGAACGAATGGCTGTCCTTCGAGCTGGCGCTTGACAACTACGAGCTTGATTACGAGCCGTTCGGCCCGGACACGCTGGGCGAGTACAGCACCTGGGCGATCATCCCGCAGGTCCGGGTCCGCTACCCTTTCTGGCACGACCGGCTGGTGGCCTACGCCATCGCCGGCGCGGGCTACGGGATTTCGCAGTTCAACGACCGCAAGCCGCCGGGCGACGGCCTGGACATTGATGCGAACGACGAGGGCTTCCTCGCGTCCGTGGGTGGCGGCCTCGACTACCGGTTCTCGGACCATTTTTCCATCGGTGCGCAATTCAAGTACCTCTTCGGCCCGGAACGCGACGACACCGTGGATGGCGTCGGCTACGACACCTCGGTCAACGCGCCGCTGCTGATGCTGGCGATCAAGACCACCTTCCCGCCCGCCACGGCGCTGACGCTCGCCGACGGCGACCCGGTGCCGATGCACCGCTTCTACTTTGGCGCGACCTGGGGCGGAATGCTGACCCCGGGCGAGATCGGCGAAGGGATCACGCTCACGCCCGAATCCCCGGCCATGGGTGACTTCAACCAACTCGCCGGCTTCAGCTTCGGTTGGAACTGGTCGCCCAACTTCGGCCTCGAGCTGATGGCGGACACCTTCGAGTCCTCGCTGAACGTGGACGACTTCGGCGCCATCGGCGAGATCGCGATGTATGATCTGGTGCCGCACCTCAAGCTGCGGATGCCCCTGGACGGCGGGCGCTGGGTGCCCTTCGTCAGCGCTGGCGTCGGCGCCGGCTACCTCGAATGGAACGACACCAAGCCCAATGGCCGCAGCGTGAACGTGGAGGAGGACGGCCAGTGGGGTCTGGCGTATTCAGCGGCACTGGGCGTCGAGTACTTCCCCGTGCGCTATTTCTCCCTTGGTGCGGAGGCGCGCTACCTGAGCATTGACGGGGCCGGACTCGCCATCAACGGCGGGGAAAGCCGCGACGTGGACATTGACACGCTGCTCATCGGCGTGCGGCTCCGCATGTACCTCGCCGAGTGGGGCCGCCGGCGCTGAGGCACCGCGGCCGCGACGCCCGTCCCGGTGGGTTTCGGCGGCGCCTCGTCGCCCACGGCATCCCGCGGCCGCGCGCTCCGCCAAACGCTTTGACACCCCTTTCCGGCCGCCCGCATGGTGGAGGCCAGTTTCTCGCCGCGTCCACCCCCGCGGGCCGGCGCGTTATCTGAATTCCTATGCCCGAACTCACCGGCAACCTACTCGTCGCCCAGTCGGGCGGCCCCACCGCCGTCATCAACGCCAGCGTCGCCGGCGTCGTCCAGGAAGCCGGCCGCCACGGCGAGATCGAGGAGATCTACGGCGGCCGCAACGGCATCCTCGGCATCCTCAACGAGGAACTGGTTGACCTGAACGAGGAGACCAACCGGACCATCGAGGCCCTCAAGCACACCCCCGCCGCCGCCCTCGGCACCTGCCGCTACAAGATCAACTTCGCCAGGAAGCCCGAGCAGGCCGCCAAGGACATGGACCGGCTCTTCGAGGTCTTTCAGGCGCACAACATCCGCTTCTTCTTCTACGCCGGCGGCAACGACTCCCAGGACACCACCCACAAGATCCACGAGGAGGCGAAGAAGCGCGGCTGGGATCTCCGCGCCATCGGCGTCCCCAAGACGATTGACAACGACCTGCCCGCCACCGACCACACCCCCGGCTACGGCTCGGTTATCAAGTACAACGCCACCACTGTCGCCGAGGTCGGCCTCGACGTCGGCTCCATGGCCACGGACGACGGCTCCTGTTGCATCGTCGAGGTGATGGGCCGCGCCGCCGGCTGGATCGCCGCCGGCACCGCGCTCGCCAAGCGCGGCGCGGACGACCCCCCGCACATCATCCTCGTGCCGGAGATCGCGTTCAACGAGGAGAAGTTCGTCGCCAAGGTCCGCGACATCGTCGCGCGGCTGAAGTATTGCATCGTTGCCGCCGGAGAGGGAGTGAAGGACGCCGCCGGCAACGAACTCGGCGCCGACAAGGAGCGTCGCGACGCTTTCGGCCACGCCGTGCTCTCCGGCGCCGCGGAAAAGCTCAAGGAGATCGTCGAGGGTCGGCTCAACCTCAAGACCCGCACCGTCAAGCTCGGCTACGCCCAGCGCTGCGCGGCCCACTGCGCCAGTGCGCAGGACGTGAAGGAGGCCGTGGCCTGCGGCGAGGCCGCCGTCCGCGCCGCCGTCGCCGGCCAGAGCGGCTACATGGTCAAGCTGCTGCGCGTCTCCGACGAGCCCTACGAGTTCACGACCGGCCTCGAGCCTCTCGGCAACATCGCCAACGTCGAGCACCTCCTGCCCCGCGACTGGATGGATGCGGAAGGCTTCCTCCCCACCGAGGACTTCCTTCGCTATGCCCGGCCGCTGATCGCCGGCGAGTCGCATCCGCCCACGGACGGCGGCCTGCCGCGCTACGCCGTGCTCAGCCGCGTGCCCGTCGAGAAGAAGCTCCCGCCGCGCGCGTGACGGAGGCAGGGCGGCATTGACGCCCTCCGACGACGCCAGCACTCTCCCCACCGTTTTCGCGGAGCGGTGGCCGAGTGGTTGAAGGCGGCGGTTTGCTAAACCGCTGTACGGTCAAAAGCCGTACCGGGGGTTCGAATCCCCCCCGCTCCGCCATTTCTCTTTCCTCCTCGTGCTCGTCCCTGTCCTCGCCACCGGGTGAACGATGAATGGGGGATGCAGCATGGTGGATGGCGACGGGCCCGCCGCGCCCTCAATGAGTTCCTCTGAGGCACAGCGGGCGCGAGGCCGGAATTTCGCCGGCACTTTCAGGCGCAACGAACCGCGCACGCGAGGACGAGCAGGAGCAGGAAGAGCCCAAAGCCCCCGCCGCTCACCGCACCGCCTTGTCCAGGTCGCGGAACAGCCGGCGGCGCTGGTGGGCGGAGACGAGCGGGTCCATGCGCCCGAGGAACCACAGGGCCAGCCGCTCGCGGACCTTCTCCCACCAGCCGCGCGCGGGCCACGTCGCCGGGTCAATCCGCCGGCTGTGGGCGAGGTGGTCGGCGAAGAGCACGCGTGCGCCGGCAACGGCCCGCGGGTCATCGAGCCGCACGGCCAGCTCGTAGTTGATGTTGAGGCTGCGGATGTCGAGGTTGGCCGATCCGGCGTAGGCGGCGCGGTCAGTCACGTAGAGCTTCGTGTGCAGCACGGCGGGCTGGTACTCGTGCACCTCGATGCCGGAGCGCATCAGCCGGGCGTAGAGAGCGCGCGCGGCGAGCCGCGCCATCGGCACATCCGACCGGCCGGGCACGACGATCTGCACGCGGGCACCGCGGCGGGCGGAGCCGGTAAGCTCCCGCCGAAGCCAGAGCGGCGGGAGCAGGTACGCCGTGGCCAACTGGATGTCCCGCGAGCGCTTCAGGTCGTTCGCCAGGTCGGCCTGGAGCGGGCTGCGGCCGCGGCCGGGAGAAAGCAGGTAGAGCGTGGCGCCGGGCACAGCGTGGCGCTGCGGCCGAAGATGCCTGCGGAAGCGCTCCAGCCGCCGGTGTTGGTGGCTGGCCAGCCCGAACTGCGCGTGGAACGCCCGGCCCAGCTCCGCCACCGCCGGCCCGCGCAGCTCGAGGCCCAGGTCGCGCCAGCCGCGCCGCACGCCGTCCCCGTCGTAGCTGTCCGCGAAGTTGAACCCGCCCAGCAGGGCCAGCTCGTCGTCCACGACCAACAGCTTGCGATGATCCCGATGCAGCCCGCGGTGGAGCGTGAGCGGATTGAACCAGCGCACGTCGACGCCGGCCGCCCGGGCCGGCTCCAAAAAATTGTCCGGAAGTTCGAGCGAACCCCAGGCATCCACCAGCAGGCGCACGCGCACGCCGCGCCCCGCCGCGGACGCCAGCGCGTCGCGGAAGGCGCGCCCGGTCGCGTCGTTGCCGACGATGTAGGCCTCGAGACCCACGCTGCGCCGCGCCCCGCCGATGGCCGCCAGCATCGCCCGCAGCCCGGCCGCGCCGGTGGGCAGCCAGGCGAAGGACGGGGCGGCGGGCACACCGCCATGCTTCGGCCCGCGGAATTTTTTTCAAACGCTTTCCCGCTCCGCCCTATCTTCCCTCCCATGCTCCGGCACCTGCTGCTGTCCCTCGCGTGGCTCCTCGCCGCCGGCCTGTCCGGCGCCGCGCCGGCCACTTCCGTCCGGCTGCTCGTGCCGGTCGAGGCCGCTCGGCCGGGCGACATCGTCACCGTGGGTATCGAGCTCACGATGAAGCCGGGCTGGCACACGTACTGGAAGCACGGCGGCGACTCCGGCGGCCCGACCACCGTCAAGTGGGAGGTACCCCCCGGCATCACGGCGGGTGAAATCCGCTGGCCCGCGCCGGAATGGTACCTGGACAACGGTTTCGTCACCTTCGTCCATCACGCCCGCGCCGTGCTGCTGGTGCCGCTCACGATCGCCGCGGACGCACCGGCCGGGCCGGTTGAGCTGCGCGCCGAGGTCGCCTGGCTCGAGTGCGAAAAGCTGTGCATCCCGGGCCGCGGCTCGGTTAGCGGACTCTTTGTGATCGGCGCGGAGAACCAGCCTTCCGCCGCCGCCGCCACGGTGGCCGCCGCCGAAAAGCTCATCCCCCCGCCGCTGTCCGACGGCGCGGCGCGGGCCTACTGGGACGGGCCGCCGGCAGACGGGCAGCGCCGCTTCGTCATCCTTTGGAACTCACCGGGCACCGGCGGCACGCCGGACTTTTTCTGGGACGGCGAAGGCGAGGGCTTCGAAGTGAGGGCGGCGGGCGACGTGCTGGCCTCGGACCCGGGCACGGCACTGCTGCGACGGAGCATTGAGAGCCGCGAGGGCCGGTGGCCCGCCGAGGTGAGCGGCCTGCTCGTGCGCCGCGACCCGCGCGGGCTGCCGCTGGCCGCGCACGCGGCAACCTTGAGGATTCTCGACGCCCCGCCACCGGGCGCCGCCGTGCCGGCCGGCGCGCGGCCGGCGCGGATTTCCCTGCCGCTGGCGCTGGGCCTCGGAATCCTGGGAGGCCTCATCCTGAACATCATGCCGTGCGTTCTGCCGGTGATCGCGCTGAAGATCCTGGGCTTCGTGCGCGAGGCGGGCAGCCGGCCGGCGGAGGTGCGGAAGCTCGGGCTGATCTACGGACTGGGCGTGTGGTTTTCTTTCCTCGTGCTGGCCGGCGTGGTCATCGCGGTGAAGAAGGCCACGGGCCTCGCGAGCTGGGGCATGCAGTTCAGCAACCCGGTGTTCCTCGTGGCGATCGCCGTGCTGGTCACGCTGGTGGCGCTGAGCCTGTTCGGCGTGTTCGAGATCACGCTGGGAGGCGGCGTGGACGACGCGGCCGGGAAGCTGGCGCGGAAGGACGGCCCGGCGGGCGCGTTCTTCAACGGCGTGCTCGCGGTGATCCTGGCCACGCCCTGCACCGCGCCGTTCCTCGCGCCGGCTCTGGGCCTCGCCTTCGCGTCCAACGCCCCGACAATCGTGGCCGTCTTTTCCGCGGTCGCCTTCGGGCTGGCGCTGCCCTACGTGCTGCTGAGCTGGAATCCGGCGTGGCTGAAATGGGTGCCGAAGCCTGGCCCGTGGATGGGCCGCTTCAAGACGGCGATGGGCTTCCCGATGCTCGGCACGGCGGTCTGGCTGTACACGCTGGCGGCCCCGCACTTCGGCAAGGGGGGCTGGCTGTGGCTGGGCCTCTTCCTCGTGGTGCTGGCGCTGGCGGCGTGGGTCTGGGGCGAGTTCCTCCAGCGCGGCGCCCG
>JBJXFY010000421.1:0-16974 GCA_046155815.1 Limisphaerales bacterium | reverse complement strand
GCTGATCGCGCAGCAGGCCCTCGAGGAGCGCGTGTACCGCTTCCGCTGCGTCGAGGCCTGGGCGATGATCGTGCCGTGGACGGGCTTCCCCTTCGCGAAGATCGCGGAGCAGGTGAAGCCGAAGCCGGAGGCGAAGTTCGTGCGCTTCATCACCGCGCTGAAGCCCGACCAGATGCCCGGCCTGGCGCGCGCGCCGCAGTATCCGTGGCCGTACTTCGAGGGCCTGCGGCTGGACGAGGCGCTGCACCCCCTCACGCTCGTGGCCACGGGCATCTACGGGAAGCCGCTGGGGAAGCAGTTCGGCCCGCCGCTCCGGCTCGTGGTGCCGTGGAAATACGGCTACAAGAGCATCAAGAGCCTCGTGAAGATCGAGTTCGTGGAGAAGCAGCCGAAGACCTTCTGGGAGACGCTGCAGCCGGAGGAGTACCCCTTCGAGAGCAACGTGGACCCCGCCGTGCCGCACCCGCGCTGGTCCCAGGCCACCGAGCGCATGATTGACACCGGCGACCGCGTGCGGACGAAACCGTACAACGGGTACGGGGACGCGGTGGCGATGATGTATGCGAAAGGTTGACTCAACTAGCAACGGATGAAGTCAGCCGGTGTTCCTATTCCCATAATGGTTGCGATGCCGCCCAAACTGGTTCCAGCCAAGGGCATGCGATTCCGTTGGGAATTGGCGTTGGTCACCGTCGCAGGAGGGTTGCTGGTGCTCGACTTTTGGCTCCGTTCCAAGTCAATGGTGGACACTACGGACGGCATCTTCTTGGTAAACCTGCCCTCTAGGCTGCTGCTTCTCGTCGCAGGCATGGCCGGCCTATGGCGCGGGTGTTTTGCGCGCGTTCGCGACAGGCGGCCGTTGATCTGGGCGGTGGTGCTGGCCATTCTCACAGGATTTGGATCATCGCTGGCTTCCAAATCGCAGATGGCAAGGCGTGACCGCTGGTTTTCAGCCGTTGGCATGAAATCGTACGAGAAGCTGGTCTCCGACGTGACCAAGTTTGGCGGTCACCCTGACAAAGGAACCCATTTTTTTGAGATGGAGGGCATGCCTACGGTGGTTCGTTCTGTCATTGGATGGGAAGGATCAAAGCCCGTCGTGTTTTTCGGATGGTCCCAAACCGTGCCACGGTTTGGCTACCTCTATGACCCGGATGATGACGGAATCACTCCGGATCCCAATTTAGTGTCGTTGAAGCGGGTAGCCCCGTGCTGGTTTGAGGTGTTGGTGGTTTGAATGGCCTGCCATGCCCCGTCCCGTCCTGACCATCGCCGAGATGCGCGCGTGGGAGGCCGCCACCTGGGCGGCCGGCGTGCGTGAGAATGACGTGATCGAACGCGCCGGCGCGGCCGTGGCCGCCCGCCTGCGGCCGCGCCTCCGGCCGGATTCACACGTGCTTGTCCTGGCCGGCCGCGGCAACAATGGTGCCGATGCCCGCCACGCCGCCGCGCACCTGCCCGCCGATCTCACCCGCGTGGAGGTGGTCCATTCCCCGGCCGCCGTCGCGGACGTCGCCGCGTGGCTCGACGCGCACCGTGACGCCGAAGTCTGGATTCTGGACGGCCTCTTCGGCATCGGCCTGAACCGCCCACTCGACGCGGACTGGCAGCATCTCATCCGTGTCGTGAACCAGTCCGGTCGCCCGGTCCTCGCGGTGGAAGTGCCGTCCGGCCTGAACGCCGACACCGGCGAGGTCATGGGCGCGGCCATCCGCGCGCGCGCCACGGTGACGCTGGGCGCGGTGAAGCGCGGGCTGCTCGCGACCGCCGCCGCCCCGTACGTCGGCCGGCTGGAACTCGCGACCGACATCGGGCTGGTCGCGAACGTGCTGCCGGCAGCACCTTTGACCTGGGCCCTCGCCGCGGACTTCCGCGGCTTCCCGCCGCCGCGCGCGGAGGACGGGCACAAGGGGATGTTCGGCCACGTCGCGATCCTGGCGGGCAGCCTCGGCTATCACGGCGCGGCCGTGCTGGCGGCGCGCGGCGCGCTGGCGGAGCGGCCGGGCCTGGTGACGGTGCTCACGGACGAACGGTGCTACGTGCCGGTCGCCTCCGCGCTGGCGGCGGCGATGGTGCGCCCGTGGCGGCCGGGGTTCGTCACGCCGGAGCGTTTCAGCACGCTGCTCATCGGCCCGGGGCTGGCGGCGGACGACCTGAGCCCCGACCTGCGGCGCGAGGTGGTGCGGCTGTGGCAGGGTTTTCCCGGTCCGGTGGTGGTGGATGCCAGCGCGCTGGCGTGGCTTCCGCCGGGCACCGTGCCCCGGGACGCGCTGCGCGTGCTGACGCCGCATCCCGGCGAGGCCGGCCGCCTGCTGCGCCGGACCAACGCCGACGTGCAGGCCGATCGGCCGGCCGCGCTGCGCGAGCTGTCACGCGCCTTCGGCGGCTGCTGGGTGGTCCTCAAGGGCCGTCACACGCTCGTCGGGCGCGCCGCGGGCGACGTGTCCGTGAACGCCACCGGCAATCCCTGCCTTGCCCAGGGCGGCACCGGCGACGTGCTGGCGGGCTTCATCGCTGGATTGCTCGCCCAGCCCGTGCTGGCGGCGGACCCGGCGCTCGCGCTGCGCCTCGCCGTCTGGGAGCACGGCGCCACGGCGGACCGTCTGGAAGCCGCCGGGAGCGCGTGGACGGCTGTGGAACTGGCGGCGGCGCTGCGAAGGGGCTGAGGAAAGTGGTTGGAAGGGAAAGGGGGCGGGCTCGGGGCACGATTTTCCGCCTTCAAACCTTGCTCCTGACGCCCGCTCAGCGGCCGCGTGGGCGCGTTGGTACTTCCGTTCACCGCTTCAGCTTCGCCCATTCCTCGGCGGGCGCGGGCGGCTCGGCCCGGCCGCCGAGGTGCTGCGCGAGGAAGGCCTCGACGGCGGCGTGCAGCCGGCGGCGGTTCGCGGGCAGCAGCACGCCCTGCGCCTCGTCCGGAAAGACGAGGTACTCGGCCGGCACGTTGTTCTTCCGCGCGAGGGCGATGAACTCGTCCGTCTCGCCGGTGCGGATCTGCGGGTCGCCCGCCGCCTGCGCGAGGAACACGGGCCGCCGGAGCGCGTCGGCGCGCGTGAGCGGCGAGCGGGCGCGGAGCATCTCCGCGTCGCGCTCGGGATGCCCGATGCGCTCCTCGAGCAGCGTCCGCAGGCCGGCCAGCGGCGCGGGGAGGCCCTGGAGGTAGGCGAGCAGGTTCACCGGGCCGGCCACGCTCACGCCGGCGGCGAACAGCTCCGGCGTGGCAGTGAGCGCCGTGAGCGCCGCAAAGCCGCCGTAGCCCGCGCCCATGATGGCGATGCGCGCCGGGTCGGCGAGGCCCTGGTCCACGGCCCACTGGCGGGCGTCGAGCAGGTCGTCCTGCATCCGGCCGCCCCACTCGCGGAAGCCGGCGCGGAGGTGGGCGCGGCCGAAGCCGGTCGAGCCGCGGAAGTTCACCTGCAGGACGGCGTAGCCGCGGTTGGCGAGCCACTGCACCTCGGGGTCGAAGCCCCAGCGGTCGCGCGCCCACGGGCCGGGATGCACGAGCAGCACCAGCGGGAGCGCCCGTGGCTCCGCGTTGCGCGGCACCGTCAGGTAGGCCACGAGCGGCAGGCCGTCGCGCGCGGCGAACTCGACGACGCGCGTGGACGCCAGCGGCTGCCCGACGAGCCGCGGCCGGGTGCTGAAGAGCGGGGTGAGCCGGCGGCCGGTGCGGTCGTACAGGTGGTACGAGGGCGGTTCGTCGTCGCGCAGGTGGGCCACGATCCATTGCCGGTTGTCCGCCGTGCGGGTGAGGACGTCGAAGTCGCCGCGGGTGGACTGCTTCAGGAACTCGAGATCGGGCCCGAGGTCGGGATCCAGCGCCTGCCATTCGGCCCGGGCGCGTTCGAACTGGACGGCCTCCAGGACGTTGGTGGCGGGGCGTTGCAGGACGCGGGTCACGTCGAAGCGCGGATCCTGCGCCAGCGCGCGCACCTCGGAGTGGTCGAACTTGATCTGCAGCAGGCGGAGGGCGTTGGTGCCGGCGGTCGAGACGACCCACGCGCTCTCGTCGTCGGGCGCGAAGCCGATGAAGCGCGTGGTCTCCTCCGGCCCCCAGCGCAGGAAGGGCCGCCAGAGGCCCGCCTCGTCCGGGCGGAAGCGCAGCTCGTTGGTGCCGCCGGGCAGCGGGGCAAGCGCCATGCGCAGGCGGAAGCGCGCGTCCGCGTGCCAGTCGGTGAAGCCACCCAGGTTGTCGCCGGCCGGCTCGAGCGCGCCGGTGGGGAGATTGACCACGAACGGGTCGATGCGGCGGCGGTCGCGCAGGTTGAGTGCGGCCAGCACGAAGTCCGGCACGTTCAGGTTCACCTCGAGCAGTCGGGCGGAGACGCCGGTGAACGGCGTGAGGTCGCGGACATTCCCGCCGCCGAGCTCGATCAGGAAGACGTGTGGCACGTCATCCTCGGTTTCCTGCGTGAAGAGCAGGCCTTCGCTGTTGGGCGTCCAGCGGAAGTCGCTCATGGGCCGGCGGGCGATCATGGCGAGGCGGTCGCCCTCGCCGCCGCCGAGCGGGCGGACGAAAAGGCCTGGCAGACCGTTCGTGGTGGCCAGCCAGACGAGGCGCGCGCCGTCGGGCGAGACCAGGGGCGCGGTGCGCTCGGGCGCCGCCAGGAACAGCTCGCGCGGGATCAGCGGCAGCGGCGCGGCGGCGGCGTTCAGCGCGGCAACGAGAAACGGCAGCAGGGGGCGGAACCGGGACATGCAGGGCGAGTCTGCGGCGCGCCGCCCGGCGGATCAAACCCCCCCGCGGCGTAGAATTGCAGTTGCGCGGAGAAGGCATCGCGGCGCGGCACCCGAGTCGGCCTGCCGGCCCGGGAAGGGAGGTGGTCCATTTCCTTTTTCCAATCGGATTGGAGCGTCCATTCATCGGTTCCCACGGTCAGGGCGGGGGGAGCACGCCGCCGGCACGCGGCGCGGCGGCCCGACGCTGGCGTGCCCGCGCCGGGCCGCTACCGTCGCCGCATGAGCTTCCGCCCGGCCGCGCTGCTGCTCGGCCTCCTGTGCCTTCTCCGGCCCTCCGCCGCCCAGATTCCCGGCCAGGGCGGCGACGTGAACGCCGCCCTCGCCCGCATCTACGCGGATGCCCCGCCCTTCACGGCGGACTGCACGATGTCCGTCACCCCGCGGCAGGCCGGCATGAAGCCGGTGACCGTGCCGATGAAGTTCCTCGCCCGCGACGGCCGGCTTCGGCTCGATGTGGACGTGGGCCGACTCCAAGGCGCAGACATGCCCGCCGACCAGCTTGCCACGCTCCGCAAGATGGGCATGGCGAAGATGAGCAGCGTCATCTTCGCCGACGCCCGCCGGATGCTCATCAGCTATCCCGACCTCAAGGCCAGCGCCTACCTGGAGCTGCCGCCCGGGGCCATGCCCGATCCCGCCACCCTTCGCATCGAGGCCCGGCCCGACGGCGAGGAGCGCGTCGCCGGCGAAAGCGCCGCCCGCGAGCAGATCACCATCACCGGCCCGGACGGCAGCGCCCTCACCGGCACGGTTTGGCGCTCCGCCCGGCACGCGAACCTGCCCGTACGCCTTGCCCTGAACGACTCGGACGGCGTCATCACCATCGAGCTTAAGGCGGTGCGCCTCCAGCCGCCGCCGGGGCCTGAGGAATTCGGTCCGCCGGCCGGCTTCAAGGAGTACGCGTCGTTCGACGCGCTCACCCGGGCGGCGATGGAGCGGGCCGGGAAGAGGTGAAGGCCGCCGTCCCGCGCGATGCAACGCCCGCGGCTCATTCTCCTCGTCGCGCTGGGCGCGCTCACGGCCACGGCCGCGCCGGCCGACCCGCGCCGCGACCCCTGCGTCGAAGCCGTCCAGCGCGTGCTGCCGGCGGTGGTGAACATCGCCACCTTCGCGGACGACCGCGCTGATCCCTACGAGCAGATGCTCCGCGAGTTCTTCGGCTACCGCCGCCGCGCGCCGGACACGCCGTACAGCAGCGGCTCCGGCGTCATCATCGACGAGGAGGGCTGGATCCTCACCAACCAGCACGTCGTCCGCGACAGCGCGCGCATCCGCGTCACGCTCGCCGACGGCGGGGAGCCGTTGGACGCGAAGCTCGTCGCCGCCTCGGATGCGCACGATCTGGCGCTGCTCCGGCTTGAGGCGCCCACGGGCCGACGCTTCCGCGCCGTGCCCTTCGCCGACCCCGGTGACCTGCTGCTCGGCGAGACCGTGGTCGCGCTGGGCAACCCCTTTGGCCTCGGCGGCTCCGTCAGCCGCGGCATCCTCAGCGCCAAAACCCGCCGCCCCGAACGCGACGGCGAGAACATGGACGTGGCCGACTGGCTCCAGACCGACGCCGCCATCAATCCCGGCAACAGCGGCGGCCCGCTCATCAACCTCCGTGGCGAGCTCATCGGACTGAATGTCGCCATCCTCCGCTTCGCGCAGGGCATCGGCTTCGCCATCCCGGTCAGCCGCATCGATTCCGCCCTCGCGGAGATGATGTCGCCCGAGCTCACGCGCAGCCTTTGGTTTGGCGCGACCCTGCGCGGCATGAAGCCCCCGATCGTCATCACCGCCCTCCAGCGTGGCAGCCCCGCCGACACCGC
The DNA here is from genome assembly GCA_046155815.1 of Limisphaerales bacterium. Classification (GTDB taxonomy): domain Bacteria; phylum Verrucomicrobiota; class Verrucomicrobiia; order Limisphaerales; family CAIMTB01; genus JBJXFY01. Next base: position 10,426 of record JBJXFY010000421.1, on the reverse strand, counting down.
CGGCCTCGAACCCAGTGATGAGGTGATGTCGGTGAACGGCCGGCCGGCCCGCTCCGCCCTGCAGGTGTACCGCGAACTCGGCGCCGACGCGCCGGAGGCGAAGTTCGTCGTGCTCCGTGGCGACCAGCGACGCGACGTGGCCGTGCGGCTGCTGCCGGAAAGTTCCGTCTTCAACGCCGAGTATCTCCGCCGCCGCACCGGCCTTGCGCTCGACCGCGTGCCCGATGACCTCGCGCGCGAGCTGCGCCTCGACCCCGCCTCGTCATGGCTCATTACCGGCGTCGAACGCGGCAGCCCCGCCGAGGCCGCGGGCCTCGCCCGCAGCCAGGTCGTGATCGCGTTCGATGGCCAGCCCGCGATGGAGCTCACGACCGTCGGCCGGCAGCTCAACCGCCGCCCGCGCGGGGAGGCACTGAAGCTGGACGTGCTGGCCGTGCGCCGCCGCGGCGCCCTTCTCCAGGTCACCCGCGGCACGGTCACGCTTGCGCTGCGATGATCCACCGCCGGCGTGGATGCCATGCGGGCCCTTATCGCCGCAATTAAGCGAATCAAAATCTTCCGCGCCGGCCAGAGCGCTCTTGCCGGCGTCCGGCCTCCGCCTTAAACAGGGGTGGCGTAAAGGCGCACTAATTCAAAACCAGATTTTGGATTAGATGATTTTTTCCCGTGTCGGGCTTCCGGCTGCATTGACAGGCCGTCCGCCGACGGGGTGAAATCACGCCTCGCCGCGACCCGGCCCATCATGTCCGAGATCTTTCCGAAGTGGACCAACCGCCTGCCCGGCCTCGTGCTGGTCGGGGGCGCGCTGGCCAGCACCGCGGCGCTCGCTGGGGTCTGGTACTACTTCACCCCGAAGTACACGAGGGTCGGCTACCAGCCGGTACAGCCGGTGGGCTTCTCGCACGCGATCCATGTGGACCAGCTCGGCATGGACTGCCGCTACTGCCACAACGGTGTCGAGAAGAGCTGGTTCTCGAACATCCCGGCAGCCTCGACCTGCATGAACTGCCACAACCAGGTGCTGGCGCAGGATCCAAAGCTGGAGCTGGTGCGGCAGAGCTACTTTACCGGCGAACCGATTCCGTGGGTGCAGGTCCACAAGACGCCGGACTACGTCTACTTCAACCACGCGGTGCACGTGAACCGGGGCGTGTCCTGCGTGCATTGCCACGGCCAGGTCAACAAGATGGAGGAGGTCTCCCACGCCAAGCCGCTGAGCATGGGCTTCTGCCTCGAGTGCCACCGCAACCCCGCCGCCTACCTCCGCGATCCGAAGGACGTGTACAACCTCGACTGGAAGCCGGCCGACCCGGTGGCGCATGAGGCCGCCATGCTGCAGGTCGTGCATGACTGGCGGGTCCGCTCTTCCGAGAACTGCTCCGCCTGCCACCGATGAGCAAATCCATTCCCCCCGCGTCCCCCGAGCCGGATTTGGGCGTCCGCTACTGGCGAGGCTTGGACGACCGTTCCGGCTCGCCGGAATTCCAGGCGCTGGTGGAGCGCGAGTTCCCGGCCGGAGCGAGCGAACTCACGGATCCGGCTTCCCGGCGGGATTTTGTGAAGCTGATGGGGGCGTCCTTGGCGCTGGCCGGCTTCGGCCTCACGGGCTGCCGCCGCCCCGAGGAGGTGCTGCAGCCGTTTGGCCGGCAGCCGGAAGGTTACACCCACGGCGTCCCGCAGTACTACGCGACGGCCATGCCTAGCCGCACGGGTGCAGTCCCGCTCGTGGCCAAGCAGCACGATGGCAGGCCGATTAAGGTCGAGGGCAACGACCAAGTCCCCGGCTTCGGCGGCGGTACGGATCTCTTCGCCCAGGCGTCCATTCTCGACCTCTACGATCCGGACCGCGCGCGGCGACACACCCGGGGCGGCAATGCGGTCCCCGTGGTTCAGGTGCAGGACTTCCTGAGCCAGGCTGGCCGTGAAGCCGCGGCGAAGAAGGGTGCCGGACTGGCCATCCTCACGGACCACGCGGCTTCGCCAACGCGCGAACGGCTGCTCGGACTCATCCAGCAGCGGATGCCGGAGGCGAAGGTGTACGCCTACGAGCCGGTGGACTTCGACATCCATCGCCGCGCCGCGTCGCTGGCCACGGGCCGGGCCGTCGGTCCGAATGTCCGGCTGGAGCGCGCCCGGGCGATCCTTTCCTTGGACGCGGATTTCCTCGGGACGGAGAACGATGGCGGGCCGATGACCCGCGGCTTCGCCCGCACCCGCAAGGTTTCCTCCGGCCACGACCCGATGAGCCGGCTGTACGTGGTCGAGCCGCTGCTGACCCTGACCGGGTCATCGGCCGACCACCGGCTCCGCCTCGCGTCCGGTCAGGTGCTGCTGTTGGCGGCGGCCATTGCCCGGGAACTCCTTCCGGACGGCGAGGTGAAGTCCGCCTTGGCGGCGCTGCCGGCACCGGCGGGCGTGGACGCCAGGTGGATCACCGAATGCGCCGCCGACCTGTCTGCGCACAGGGGGCGGGCCGTCGTGCTGGCGGGCATCCGGCAGCCGCTGGCCGTGCATCTCATTGCGCACGCGCTGAACGCCTCGCTGGACGGCTTCGGCAAGACCGTGACGTTGATCGAGGCCCCCGCACCGGCGGTCGGTTCCCTGGCCGACTTGGCGAAGGGGCTCGACGCGGGGCAGGTGGAAACGCTGGTCATCCTCCATGGCAACCCCGTCCTCACCGCACCCGCCGACCTCGACTGGGCCCGCGCGCAGCGCAAGGCCCGCACCGTCGTCCGTCTCGGCTTCTACGAGGACGAGACGACCGAGGTCTGCGACTGGCACCTCGCCGCCGCGCATTACCTCGAATCGTGGGGCGACGCCCGCGCCTCGGACGGAACGGTCTTGGCGGTGCAGCCGCTGATCGCCCCGCTCTTTGGCGGGCTGACGGAGGCTGAGGTGCTGGCGCGCCTCGCCGGCGAGACCGCGACCCGGCCGCACGAAGTCATCCGCGCCACCTTTTTCACGGCGACCGGCGGGCAGTCCGAGGACGCCTGGGAGAAGTTCCTCTATCTCGGTTACCTCGCCGACAGCGCCGCAAAGCCGGTGAGCGACGCCGTCATCGATGCCACGGCGGTGTCCCGCGAGATCGCCGTCGCGCCGAAGCCCGTGGTGCCCGGCAAGGACAGCCTCGACCTTGTCTTCACCCGCGACGCCAAGATTGATGACGGCCGCCATGTGAACAACACGTGGCTGCAGGAGCTGCCGGACCCGGTCACGAAGCTGACGTGGGACAACGCCCTGCTCGTCAGCCGACGCACCGCCACCGAACTGGGCTTGGTGAACTCCGAGCTGGTCAGGCTTCAGGCCAACGGCCGTGAAATGACCGCCCCGGTGTGGGTGGTGCCCGGCATGGCCGACCACACGCTGGCCATCTCGCTGGGCTACGGACGGACCAAGCCCGGTCGCGGAGCCAGCTTCAAGGGCACCAGCGCCGGCTTCAACGCCTATCCGCTGCGGATGTCCGCCACGCCGTCCCTCGTTTCCGGAGCCAAGGTGACCGGCACGGGCGAAACCTTCCGCCTCGCGGTGACACAGAGCCATTGGGCCATGGCCGGACGGCCGATCGTCCGTGAGGCGAACCTCGAACAGTTTAAGGCAAAGCCTGACTTCGCGCGCAACTTCGACCTCGACGCCCACGTCGGCCACATTCCCCACGACGCGAACGGCCGGCCCAAGCGGGTGTACCAGCACGCCTGGGAGGAGCGGCCGGACGAGCTCAAGAGCGACATCCACCAGTGGGGCATGGTCGTTGACCTCGGCGGCTGCACCGGCTGCGGGGCCTGCGTGATGGCCTGTCAGGCCGAGAACAACATTCCGGTCGTGGGCAAGGACCAGGTCCTCCGCGGCCGCGAGATGCATTGGCTGCGCATTGACCGCTACTTCACGGGCATGGCCGAGGGCGTGCGCAACCCGCTCGTCGCCGATGAGAACCAGTGGAAGGAGGACTGGATCGACGACCCGCAGGTCGTGAACCAGCCCATGATGTGCCAGCACTGCGAGAACGCGCCGTGCGAGAGCGTCTGCCCGGTGAACGCCACCGTCCACGACGCCGAGGGCCTGAATCTCATGGCCTACAACCGCTGCATCGGCACGCGGTACTGCGCCAACAACTGCGCCTGGAAGGTCCGCCGCTTCAACTTCTTCGACTACAACAAGCGCCCCATCGATTACGCCCACATCAAGGACGGGATGCGCGGCAACCTCTACAAGGGCCCGCTCGCCAAGCGCGACGCCGCCGACCAGGAACTGGTCCGCATGGCGAAGAACCCGGACGTGTCCGTCCGAATGCGCGGCGTGATGGAGAAATGCACCTTCTGCACGCAGCGCATCGAGGGCGCCAAGATCGCGCAGAAGGTGAAGGCGGGTGCCAGCGGCGACGTGCAGGTCCGCGACGGCGCGGTGAAGACCGCCTGCCAGCAGGCCTGCCCTGCCGAGGCCATCGTGTTCGGCAACCTGCTTGACCCCGGCAGCCGCGTCAGCCAGCTCAAGAAGCAGTCCCGCAACTACGAGGTTCTCGGCTTCCTCGACAACCGGGCGCGCGTCACCTACCTCGCCCGCATCCGCAACCCCAATCCCAAGATGCCGGACTTCCGCGAGTTCCCGCTCAGCATCGAGGACTACCAGCGGCTCTATCACAGCAATCCGTTCGGGGCGCACGGGGCCGGCCACGCCGCCGGCGACGGCCACGCGGCACCTGCAGGCGCCGCCGCGAAAGGGGGACACTGATGGCCTCCACCTCCGACAAGCTGCCGGCCTACGTGGTGCCGGTCCCGGCCGGCCTTGAGCGCGAGCCGCTGGTGCTGAACAACCGGCCCTTCGGCTGGATCTCCGACAAGATCGCCGGCATTGCCGAAAAGGGCATGCCCGGCTGGTGGTGGCCCGCCTTCATCATCTCCGCCGGCGGCATGACGATGATGTTCGTGCTGGTCGCCTACCTCATTTCGACGGGCGTCGGCGTCTGGGGCCTCCAGCAGCCTGTCGCCTGGGCGTGGGACATCACCAACTTCGTCTTTTGGATCGGCATCGGCCACGCCGGCACGCTGATCTCCGCGATCCTCTGCCTGCTGCGGCAACGGTGGCGCACGTCGATCAACCGTGCCGCCGAGGCCATGACGCTCTTCGCCGTGGCCTGCGCGGGCATCTTCCCCGTCGTCCACACGGGCCGCGTCTGGTACGCGCTGATGCCCGGGTACCTGATCCCGTTCCCCAATTCCAACGCGATCTGGCCGCAGTTCCGCTCGCCGTTGCTCTGGGACGTGTTCGCCGTCTCGACCTACGGTACGGTCTCCCTGCTCTTCTGGTACACCGGTCTCGTGCCCGACCTCGCCACCATGCGTGACCGGGCCACCTCGCGGATCAAGAAGTTCTGCTACGGCCTCTTCTCGCTGGGTTGGACCGGGTCGAACCGCCACTGGAGCAACTACGAGAAGGCCTATCTCATCCTCGCCGGCCTCAGCACGCCGCTGGTGCTCTCCGTCCACTCGATCGTGTCCTTTGACTTCGCCGTGTCCCAGCTCCCCGGCTGGCACACGACGATCTTCCCGCCGTACTTTGTCGCCGGTGCGATCTTCTCGGGCTTCGGCATGGTGCTGACGCTGCTGGTGCCGCTGCGGACGCTGTGCGGCCTGCAGGACATGATCACCACGCGGCACATCGAGCTGATGTGCAAGGTGATCCTCGCGACCGGCTCGATGGTCGGCTATGCCTACGGCATGGAGTTCTTCATCGCCTGGTACGGCGGCAACCCCTACGAGCTCTACGCGTTCCAGAACCGCGCCTTCGGTCCGTACTGGTGGGCCTACTGGATCATGGTCACCTGCAACGTGATCACCCCGCACCTGTTCTGGTTCAAGTGGTGCCGCACCAACATGGTGTTCGTGTTCATCGTCTCGATCTTCGTGAACATCGGCATGTGGTTCGAGCGCTTCGTGATCATCGTCACGTCGCTCCACCGCGACTACCTGCCCTCGAGCTGGGACTACTTCCGCCCGACCTACGTGGACATCTTCACGTTCGTCGGGAGCTTCGGCCTCTTCATGACGCTGTTCCTGCTGTTCATCCGCTACCTGCCGCTGATCGCCATCGCGGAGGTCAAGGCGGTGACGCCGGCCGCGGACCCGCATCATCCGGCCGGCGGTGCCAAGCTGGGAGGACACCACTGATGAGCACGGCCGCCCGTCCCTACGCGCTGCTCGCCGAGTTCGAGCATCCCGCCGCCATCATGCACGCCGCGGAGAAGATCCGCGACGCCGGCTACCGTCGCTGGGACTGCCACACACCCTTCCCGGTCCACGGGCTCGACGACGCGATGGGGCTGAAGAACTCGAAGGTCGGCTGGTTCACCTTCGTGGCCGCCACCACCGGCTTCACCCTCGGCATGCTGATGATCTGGTGGATGGGCGCAGTGGACTACCCCATCCCGGTCGGCGGCAAGCCGCTCTTCAGCCCGATCTTCGCCTTCCCGGTGTGCTACGAGCTGACGATCCTCCTGGGCGCCTTTGGCACGCTCGGCGGCATGGCGCTTCTGAACCGCCTTCCCCGGCTGTACAACCCCCTCCTCAAGCACCCGCGCTTCAAGGCGGTTACCCACGACCGGTTCTTCGTCGTGGTCGAGCACGCGGACCCGAAGTTCTCCGAGACGGAGACCCGCCGGCTGCTCGAGGGCCTGGGCGGAAAGAACATCGAGGTCGTCGAGGACTGAGCCATGCGATACTTCCTCGCCTTTTTCGCCCTGACCTGCGTGCTGGTCGTGCTTGTGGCCGGCCGCCGCGGCGACCTGTCCCGCCGGCCGCCCATCGAGATTTGGAATGACATGGACCGCCAGCTCAAGCTGCGCCCGCAGGCCTCGAGCGGCTTTTCCGGCTGGGAGGACGGCCTTTCCTCGCGCCAGCCGGTCGAGGGCACCGTCTCGCGCACCCGCGCGGTCAGTGTCGGCGGCCGGGAGGTGCTCCCCTTCGAGGATAATCCGGCCATGACCGGCCGGGAGGCGGGCAAGACCAACTTCGTCGAATTCGGCCCCCTGCCGGTGACCATGCAGCTCATGGCCCGCGGCCGGGAGCGCTACACCATCCACTGCACCCCCTGCCACGGCGCGGCGGGCGACGGCAACGGCGTGGTCAAGAAGTACGGCCATGGCGCCATCCCCACGCTGCTCGACCAGGCGAAGATCCAGATGACGGACGGCTACCTGTACCACGTCATCCGCATGGGCAGCCCGAGCGGCCTGATGGGCCCCTACGGGGCGCAGATCGAACCCGAGGACCGCTGGGCCATCGTGGCCTATCTGCGCGCCCTCCAACTCGCCCGGCTCGGCACCGCCGCCGACGTGCCGCCCGACGTCCTCGCCACGCTCAAGTAACCGTCATGGCTTCCCCTGCCGCCACCGCACCGGCCCTGCCCGCGCCGGGAGACACGAGTTCCGCGCTGGGCAAGCTGCCCTTCGCGCTCGCCGCGCTGGGCGGCATCGGCGTGCTTGCCGGCGCGTTCATCCCCTCGTTGCAGCACCAGTTTGCCTTCTCATGGCTGCTCGCGTTCATGTTTTATCTCAGCCTGATGCTGGGCGGGCTGTTCCTGGTGCTTCTGCACCACCTGTTTGACGCCCAGTGGTCCGTGCCGGTCCGGCGCATCAACGAGCACTTGGCCTGCTCCGCGCCCATCATGGCGGCGTTCTTCCTGCCGATCCTCCTCAACGCCTGGATCGCCGGGGAGGAGAAGGCCCTCTACGGCTGGATGCACGCCGACGCCTCGGTGGACCACTCGCTGTACGCCAAGAAGGCGCTGCTCAACCGTCCCGTGTTCACGGTCTTCTCGCTCGTGCTGCTGGCCGTCTGGATTTTCCTCACGCACCGCCTGCGCGCGCTCTCCTTGGAGCAGGACCGGACCGGCGCCGCGTCCTGCACGCGCTCGATGCGCAGGTGGTCCGCGGCCGGCATCTTCCTGTTCGCACCCACGCTCACGTTGGGCGCCATCCTGTGGATGAAGTCCCTGCAATGGCAGTGGTTCTCCACCATGTACGGCGTCTGGTACTTCGCCGGGAGCGTGTGGCTGACCCTGGCCACGATGTACGTCATCATGGCCGTGCTCCACCGCCACGGCCCGCTGGCACCGGTGGTGCGCGAGTCGACCTACCATGACGCCGGCAAGCTTTTCTTCGCGTTCACGGTTTTCCACGCCTACATCACGTTCTCGCAGTACTTCCTGATCTGGAACGCGAGCCTGCCGGAGGAGACCTTCTGGTTCGTGCAGCGGGAGGAGGGGTCGTGGTGGAGCATCGGCATGCTGCTGATCTTCGGACATTTCCTGCTGCCCTTCCTGCTCCTGCTCCGCACGGACGCGAAGAAGTCCCTCACCGTGATGCTGCCGCTGGCGGGCTGGGCGTGGGCGATGCACTTCGCCGACCTCGCCTTCAACATCATGCCGGTGCGCCACGAGAAGGGCTTCGTGCTCCACCCGCTCGACCTCGCCTGCCTGATGTTCATGGGCGGGGTGCTGGCGATCTGGTTCCTCCGCAGCTTCCGCGCGCACGCTCCCTTCCCGCAGAAGGATCCCCGAATGGCGGAATGCCTCGGCATCCACCTGCCGCCGTCCGGCCACTGAGCGCGCATGACCGCCCCCACCTGCTGCTCCATGAAGACCCTCAACTGGCTCGGCGCCCTCGGCGCGGTGCTCGCGATGGCGGTGCTCGTGGGCGCCCTGCGGCACTTCGCGCGCCCGGGCGACGTGAATGCCGCCCGAGCCGCCGAGCGCCACAAGATCCTCGCCGAGGCTCGCCAGAAGGGTGAGGCGGAGCTCGCGAACTTCGGCGTCATTGACAGGGAGAAGGGATTTTTTCGCCTGCCCAATGACCGCGCGATGGAGCTCGCCGTACGCGCCTGGCAGAACCCGGCCGAGGCCCGCAAGGAGCTGCTCGCCCGCGCCGAGAAGGCCTTCTTCGTGCCGCCCCCGCCGCCCCCGCCGAAGAGCGAGTTCGAGTGAGCGGCCGCCCCCGATGACCTCCGTGCTGTCCAACCTTGCGGCACCCGGCGAGTCGGGCGGGCCCGCCCGCGGGACCGCGCTGCTTGGCTTCACCCTCGCCGCGGCCTGGGCGCTGCTGGCCTTCGCCGCGCTGCTGCTGGCTTCGGTCAAGCTGCATTCCCCGTCCCTGCTCGCGGACACTCCGTGGCTCACCTACGGCCGTCTCCACGCTGCCGGCACCACCACCCTGCTGTTCGGCTTCATCCTGCCTGTGGCCGCGCTGGCCGGCCTCGGCCTGCTCGCCCGGCTGGGCGGCGGGCGCGGCGGCGTGGCGGGCCTTCCGCTGGCCGGAACGTTGCTCTGGAACCTGGGCGTCGCCGCCGGCACGGCGGCCGTGCTGGCTGGCCGGAACTCCGGTGCTGAGTGGCTCGAGTACCCCGCCCGTGTCTTCCCGTTGTTCATCGTCGCCGCCGCGCTGTGGGCCGCGTCGGCGCTGGTCATCCACGCCCGTCGCGACGAGGCCGAGCCGTATCCCGCCGCGTGGTTCCTCCTCGCCGCGCTGCTCGTGCTGCCTTGGTTCCTGACGGTGATTCCTACGCTTGGCGCCGGGCCGGAGGCGGCCGGCATGACGGGGGTGGTGGTGCGGCGCTGGGCCTTGAACGGGCTGGTGTCCGTGGCCGCGGGCGGCGTCGGGCTGGCCGGGCTGCTGTACCTCGTCCCGAAGCTGGCGGGCGTGCCGCTGGCCAGCCGGCAGCTCGCGCTGCTCGGCTTTTGGGCGTGGATTTTCTTTGCCCCGTGGGCGGTCACGGCGCACGGCGACCCGGTCCCACGCTGGCTGGTCAGCGCGGGCGTCGCCGGCCGGACCTTGGCCGCGATCGGGTTCCTGGCGCTCGCCTGCAATCTCGGCATGACCCTGGCCGGCGGCGGCTGGGCGAAGCTCAGGGCCGCCGCTGGCGGGCGCTGGCTGCTGGCCGGCCTCGCGGGCTGGATGGGCGCGGGCGCGTTGGCATTCCTGGTGAACCTCCGGGCCGGCGCGGCGCTGTTCCGCCTGACCTGGTTCACGCCCGGCCTTGAGCTCCTGGTGCTGCTCGCCTTCCTCCTGCCCGTGCTGCTCGCGCTGCAAGGCGATGCGTGGTCCGGGATCGCCGGCCGGCCCGCGCCCGCGGTGCTGCACGGTCTCGGCGCCGGCCTGGTGCTCGGCGGCGTGGCGCTGGTGGTCGTTCCGCTGCTGCTCGCCGGCGTGATGCAGGGTTTCCTGGTAAACAATCCCGAGCGGCCTTTCCTCAACGTGATGCGCGCCGGCATGGGTCCCGTGCGGCTCGTGGCCGTAGGCTGGCTGCTGGTTTAGGCCGGTGCCGAGAAGGACTGAGGCCGCGCCGTTGGCGTAGGTCCCGGGCAAAAGGTCTGGCCCTTAGTAACGGTCCCGCCGGGGGCCTCCGGCGTCAGGGATCCGCAGATGACGCAGATGACGCAG
>JBJXFY010000405.1:0-26504 GCA_046155815.1 Limisphaerales bacterium | reverse complement strand
ATCGTCGAGCGCGGAACGCACGACGAGCTGGTCGCCCTTGGCGGCCTCTACGCGCGCCTCGCAAAAATCCAGAGCACGGCCGTGACGGCGACGATCGAGGAGGTCTTCGAGCGGGCGGAGGCGATTTAGGAAGCTCCAGCGCCCGAGCTCCCAGTTCCAGAAAGTGTTCCAAGGCCTGAACCCCAGCACCGCGGCGGGGCCGGGCTTGGAGTTTGGTTGCCGGAGCTTGTTTGGGATTTGGAACTTGGGGCTTGGTGGTTCCAGACTTCATCTGCCGTGCGCCCCGCCTGGTTCCTCATCTTCCCTCTCGTCCTCGGTTCCGCCCCTGCCCAGGCGTTCTCCCCGCAGGCGCGCTGGCTCGACGACGGCACGAACCTCCCGCCCGGCGCGGTGCTGCGGCTGCCCGGCCGCGACGACCGCGGCCGGCTGGCGCTGAATCCCGCCGGCTTCAGCCTGCGCCTGCTCCTGCGGCCGGACTGGTCCAGCACGAACGAGCCGGGCGGCCGGGGGCCAGGCGCGCCCGTGGCGCTGTTCCGCTTCGGCGGCGGACGCGACGGCGTGTTCGCGCTCACGCTCGACGCCAGCGGCACGCGGCTCGGCCTGCGTTCCGCGGCGGGTGCCGAACCTGGACGGGATTTCGCCATCCCCTACGCAGCGCGCTTTGTGTCCAACGTCTGGTCCGAGGTCATCGTGAACCTCTTCCCCGACCGCTCGTACATCGTGCAGGGCGGCACCGTGTTGCAGCTCGGCGGCGGGCTGGGGCTGCAGGTACCCGGGCCCGCGGCGGTGGCCGGCGGCCTCGAGGTCGCCACCGGTGGGGGGCGGCTGGCGGCGGTCGAGGCGCGCCTCACGCCCTTCACGGACCTGGAGATTTTCCACGACGGCATCGCGATGAGCGCCGCGGCTTCAGACGCGCCGACGGGCCTGCGCGTCGCGTGGCGGCTGAATCCCAACCTGCCGTTCGAGCTCGAACGGGCACCGGATGGCACGACCAACTGGACCGTCGTCCACCGCGGCACCGGCGGTGGAAGCTGGTTCGACGCCTCGGTGCAGCCGGGTGAAGTCTGGCAGTACCGTGTCGTCACCAACCGCCATCGCTACCAGTTCCAGGACCTCCGGGCCGGGCTGCGCGCGCCGGCCATCGAGGACCGCGGCGCGATCCTGCTGCTCGTGGACGAGACGCTCGCCCGCGGCCTGCGCGCCGAGCTTGGTGCCTGGGAACGTGATGTGTTCGCCGACGGCTGGCGCGTGCTTCGCCGCGAGGCGCCTCGGCATGACGACGCGCGCTGGGAGGCCAATCCGGAGAAGATCGCCCGCGTGAAGGCCATGGTGCTCGAAGCCTGGCAGGCCACGGCCGGCCGGCTCCGCGCCGTGTTCCTCGTGGGCCACGTCGCCGTGCCCTATGCCGGCTTTCAGGCGGAGGACAGCCATACCGGCCGCGGCGACAATCACTTCGGCGCGTGGCCATCGGACGTTTACTACGGCGACATGGATGGCGTGTGGACCGACCGCGAAAGCCAGCCCGCGTACATCCTCATGCCCGTCACGCATCCGGAAACACGCAACGTGCCCGGCGACGGCAAGTGGGACACGGCCTTCGTCGCCACCGCGCCGGACGGCAACACCCGTCTCGAGGCGTCGGTCGCCCGCGCGGACTTCGCGAAGCTCCCCGGCGTGTACGCCGCCACGCGCCGCAACGAGCTGGAGCTCACCCGCGCCTGGTTCAACAAGGTCCGCCGCTGGCGCGCCGGCCTACTCCGTGCCGAGGCGCGCCTCGTCGCCGAGGGCTTCTTCCAGGGCGGCTCGGACCTCTCGATCTGGCACAACGCCGGCCGCCTCGGCCCGCGTCTCTTCGGCGATGATCCGGCCGCGGTGGTGCGGGGCGACCTCTTCGCCGCCACGGGCGCCAACAGCTTCCTCTTCGGCCTCCAGTCCGCCGCGGGCGCCAGCAGCCGCATCCGCAACGGCGGACCGAACCAGCTCACCGCCGCGCAGATCGCCGCGCTGGATCCGCCGCCCGCCGTCGCCTTCACCGTCCTGCTCGGCTCATGGTTCGGCGACTACAACCTCGGCGAGGACAACGTGCTGCGCGCGATGCTGGCCACGCGCGACCACGGCCTCGCCACGGTCTGGACGCGCTTCACGCTCTACCAGTTCGACGTCCTCGCCCTCGGCGGGACGCTGGGCGACGCCATGCTCCGCACCGCCAACGACTCCATCCGCCACAACGACCACAACACCGGCACCACGCGGACCTGCGTGCTGCTCGGCGACCCCACGCTGCGCTGGAGCCACCTCGCGCCGCCCGCGCGCCTCTCCGGCCGCCGCGGCGCGGACGGCGTGACGCTGACGTGGCGCAATCCGCCCGGCGCCGAGGGCTGCCACGTGTACCGGCAGGCCGGCGGCGGCGCCCCGCTGCAGAGGCTCACCACCTCTCCGGTGGCCGGGGAGGAGTTCCGCGACGCAACGGGTGGCCGGGAATCCACCTACCTCGTCCGTGCCGTGCGCCTCGAGACGACCGGCTCCGGCTCCTACACCAACCTGAGCGGCGGCGCGTGGTGGCCGTAAAACGTTGCGGCGCCCGCGTGCGCCGGCTCAGTCCTTCTCCACGCCATTGTTCCAGTAGGCATGCATTTCCTCGACGGTGGGCACTTCGAGGGGGCGCACGACGCGGAAGCCGAGGAACTGCGCGTCTGTGTGGTACCAGATGCTCTTGGGGAGCTGCGGGTCCTGGATTTTCCAGTCCTTGTTGGAGGCGCGCCGGGCGGCGCTGCGGAGCTTGGCGGTATCTTCGTCGTCCCAGGAGCCGCCGCGGGCGGAGTGGGGGTAGGGCTTGGTGGCGCGGTTCCAAGGGTTTTCCAGCACCTGGCCGGCGTGGCGCTTGAACCATTCGGCGTCGTACTGGTCGAGGCACCATTCGAGGACGTTGCCGTGCATGTCATGGAGGCCCCAAGGATTGGGTTTCTTGCGGCCGACCTTCTGGTACTTCCAGTCGCTGTTGCCACCGTACCAGGCATGCTCCTTCATGAGCTTGGGATCGTCGCCGAAGGACCAGGGGGTGGTGGTGCCGGCGCGGCAGGCGTACTCCCACTCGGCCTCGGTGGGCAGACGATGGAAGTGTCCGGTCTTGGCGCTGAGCCACTGGCAGTACTTGTTGGCCGCGTGGTGGGTCATGCTGATCGCCGGGTAGCCGTCCTTGCCCATGCCAAAACTCATCTCGACGTAGGGCTTGGTGGGGCGGCTCACGGCGTCGGAAACCTTGTTGAGGTACTCGTCGGTGGGGTTGCGCTTGCGCATGTCCTGCTCGTTCTCCGGGCGCATGAAGAGCTCGTACTCGTTCCAGGTGACCTCGGTGCGGCCCATCCAGAAGGGGGAGAGCCTGATCTTCACCTGCGGGCCTTCGTCGGGCTGGCGGCCGGGCTCGGAGTCGGGGCTGCCCATGCTGAACTCACCGGCGGGAAGGGGCAGCATGGCGAAGCTGACGCGGGTGCCGGGGAGGGTGTTGGTGTAGGCGGCCATGTCCGCGGCGGCGCGCTCCCGGGTGGTCTTGGTGACGAATTCCCAGATGGCCCTGGTCTTGGCCATTTCGTCGCCGCCGGCCTCCTCCTGCTTCCTCGGCGTCAGGTTGATGCCATCGGGCCAAGGCGCGCCCTGCTCGATCCAGGCCTTGAGGATGTCCGTGGTCTCCTTGGGCAACGGGCCGCCCTTGTTGGCGGGCGGCATGAGGTCGTCGTGGTCCGCCGGGAGGATGGTGGTGGTGTACAGGGAGCTTCGCTCGGGGTAGCCGGGAATGATGGAGGGCCCGGAATCGCCGGAGGAAAAGGCGAGGGACTTGGTGTCGAGGCGGAGGCCGCCCTTGTCGTGGTCCTCGCGATGGCAGGCGACGCAGTTCAGCTCGAGGATGGGCTGGACGTCCTTGACGAAGTTGATGCGGGTGACGGCGGTGAGCGCCGCGCCCGCGGGCCACTTCGCGCCCTCGGCGATCCAGCGACGCAGGACCTCGGTCTGCTCCTTGGTGAGCGCCGGGGGTTTGGGCGGCATGAGGTCGTCGTGGTCCGGCGGGAGGACGGTGGTGGTGTAGAGCGGGCTCTTCGCGGGGTCGCCGGGGACGAGGGCGGTGCCGTCGTCGCCGCCCTTGAGCGCGGCGTCGAGGGTATCGAGCTTGAGGCCTCCCTTGTCCTGCTCGCCGCCGTGGCAGCTCACGCAGGAGGAGGCGAGGATGGGCCGGACCTCGCGGAGGAAGTCCACGGCGTCGGCGGCGTGCAGCCCCGGGGCGAGGGCGGCGACGAGGAGCGCGGGCAGGCGGCGGATCATGGCGTGTTGGACGAAAAGCGGCGGGGATTTTTCAGCCAGAATCGCGGCAAGCCAAGAAGGAAGGCGACGAACACGAAAGACGAGGGCGGCCTGGCCAACGGAGCGGCATGCTTGACCGCGGGGGTTTCCGTGCGAAGCGTGGCGCATGGCGAATGAGCCGTCACCGCCGAGAAGGAACGCCCTCCTGCTGGGTGTGGGGCTGGATTCCGACGGTCACAAGCGCGTCACGACCGGGAAGAACTTCGCCCTCGTCGGCGGCACCGAAGGCACGCACGGTGACATGGTCGAGAAGGCCATCAAGATCAACGAAAAGCTCAAGGCCCGCGGCAAGGAGCTGCACCAGGTGAGCCGCGCGGAGTTCGACGACATCGCGCATCAAGTGGGCCTGCGGCGGGGCAGCGCGGGCTGAGGGGTCTCCCCGAGGAAGGGCACAAGGCGCCATGCGCGTCCCCGCGGTCCGGGCATTTTGATTTTGCCACGGCGGGCCGGCTCCCTAGCTTGAACCCTGTGACGGTCGACACATTCAGGCCGGAGATTGCGGAGGCCACGCGGCAGTATGACCGCTTCGTCGTCTGCCTCGACAAGCCGACGGAGGATTTTGCCGACAGCCTGCGCTCGCTGGTCCGTAAGGCCATCATCGCCTTCGAGACGCGTGCGGAGGGCCTCCGCCATGGCATCGCGCTGGACCGGCACGTCACGGTCATCCTCAGCGAATCCGGTGCGGCCCGGCCGTTGTGCGGCATCTACTTCAACCTCGCCAGCCCGTACCAAAAGCGCACCGTCGTGAGGGTGCCGCGCCGAGCCGCCGCCGCCGCGCGGCAGTGAGCCTCATGGCCGCACCTCGTCGCCCGGTTCGACCGCTCCGCTGACGATGTCGGCGGCCAGGTAGCCGCCGCGGCCCTGGCCCGAGACGCGCAGTTCCGCCACCTTCTGGCCGCCACGCCAAGCCGCCAGCCGGTCCCCCTCCGCCGGCGTGCCGCCCAGCGAGTAATCAATGACCGCAAACTTGAGGCCCGGGTTGACTGAGTGGACGCGGCCCGGGATGGGCGGCAGGCCGGGCACGGTGCGCACCGCATTGGTGTCGGCGGCCGAGGCGGTGTTGCGGGTCGGCGCTGCGGAGCACGCGGCCAGCAGCGCAACGAGCGCGGCAGGGAGAACGACGCGTAGCATCGCCGGCAACGTCCCGCCCGCGGATGCGCCGTGTCAACGGCCCGGTGAAAGGCTCCAAGCGCAGAATTCAAAGCTCGAGGAAAACTCCGGGTTGCACGTTCCAACCGTCCCTTCTGTGGACGCGGTGAATCTCCCGGCGCTGGCCTTGGGAGCTTCTTTTTGAGCTTTGAACTTCGCGGTTTGAGCTTCGCCCATGATTGCCGCCTTCCTCGCCACCGTGCTCTTCGCGCTCTCGGCGGTGTCGGCCAACCGCTCCGTGGCGGTGCTGGGCGGCACGCCGGCGCTGCTGGCGCGGCTGTGCGTGGCGACGCTGCTGCTGGGAGCGTACGCGCACACGCTGGGCGCGGGCTTCGGCGGCGCGGGACTGAAGTGGTTCCTCCTCAGCGGCGTGGTTGGCATGGGCTTCGGCGACATCGCGCTCTTTGAGGCGCTGCCGCGCATCGGGTCGCGGCTTAGCGTGCTGATCGTGCATTGCGCGGCCGCACCGCTTGCGGCCGCGGTGGAGTGGTTGTGGCTGGGGCAGGCGATGACGAGCCGCGAGATGCTGGGCAGCCTGACGATCCTCGCGGGCGTGGCCCTCGCGCTCGCACCGGCGGGCGCCGGCGGCGCGTCGGTTGGCTGGCGTCTCGGCGTGGTCTTTGCGTTGGTGGCCGCCGTGGGACAGGGGCTGGGCGCGGTGTTCAGCCGCGTGGCGAATGAGGCGGCCCGCACGGCGGGCGGGCCGATTGACGGGCTTTCCGCGGCTTACCAGCGCATCGTCGCCGGCGTGGCGGTGACGGCGGTGGCGTTCCTGTGGCTGCAACGGCGCGGGCTGGTGGCGCGCTTCGCCGGCGGGACGCGCGGCGGAGAGGACGGCCCCGCCTCCGATCGGCTGCGCCGCGCCGCACCGTGGGTGGTCGCCAACGCGCTGGCCGGCCCGACGCTTGGCGTGAGCTGCTACCAGTGGGCGCTGGCGCAGCGCGGCACCGGCGTGGTGCTGCCCATCGTGGCGCTGACGCCGCTGGTGGTGATCCCGCTGGCGGCGCGCCTGGAGGGCGAGCGGCCGTCCCGGCGTTCGCTGGTCGGTGGCCTGGTCGCGGTGGCCGGGACAATCCTGCTGGCGACCGGGTGAGGGAGATCGTTCTCGTCCTCGTCCTCGCGACGATGAGGACGGGAACGAGCAGGAGCACGAAAGAGTCGCGTCCAAAATCCGGTTGCACCGCCGGCAGGCCCGCCAACCTTCACCGCCATGTCCGTCACCGCGGGGTTTCTCGAACTGGTGGACGTCACGAAGAGCTACGGCAGGGGCGGCGACGTTGGCGTGCTGCGGGGCCTCCGCCTGTCCATCGCGCGCGGCGAGGCGGTCGCCATCGTCGGGCCGTCCGGCAGCGGCAAGACCACGCTGCTCAACCTCATCGGCACGCTCGACCGGCCGGATGCGGGCCGTGTGCTGCTTGACGGCGAGGACTTGTCGCGGCTCGACGACACCGCGCTCGCCCGGCTCCGGGCACGGCGCGTCGGCTTCATCTTCCAATCGCACCATCTGCTCCCGCACCTGACCGTGCTGGAGAATGTCCTCGTCCCCGCGCTCGCGGCCGAGGATGCGGCGCTGCAGGACGCGGCCCCGGCGCGCGCGCGCCGGCTGCTCGAACGCGTTGGCCTCGGCCACCGGCTGGACCACCGGCCGGCGGAGCTTTCCGGCGGCGAACGCCAGCGTGCCGCGGTCGTGCGCGCGCTGGTCAACCAGCCCGCGCTGCTGCTCGCGGACGAACCCACCGGCGCGCTGGACCGTGCGTCCGCCGCCAACCTTGCCATGCTGCTCGTGGAGCTGAACCGCGAGGAGAACGTGACGTTGATCGTCGTCACCCACGCAGCGGACCTGGCGGGGAGGATGGGCCGCGTGTGCGAGCTGCGGGACGGGGCGCTGGTGGAGGCCGCATGACCCTCCTCCGCCTGCTCCGCCGCAGCCTGCACTTTCACTGGCGCATCCATGCCGGCGTGCTGCTCGGCGCGGCGCTGGGCAGCGCGGCGCTCATCGGCGCCCTGATCGTTGGCGATTCCGTGCGCGAAAGCCTGCGCGCGCGCGCTCTGGCCCGCCTCGGCCCGACGCACTCCGCGTTGCAGCTTCAGGACCGCTTCTTCGAGGAGTCCCTGCTGACCCGGCTCGGTGCGCGTGACGGGACGGGGCCGGCCGGTGGCCCCGACTGGCACGGCCGCTGGGAGCATGACCGCGGTGCCACCGTGCTCGCGCTGCCCGGCGTGGCCGCACGTCAGGACGGCGCCGCGCGCGCCAACCGCGTCCAGGTGCTCGGTGTGGACGAAAGCTTCCCGCTCTTCCCGCTCGGCTCGGGCCGGCTCGACGAGCGCCAGCCGATGCACCCCTTCGCCGAGGACGCCGTCTGGCTCAACGCGGCGCTCGCGCAGCAGCTCCGCGCCGTGCCGGGCGACGCCGTCGTGCTCCGCATCCACAAGCCCTCCGCGCTCTCGCGTGACGCGGTGATCACGCCGCGCGACGATGCGAGCGTGGCCCTGCGGCTGACCGTGGCCGGCGTGCTCGGGCCACGGTTCCTCGGTGACCTGGACCTCGGCTCCAGCCCGGCGGCGCCGTTCAACGCCTTCGTCCGCCGGGACGTGCTGGCCGCACGCGCCGGGCTGGCCGGACGGGCGAACCTCCTGCTCGTGGCGGCCGGCGAACATCCGCGTCCCGAGACCTGGAAGACGCGCGCGTGGCGGCGCATCGCCGGCTACGTGCCCTCCGCCAGCCGCGAGAAGTTCCTTGCCTGGGCGCTGCCGCCGCTGCCCGCCACCGGTGCGGAGATGGAGGCGCTGCTCACACGCGCGCTCGCCGGGCCAGGCGCGGACGACCCGGACGCGCCCAGCGCCGGCTGGAGCCTCGCGGACGCGGGGCTCACCGTGCGCCACGACCTGCTCCGGCCGGAACCGGCGGACACGAACGTCCTGCGCCCCTTCGCGGAGCTGGCCACGCCGCGCATCTTCCTCGCGCCCGCCGTCACGGCCGCCGCGCTGGCCGCGGACGTGAACACCAACCGCCTGCCCGCCGCCCTGTTCACGCCCGAGGGAGGGGGCCTGCTCGCCGAGCTGCGTGCGCAGACGAACGCCACGCCCATCCTCACCTACCTCGCCAACGGCCTCGCCGCGCACGGCCAGCTGACGCCCTACTCGATGGTCACCGCCGCCGGCCCGCCGTACACGCCGGCCGACCTCGCGGACGACGAGATGCTGGTGAACGACTGGCTCGCCACCGACCTCGGCGTGAAGCCGGGCGACACGGTGACGCTCACCTACTATCGCGTGGACGGGGGCGCGCAGTTGACCGAGCACACGAACCGCTTCCGCGTCCGCGCCGTCGTGCCGCTGGCCGGGCTGCACGCGGACCGCACGCTCATGCCGGAGTTCCCCGGCCTCGCGAAGGCCGAGAGCACGCAGGACTGGGACGCGGGTTTCCCGCTCGTCCACGAGATCCGCGACCGGGACGAGGCGTACTGGAAGGCGCACCGCGGCACGCCCAAGGCCTTCATCTCCCTCGCCGCCGGGCGGGCGATGTGGGCCAACCGCTTCGGCGACCTGACGGCCATCCGCTGGATCGGCCCGGAGCAGGCGGCCGCAACGAACGAAGTCCGGCCGCGCATCGAGGCGTACCGCACCGCGCAGCTCGTCGCGGAACGGACCCGGGCCAACCTCGACCCGGCGGCGGTCGGGCTGGCGTTCCAGCCGGTGCGTGAACGCGCGCTGGCGTCGGCCGCGCAGGGGCAGGACTTCGGCCAGCTTTTCCTCGGCTTCAGCTTTTTCCTGATCGGCGCGGCGCTGCTGCTGATGGCGCTGCTGTTCCAGTTCGGCCTCGAGCAGCGCCTGCCCGAGATCGGCACGCTGCTGGCGCTGGGCTTCACGCCGCGGCGCGTGCGGCGGTTGTGGCTGGCCGAGGGGGCGGCGCTGGCGCTGCTGGGCGCGCTGCTCGGCGTGGGCGGCGGCGTGGCCTATGCGGGGGCGATGATCCGCGGCCTGAACACCGTGTGGCGCGACGCGGTGGCCGGTGCGGCACTGGGTTTCCACGCCACGCCGGCGTCGCTGGCGGCGGGCTTCCTGGCGTCGTCGGTGATCGCCGTGCTCGTCATCGGCCTCGCTCTCCGGCGGCACACGCGGCGGCCGGCGCGGGAACTGCTGGCAGGCGAGCTGGAGCCGGCCGGGGCCGCCGGCCGCGGGCGGCCGGCGCTCTGGCTGATGCTCGCGGGGCTGGGCGGCGCGGCGGCGGTGACCGGGGTGGGGCTGGTGAAAGGGGTCGCTTCTGCGCCGCTGTTCTTCGGGGCGGCATTCCTGCTGCTGGTGGGCGGGCTGGCGGCGCTGGCGGTGTGGCTGCGGCGGATCGGGGCGGAGGTTTC
Organism: Limisphaerales bacterium; assembly: GCA_046155815.1. GTDB lineage: Bacteria > Verrucomicrobiota > Verrucomicrobiia > Limisphaerales > CAIMTB01 > JBJXFY01. The sequence continues at coordinate 16,644 of JBJXFY010000405.1, read as the reverse complement.
GCGCTCACGGCTCACGGCCGCCACGCTGGCCGCGCGCGGGCTGACGCGGCGGCGGACCCGGAGCCTCGCGACGGCGGCGCTGCTGGCGAGCGGGGCTTTCCTCGTTGCGAGCATCGGCGTGTTCCGTCTCGACGCGGAGCGGGAGGCCGGGCGGCGCGGCGGCGGAACCGGAGGCTTTGCGCTGATCGGCGAGGCCGCCTTGCCGGTGGTGGCGGACCTCACCACCGCTGCGGGCGTCGAGGCGGCCGGGCTCTCCACGAACGACCTGCCGGGCGTGGGCATCGTGCCGTTCCGCGTGCGCGACGGCGACGAGGCAAGCTGCCTGAACCTTGTCCGCGCCCAGCGTCCGCGCGTGCTCGGCGTGAACCCCGCGCTGCTCGCGGGGCGCGGCGCCTTCACCTTCGCCTCGCTGGCCAGCGGCCTCGACGTGACCCACGGCTGGCTGGCGCTGCGGAAGGAACTTCCCTCCACGGGCGGCGTGCCGGAGATCCCGGCCATCGGCGACGCGGCCTCGATCCAGTGGGCGCTCGGGAAACGGATCGGCGACACGCTGGACTACGCGGACGAGAACGGCCGGCCGGTGAAGCTGCGGCTGGTGGGCGGGGTCGCGAACTCGGTGCTGCAGGGGAACCTGGTCATCGACGAGGCGGCCTTCACGCGGCTGTTCCCCGGCGAGAGCGGGCGGCGGTTCTTCCTCATTGATGCGCCGACGAACCAGGTGGCGGCCGTCGCGGCGTCACTGTCGCGCGCGTTCGAGGATTACGGCCTCGAGCTGACGCCGGCGGCGCGGCGGCTGGACCAGTTCAACGCGGTGCAGAACACGTACCTCGGCACGTTCCAGGTGCTCGGGGGCATCGGGCTGCTGCTGGGCAGCTTTGGGCTGGGCGTGGTGGTGCTGCGCAACGTGCTCGAGCGCCGCGCGGAGCTGGCGCTGCTGGGCGCGGTGGGCTTCCCGCGCGCGCGGCTCGGGCGCCTTGTGCTGGGGGAGCATGCGGTGCTGCTGGCGCTGGGCCTGGGCCTCGGCGTCACGGCCGCGGCGCTGGCGGTGCTGCCGGCGCTGGCGCTCGCGGGACAGCCGGTGCCGTGGCGATCGCTGGCGGTGACGCTCGGGGGCGTGGCGCTGTTCGGCCTGGCGGCGACGTGGCTCGCGACGTGCGCCTCGCTGCGCGGGCGGCTGGTGGACGCCCTGCACGGGGAGTAAGGGGTTCGACACGCGGCGCGGCGGCGGCTAGCTTGGGCTCGTGACATCGGCCGCAAAGGAACACGCCTTCTTCGGCCGCCGGGTCAGGGCCCGCCGGGTCCGTTCAGCGTGAGAGCCGTCGAATCTTTTCCCCGCCCGCCCGTCCTTCCCGCCATGCTGCGCCGTCCTTTCCTTGCTGGAATCCATCTCGTCGCCGCCTTCGCCGCGGGCGCAGCGGAGCCGCTCTTCAACGCCGATTTTTCCGCCGCCGAAATCGGCTCCGTGCCGGACGGGATGCTGGTGCTGGATGGGCAGTTCGCGGTGCGCGAGGCGGAGGGCGGGCGGGAGCTTGAGCTGCCCGGCGCGCCGCTCGACTCGTTCGGCCTGCTGTGGGGGCCGGCGAAAAAGGAGGACGTGACGGCCACGGCACGCTTCTTCGGCACGGGGCAGGGCCGGCGCTTCCCGGTGTTCGGCCTGAGCTTGAACGGCGTGGCCGGCTACCGCGTGCAGGTGGTGCCGGCCAAGAAGGCGGTGGAGATCCTCAAGGGCGACGAGATCAAGGCCACCGCGCCGTTCACCTGGCCTTCCGGCGCCTGGACGCGGCTGCGCGTGCAGGTGCGCAAGGTGGGCGACGCCGAGTGGATCATCGAAGGCCGCGCGTGGGCCGACGGCACCGAGGAGCCCAGGACCTGGACGATCACCTGGAAGGAAACGACCCCGCCCATCGCCGGCCGTGCGGCGGTGTGGGGCCAGCCCTTCTCGGGCACGCCCATCCGCTTCGACGATCTGCGGCTGGAGGCGGTGCAGCCGTGAAGCCGCCCCGCTGCATCGCCGGCCTCGCGCTGGCCCTCGCGCTCTCCGCCCGCGCCGCTGACCCGGCCGTGGACGTTTCACTCCGCTTTCCCGAGGCGGAGACATGGGTGCTGGGCGATGACATCCCTCTCTTCTGGCACTTCGAGAACCGCTCCGCCGTGCCGCTCGCCTTCATGTGGGAGGCCTGCTGCCGGCAGAACGGCCGCATGACGGTCACGTCGAACGGCGTGCCGATAGACACCGTGCCGCCCGTCACGGCCGTCGCGCACATGTTCGCGCGGGCCGAGACACTGCCGCCCGGCGAGGTGCGGGAGTTTGAGACGAAGCTGTCCGACTGGGCCGTGCTGCCCGGCACCGGCCGCTACACGCTCGCCGGTACCTACACGGGTGTCACCACGAACCAGCAGCCCGTCGTGCCGCGCAACCTCCCGGTCTGGCGCGGCACCACCGCCACGCCGCCGGTCGAGGTCGCCCTGCTCGGGGTGGAAGATTACCTCCGTCAGCGCGGGCCGCGCGCGGCCAGGCGCGGACTTGAGCTGAAGCTCGCCGGCCCGTCCGCCCTCACGCCGCTCGGCACGAACACCTGGCGGCTGGAAGTCCGCAACCGCGCCGCGGAACCGCGGACGCTCGTCTGGCCCGACCAGTTCCAGCCGTGGGTGATTGACGCCGCCGGCCGCCGCCTCGCGCGCGGCGCGGTGTTCGACGCCCCGCAGGAGACCTTCGACCTCGCACCCGGCGCCACCTGGTCACGGGAATTCTCCCTTGCCGCCGACCGCTTTGAGCGTGAGCCGCTGGGCGACCACCGCCTCTTCGTGGACCTGGCCTCCGCCTCGGCCGGTGAACCGCGCGTGCCGTCGAACGTCCTGCCGCTGGCCTGGCAGCTCCCGCCGGCCGCGGTCGCCGATCTGTTGAACCTCGCCGCCCAGGGCACCGCCGCGGGCGGGCGGAATCCTGCGCTGCGACTGCTCCGGCAGTACCTCGCGGAACTCGCACCGACGCTGGCTGCGCTGGACGGCGCCGGCCTCGACGCGCCCGCGCGCCCGCTGCTCAAGCGGCTGCGGCAGGCGGCGCGGCTCAAGCCCGTCTCGCCCCGGCCCGGCCTCGCAGTCCTCGATGTACGCTTCGATGAAGCCGGCCGTGCCGCGTGGGTGGATGTCCGTCTGGCCACCAACCTGCCGGCGCTCGATCCGCCGCGCGGCGAGGCCTTCGCCCCGCTGGTTGCGCTGCGCCGCGACCTTGGGTGGAGCCTGGAAATCCGCCTGCTGCCCGCGCCGGGGACGCGGCTGGCGGACCTGGCGCGGTTTGCCACGGCGGTGCCGGAGGCCGAGGCAGGATCCGGCCCGTTCGCCGCAGTGGCCTTTTTGGACGGCGGCACAAACACCTCCGCGCGCGTGCAGTTCACGGCCATGCCGGAGGTGCTCGTGGCACGCAGCCTGAAGAATGAGTCCGGCCGGGTGGGTCCGGGCGAGGCCACGGCGTCCGGCGCCGCGCTGGTGGAGGCGCCCGGCGCGCTGACCTGGGCGGACCTGACGCGGTCCCTGGCCGCGGCCGAGTCACCAGCGGGCTTCGCCCTGCGGGTGACGCCCGCCCCGACCCGCGCGGCGAATTGAATGTCGCCCCGGAAGGGCCAAAACGAGGCTTGCCACATCAGCCGCCCGACGCCACCTTCCCCGCCCCTGTGCCGGACAACCGGCGGGAATTCCACACATCATGGCAGTCTGCATTCGTCTCAAGCGGATCGGCGCGCGCAACACGCCCGCCTTCCGCATCGTCGTGGCCGATTCCCGCAGCCCGCGGGACGGCCGGACCATCGAGGAGCTTGGCTCCTACGATCCCAAGAGGAAGGGCGACAACTTCACCCTCAACCTCGACCGCGCGAGCTACTGGCTCTCCGTCGGTGCCCAGCCGAGCGACACGGTGGCCAGCTTTATCCGCAAGGCCCGCCGCAACGCGCCGGTTGCGCCCGCCGCTGCCTGACGAGGCCATGCAGGCCTTCCTCGACAACGTGATCCGTGGCCTCGTGGACCGACCCGATGCCGTCCGGATCGTCCCGCGCGAGCGGGACGGAGGCACCTGTTATGAGATTCACGTCCACCCGATGGATACCGGCCGCCTCGTGGGCCGGCAGGGAGGGACGATCAGCGCCATCCGCACGCTCCTGACCGCGGGCGCCGCTCGGCAGGGTCTCCGGTGCGGCGTGGAACTGAACGACGACCAAGGGGCGCGCAGGCGTCCTTGACGATTTTGTTCCGGCTCCGGAGGACGGGGTGGAGGGCACCGTGCAGATAGATGTGCTCACTCTTTTTCCCGGCATGTTCACGGGGCCGCTTGATGAGAGCATCATCCAGCGCGCGCGGACGGCCGGGCTGCTGGATTTGAGGGTCCACAATCTCCGGGACTGGACCCACGACCGCCATCGGACGGTGGACGACCGACCGTTCGGGGGCGGACCCGGGATGGTGCTCAAGTGCGAGCCGATCTTTGAAGCGGTCGAACAGTTGCGACGAGACGACACGCGAGTCGTTCTGCTCGGGCCGTCCGGCCGGGTCTTTGACCAAGCCGTGGCCGGCGAGTACGCCACGCGGCCGCATCTGCTGCTCATCTGCGCCAGCTATGAGGGTGTGGATGACCGGGTGCGGCTCGGCCTCGCGCCGGACGAGGTCTCCATCGGCGACTACGTGCTCACCAACGGCAACCTGCCGGCGATGGTGATCGTGGACGCCGTGACCCGCCTCCTACCAGGGGCGCTGGGCGACGACCGGAGCGCCGCGGACGAATCGTTCGGCGACGGTCTCTTGGAATATCCGCACTACACGCGGCCGGCGGAGTTCCGGGACATGGCCGTGCCCGACGTGCTGCTTTCCGGCAACCACGCCGCCATCGGGGCATGGCGCCGGGAGCAGGCGCGGCGTCGTACCGCAGAACGGCGTCCGGACCTGCTCGCGCGGGGCGGGGCCGGGAGTCCGGCCGCAGAAAGAAACGAATCATGAACCAGGCATTGTTGAACAAAATCGAGTCGGCCTTCTTCAAGAAGGAGGTCACGCCATTCCGCATCGGCGACACCGTGCGGGTCCACACCAAGGTCGTGGAGGGCGACAAGGAGCGCATTCAGATTTTCGCCGGAGTCGTCATCGGCCGGCGTGGCCTGGGCCTCAATGAGACCTTCACCGTGCGCCGCATCAGCTACGGCGAGGGCGTCGAGCGCATCTTCCCGGTCCACTCCCCCCGCATTGACAAGGTGGAGGTCGAGCGACAGGGCCAGGTCCGCCGCGCCAAGCTCACCTACCTCCGCAAGCGCATCGGCAAGAACGCCACGCTCGTGAAGGAGCGGGACACGAAGGTGAAGCCGAAGGCCGCGCCCGCGGCGGCGAAGTAGGCCCGGGGTGCGGACGGTGGCGCGGATGCGTCGCTACCGCTTTCCCAGCGCCGCCCACCACGACGGCACCGGATAGCGCAGCACGGCCTGCCGCAGCAGGCGCTTCACCTCCGGGCGCGGCACCTTGAGCCGCACCTTTGGGTCGAGCGGATTTCCGGCCCGCAGCAGGCGTAGCGTCCTCACGCCGAGCAGCACCGGAAGGGCGCACCCCAGCCGCACTCGCACCTGTCGCCACGGCAGCGCCAGCGTGTATCGCCAGCCCGCGGCGAGATGCTCGTCTGCACGGGCCAGCCAGCGGTCGTAAAGCGGGCGCACGCGCGCCTCACCGGCCGGATTCAGCAGGTCCGCCGGAGCCAGCCCGAGCGCGGCGAGGCCGTCCGCGGGCAGGTAGCACCGGCCCTGTCGCAGGTCGCGCGCCAGGTCCCGAAGGATGTTCACGAGCTGCAGGCCCTGGCCGAGGCGCACGCCGTCCCGCCGCAGATGCTCGTCGTCCAGCCGCGCGCGGGGGAAGAGCCGCAGGCGGCACAGGTCCGTCCAGAACTCCCCCACGCACCCCGCCACGCGGTACGTGTAGTCGTCCAGTTCCGCTGCCGATGCGAGCGCCCGGATCGCGTCCGTGCCCGCGCCGGCGAAGCGCTGCACGTCCAGCACCTGCCCGCTGGTGATCGTGCGCAGCACGTCGCGCACCAGCCCGCGCTCCAGGCTCGGCAGCGCCTCGAGCGCCGCGATTGCTTCCTCGACGCGCGTGAGCAGCACCCGCTCCGCGTCGTCCGCCTGCCGCGCGGCGAGGTCGCCGAAGTCGAGCGGCTGCGGGCGTTCGCCCAGGATGCGCCGCCGCAGGCGGTCCAGCGCGATCAGGCGCTCCGGCACCGGCACCAGGTCCGTGTCCGCCACCGTGTCGGTCGCGCGCGCGAGCAGGTAGGCGAGGCTGATCGGCCGGCGCACCGTGCGCGGCAGCAGCCGCAGCGTCTGGTAGAATGAGCGCGACACGTCCCGCAGCAGGTCGGTCAACAGCGGGGCATCGGCGCGGGTCACGGCGGCGCAGGCTAAGGGCGGGAGGCCCGCCGCCGCCAGCACCCTTGGCGACGGGGTGTCGCCGTCACGCGGCTGGCCGCGGCAGCGTTTCCGCGCCACGCTTGCCGCATGAACCAGCCGCTCGAATTCGGCGCCGCCATCCTCGGCGGCGGCAGTGCCGGTTACGCCGCCGCCCGCACCCTGGCCGCGGCCGGGCGGCGTGTGGCGGTGATCGAGGGCGGCGAGGAGGTCGGCGGCCTGTGCATCCTGCGCGGCTGCATGCCCACCAAGGCCCTGCTCTGGGCCGCCGAGGTGAAGCATCTCGCGGAAAAGTCCGCCACCTGGGGCCTGCGCCCGGAGCCGCTGACCTTCCACTTCCCGGCCGTGATGGCGCGCAAGGACGCGATGATCGCCGACTTCGCCGGCTACCGGCGGAGGCAGCTTGGCGATGGGCGCTTTGAATTCATCCGCGGCACCGCGCGCTTCGTGGACCCGCACACGCTCGCGCTGGCGGACGGCCGGACGCTGCGGGCCGGGCATTTCGTCATCGCCACCGGCTCGGTCGTGGTGGAGCCGCCGTTGCCGGCGCTGAAGGACGCGGGCTTCCTCACCAGCGACGACTGTGTGCGGCTGGAGAAGCTGCCGCGCTCGCTCATCATCCTGGGCGGCGGGGCGATCGCGTGCGAGTTCGCGCAGTTTTTCGCGCGCTTCGGCGTGGCCGTGACGCTCGTGCAGCGCAGCCCGCGCCTGCTGCGCGGCTTCGATGAGGACGCGGCGCGCGTGGTGGAGGCGGTGTTTCGCCGGGAGGGCATCCAGGTGTTCACCGGTACGCGGCTGCTGGACGCGCGCCGGACCAGCTCCGGCCGGGTGGTCGTGTTCGAGCACGAAGGCCGGACGCAGACCGTCGAGGCCGAGGCGATCCTTCACGCGCTCGGCCGCACGCCGAACACAGGCGGGTTGAACCTCCCCGCTGCCGGCGTCGTGACGGACGGCGGCCGCATCGTGACCGACGCCGCGCAGCGCACCTCGGCGCCGCACATCTACGCCGCCGGCGACTGCTGCGGGCCGCACGAGATCGTGCATGTCGCCATCCAGCAGGGCGAGGTGGCGGCGCGGAACATCCTCGGCGCGGGCGCGCCGAGGGAGCTGGATGACCGGCTGCTCCTCAGCGTGGTCTTCACCGAGCCGCAGGTGGCCGCGGCCGGCCTGACGGAGGCGGCGGCGCGGGCGCGCGGCATTCCGTTTGTGGCCGCGTCCCATCCCTTCAACGACCACGGCAAGTCCATGATCATGGACGCCTTGGACGGCTTCGTGAAGCTGCTCGCCGACCCGCGCACGGGCGAAATCCTCGGCGGCGCGTGCGTCGGGCCGCTGGGCGGGGAGCTGATCCAGGAGGTGGCCGTGGCGATGGCCGCGCGGATGACCGTGCGGCAGTTCGCCGCCGTGCCGCACTACCATCCAACGCTGGCGGAGATCTGGACGTATCCGGCGGAGGAACTGGCGGAGAAGATCCCCGCGGCCTGAGCGAGCTGCCGGCATCCGGCCGGCTCGAGCCGTGGCGGCGAGGCGCCGTCGCCGAAGGTGTCTGCGGCGCCTCGCCGCAGCAGGTGCCGGCAGCACGTTCACGCCACCCACGCCATCCCGTCGCCGACGTGGGCATAGAGCTCGCGGTGCTGCGCGCTCTGCTCCCGCAGGTCGTCCGCCAGCCGGACGCGGCCCGGCTCGAAGAGCGTGAGCACGGCCGATCCGCCGAAGCGGAAGAAGCCCTTCTCCTGCCCGCGCTCGACCGCGCCTTCGGCAAACGTGTGTTCGGCCGACCCCACGTTCGTTGCGCCGATTTCGAGCATCGCCACGCGGCCGAGCGCCGGCGTCTCGAGCAGCGTCAGCCAGCGGCGGTTCTCCCAGAGGATCGCCAGGTTCCGCCGCAGCGCGATGGGGCTGACCGAGAAGAGCGGGCCATTGATCAGCCGTGGCTTCCCAGCCCGGCCGGCGACGGAGAAATGAAACCGGTGGTAGTCCACCGGGCACAGCCGCGACAGCACGGACGTGCCGCCGGTGAACGCCGCCGCGAGGTCGTCCGCGCCGAGCAGCCGGCGCAGGTCGAGCCGCTGGCCCTTCACGAAGAAGCCGGCGGCGCGGTCCACGTCCGGCACGGCGAGATGCCGGCCGTCCGCGGGGAAGACGACCGCGCGCGGGTCCGGATGCAGCGGCCGCGCAGCGGGTTTCAATCGGCGGTAGAAGAACTCGTTGAACGAACGGAAGCTCTCCGGCGGGTCCGCGAACTCGGCGGGATCAAGGCCGTAGCGCGCGATGAACGGCGCGATTTTTCGCGCGCTGGCCGGGCGGTCCATGCGCCGGCCGTACCAGCGGGAGAACCAGGCGCGCTTGGCCACGGCGTGCAGCGCCAGCCGGCCGGGCAGGGTGCCGTAGGTCCAGCGCAGCCAGCCTTCCCCGTACACCGCCTCCGTCTCGACGCGGCCGGCGTAGCGGTGGAAGAAGCGGATCGGCTCGGCCGCAGGCATGGCGGCGCGCCTCACGCCGCCGCCGCCGGGATCATCCCCGACTTACGCGCGTAGTCGAAGATGCCGCCGGCATCAATCACCGGCCGCACCTCGCCCAGCGGCCTGAGCGCGTACACCTTCCCGGTGCCGTGGTGGCGGATGGTGTTCGCGTCAATGTCCACCGTGGCCACGTCGCCCGTCTTGAACGCCTCGCAGAGACGGACGCCCGTCTCGACCGGGTACAGCTCGCCCGTGGCGATGCAGTTGCGGAAGAAGATGCGCGCGAAGCTCTCGGCCACGACGGCCTGGCAGTTCGCCGCGCCGAGCGCGATGGGCGCGTGCTCGCGCGAGCTGCCGCACCCGAAGTTCCGGCCGGCGATCACGATCGGGTACTCCGCGGCCATCGCGCCGTCCTTCACGAAGCGCTCCGGATAGGACGAGTTGGGCAGGCCCCAGAGCGCGTAGCTGCCCAGCTTCACGTACTCGTCCGGGATGGTCGGCACGAGGTTCAGGAACTGCGCGGGAATGATCTGGTCCGTGTCAATGTTGTCGCGGACGACGTACACCGGGCCGGTGAAGACGCTCTGCATGGCGCGGGATCATGCGGTGGCCGTGGCGGCCCTTCAACCCCCGGAGAATTTGGCAGCGGTACGCTCTGGAGCGCCGGCCTCCGGCCCGGCGGGCATCTGCCCGCAAGTACCCTCGAGCCGCATCGGAGATCGGCGCTCCGCCTCATCGCACGCGGCCAAGGTGTGCCACTGCCGGAATCGGCCCTCCGCTACACGAAGTGCAGCACGCTGGGCGTCTCCTGGTCATCCCAGTTGCGCGGCGGCTTCACGTTGATGCTGGCGACGTCCTTGATCGAGACCTGGTTGCCGCGGGCCTTCGCGTTCTTCACGGCCAGCTCGGCGGGCTTCGCCACCTGCTGGGTGATGCGCTGGTAGGGCGCCGGCTTGTACTTGATGAAGACCTGCTCCGGCGTGTCCGGCTCGAAGAGCAGCACCTTCGCCTTGGGGAAGGGGTGCAGCGCGTACTCCTTGTCGAGGATCGTGCCGCCGAAGGTGAAGCGCTTGATCCAGGTGGCGTCCTTCTCCGCGTAGGCCACGGTGAAGACGCGGTCGCGCTCGGGCGGGCCGACATGGATGAGGTCATTGCCGACGAAGAGCTTTTCCGGCAGCTCGATCACCTTGTACCGGCCGTCGCGGAAGACGAGCAGCAGCTTGTCGAACTGGCTGCACATGGTGGTGAACTCGTCGCCGCCGGCCTTGTGGCCGAGGTATCCGGAATCGCGCTCGTAGGTGAGCTTGAAGGTCTTGAAGGCCACCTCCTTCGCCTCGACCTCGTCGAAGCGGCCGGTGCGCGTCAGCCGGGGGAACTCGTCGCGGTGCTTCTCGATCAGACCCCTCAGCCGCGCGATGGCAAAGCCCGTCACGTTCTTCAGGTGCCTCCTGATCTGGGCCAGCCCGGCCTTGAGCTTCTCCATCTCGTCGCGGTGCTGCTCGATGTCGAACAGCGAGATGCGCCGGATGGGCACGCGCAGGAGCTGCTCGACGTCCTCGTCCGCCAGGTCGCGGAGCATCTGCCGGCGCAGCGGCTTGAAGCCCTCGTGGATTTCCTTGGCGACGGCGTCGGCAGTCTTCGCTCCCTCAATCCGCTTGTAAACGCGGTGCTCGACGAAGAGCTGGACGAGCGTCTTGAAGTGGAGTTCCTGTCCGAGCTTCTTCTCCCCCAGCTCGAGCTCGCGCCGCAGCAGCGTGACGAGCTGCTCCGTGTTGGCCCGCAGCACCTCGGACACCGCCATCTCCACCGGCCGCTGGTCGCGGATGACGATGATCCGGCTCTGCACCGACTGCTCGCACTGGGTGAAGGCGTACAGCGCGTCCACCAGCTTCGCCGGATCCACGTCGCGCGGCGGCTCGATGGCGATCTCGACCCGCTCGGAGGTGTAGTCGTTGAGCGACTTGACCTTCAGCCTGCCCTTGCGCGCGGCGTCCTCGATCGAGGCGATGACGCCCTCCGTCGTGGCGAAGGGCGGCAGCTCCGTGATGAGCACCATGCCGTCCTTGTTGACCTTCACCTTGGCGCGCACGAGCACGGAGCCGCGGCCGTCGGCGTACTCCTTGGCGTCCATCAGGCCGCCGGTCGGGAAGTCGGGCACGACCTTGAAGGGCCGGCCCTCCAGTATCGCGACCTCCGCCTCGAGCAGCTCGATGAGGTTGTGCGGCAGGATGCGCGCGGAGAGGCCCACGGCGATGCCCTCGGTGCCGAGCATGAGCAGCAGCGGCAGCTTGCAGGGCAGCGTGACCGGCTCGCGCCGTGAGTTGTCATAGGTGGGGACGAACTCCGTGAGCTCGTCGTTGAAGAGCTCGGTGCGCGCCAGCTCGGTGAGGCGGGCCTCGATGTAGCGCGGGGCGGCCGGCGGGTCGCCGGTGAAGATGTTGCCGAAGTTGCCCTGCCGCTCGACGAGGTACTGCTTGTTCGCCAGCACCACGAGCGCGTCGCCGATGGCCGCGTCGCCGTGCGGGTGGTAGGGCATCGTCGCGCCGACGAGGTTGGCGACCTTGGCGAAGCGGCCGTTGTCCTGCTCGTGCATGGCCCAGAGGATGCGGCGCTGCACGGGCTTCAGGCCGTCCGCGAGGTTCGGGATGGCTCGGTCGCGGATGACGTAGCTGGCGTACTCGAGGAATGAGCGGTCGAGGCGCGCGTGCAGCGCACCGAGCGGCCGGCGGGCGGGCGCGGCGGCGGACGCCGGGGAGGGTTCGTCAGTTCTCGGGCTGGCCATGAGGGCAGGGAAAATGGGGCGCCCCGCCGCGCGGAAAAGCCGAATGACGCGGCGCAGGCCGGCGGCTTGTTTCGTTTCGCGTGAGCGGCAGGGACGTCGACGGCGCGGGCTCAGGTCACGCCGGCACGAGCTCGATCCGTACCCGGCACCCCAGGGCCCCGGCCGCGCGGGTCAGAGTTTCCAGGGTCAACGCCACGTGGTCGGGATCGAGCAGCCGGTCCACCGCCGCACGCGAGGTGCGCATCTGGCGGGCTAGCGCCGTCTCGGGCACGCCTTGGTGCGCCATCAGTTCACCGAGTTCGAGGGCGACGGCGCGCTTGAGCGCCGCGGTCCCGACCTCCTCCAGGATTCCGTCGTCGCGGAGCAGGTCGTCGAGGCTGCTGCCGTCATGCGGATTACGCCGCTGCTTCAGCTCTTTCATGGGCATGTCTGCGTTGCCGGGCCAGTTCGAGTTAGGCGGGGGGCGTTTTGTGGGTTTTCTTGATGAAGTCGTGCAGGACGATGAGGCGTCAGGCCGGCGCTTGGGACAGGCAGCGGGCGATTCGCGTCGGCAGCCGCGTACGCGGTTCCCACAGGCCGTCACCGAACGGCCGTACCAGCGGCGTCCCCGCCGGCCGGCGGAACTGCAGGATCTTCAAATCCTCGCCGATGATGCGGCGTTCGTCGGGCGGCATGCCGCGCCGCTGCTCCCGCGCCGGATCACGGCCGGCCACGGTGCAGAAAAAGATCACCGGAAGCGGACGCTCCGACGCCATGCGGGCAGCCGCATCTTTTTTGGTACGTGAGGCGGGAGAAAATTCACACGGCCAGCCCTGAGCCGCCACGGGCCTTCAGCCGTCCTTGTTCCATTTCGGTCGCCCGCTAGACTCCCGCCACCGCGCAGCCGTCCGGGCGAGGCCGCGCACCGATTTGGGAACACTCAACGACCAACGCCATGCCCCACGAACTGCCTCCTCTTCCTTACGCCAACAACGCGCTCGAACCGGCCCTTGACGCCGCCACGATGGAGATCCACCACGGCCGCCACCACAAGGCCTACGTGGACAACCTGAACAAGGCCCTCGCCGGCAACGCCGACCTCGAGGCGAAGCCCCTCGAAGCCCTCATCGCCGACCTGGCCTCCGTGCCCGACGCCATCCGCGGCCCGGTCCGCAACAACGGCGGTGGCCACTGGAACCACGGCTACTTCTGGAGGACGATGACGCCCGGCGGCAGCCCCCCCTCCGGCAAGCTCGCCGACGAGATCAACGCCACCTTCGGCAGCCTCGACGAGTTCAAGGCCAAGTTCGAGGCCGCGGGCCTTGGCCGCTTCGGCTCCGGCTGGGTCTGGCTGCTGCGGAGTCCCGCCGGCAAGCTGGAGATCGCCAGCACCGCCAACCAGGACAATCCCCTCATGGGCAAGGCCGTCGCCGGCTGCGAAGGCAAGGCCCTGCTTGGCTGCGACGTGTGGGAACACGCCTACTACCTCAAGTACCAGAACAAGCGCGCCGACTACCTCAAGGCCTGGTGGTCCGTGGTGAACTGGGCCGAGGTCGCGAAGAACGCCTGAGCCGAAGAGCTTCCTCTGCGCCGCGCGTCCCGAACGGGCGCGCGGCGTTTTGCCTGGGACACGGCAGCGCCGTGGGACTGGTTTTCAGCCCGTCCTCCATTCACCTCCGGCCGGCATGCGTACGCCATCACGCCCATGAATGCGCTCTGCTGCGAAACGGACGGTGGACCGGTGGCCAACCGGTCCCACCCCGCGCCCGCGAACCGGCCCCGCGCGCCGGTCGCGGAAGGTCCAAGGCTCGTTCCAGACGAAACTGTTCAGCGGCGCGGTCTCCTTGACGATGGGACTGAGGATCAACAGCTCCCCACATTCCCGGTCAGACGAACATCCTCCAACCTTCTCCACCGCCGCCGCAGGGTCTTTCAATGACCTGCCAGGGTGCCTTGATGTGGTGTGTGCAATGTGGGTCGTCGCGGCCAACGCGCCGCTTCAGCCGCGCGGCTTGGCCGCGTCTGCTGCAAGCGGTAGTTGGACCGCAACTCGATCACAGCCGTCGCCCAACGACGTCAAGCTCCATGGACCTGACGTGTATTGTCGGTGGTGGTTGGCCGCCGCTGAACGCCACGAAGTAGTCGAGGCCCGGCACGTAGAACACGTCCTCGCTCACGGGAAACATCCCGAAGCGCAGCGCGGAACCAGCTTGAAAGTGCAGTCCGTCGGAGTCGGCGCTGATCGTGATTGAGCCCAGCGCCTGCGCGCTGTAGCTACCGGCGACGACGGCGCGGTTTTTCGGATCGAATCGAGCGAATGCGAGGGAATCATCGATCGCGCCAGGGTGAGATTCGAACGCCCTCACGAGCGCGCGTTGCAGGCCGATGCGTGTCCACCATGGCATGGTGCTGTTGCTGACGAATGCCACCGCTACCTGGTTCACGCGATCCCAGTACACGAAACTGTAGAAGGCATTATAGTCCCCGGTGTAATGGCACCGGGATTGTGAATCGTCGCAGTACCAGCTCAGCCCCGTGATGCCAGAGTGTCCGCCGCCGATGTCGATGTGTTTCTGGCCGGCCTCGACCACGGCGGCTGGAAGCGCGGATCCCGTCGCGTTCGCGCTGCCCCACCGCGCCAGGTCGGCAGCCGAGAAGTAGAGATTCGACGCGCCGAGGAAGGCTTCCATGTCGAGGACGTCGTTGGTGGTCCACGCACCGTCACTCCAGCGGTACCCCATGGTGCGCACACCGCGCCAGTCGGCGAATCGCGCTGGCCGCCCGAAGCTGGCCTGCATGCCGAGCGGCTCAAAGAAGCGGGCTCTCACGAACGCTTCGTAGCTCTGTCCGGACACTCGCTCGATCACCAGCGCTGCAACGTCGAAGCCCAAATTTGAATATTCAAACCTGGTGCCGGGTACGAAGGCCGGCTCCGGCGCGTGCAGGGAGACTATTCGCAGCAAAGCGGTCGTCGTGCGCACTTCGTCCGCTGCGAAATATGGATCGAAGAAGCCATAGTACGGTGGCAGGCCATTGCTGTGCGCGATGAGGTGCCTGACAGTCGTCTGCGCATGCGGGTGCTCCGGGACATAGCGGACGACCGGTGCATCGAGATCCAACCGCCCTTCCGCGGCGAGCCACCAGACTCCCGCCGCCGTGAAGGTCTTGGCGACGGATCCCCCGTCGGACGGCGTGTCCGGTGTGAATGGAACACCCGCAGCATGGTTGGCCATGCCAAATCCGCGCCGATAGACGACCTCACCGCGTCGCATGAGCACGACAGCCCCACTGAATTCATGCGCCGAGACGAGCGGCGCTACCAGGGAGTCCACACGTGAAGCAAGAAGCGATTCGGAAGCAGTCTCTGCGTCCACCTGCTGGCGCGCGCATGCGCCGAGGAAGGCAGTCATCAAGATGAGTAGCGACGTAATGATATCTCGGATGCGGTTCATTTCGGCCCAACGACCCAAGCTCAGCGACCCGGCCCACAAGGGGGTCCGATTGCAACCTGGACGCGAGGGCCGGGTTAGGGGCCATGCCGGGTTGCGGCGCGGGCGCCGTTCGGGCATCCCGCCTTGGCCATGAAAACATCCGCAACTCCGCATCACCCGGCGACTCCACCCCAAGTCCCCGCCCCCGGCAAGCCCGCGCCGCCGCCGCCGGCCCCCCTCCGCTACGCCCTGGGCCTCGACGTGGACCTCCACTTCGTCGTCACGGCGATCCAGGCCGGCCACGGCCCGATCCCGCCCGCCCGGAAGCTCACCCCTGAACAGCACCTGAAGTGGGTACGGGCGCACGGCGCCGCCGGGCACGAGGTCCACGCCGTGTCCGAGGCCTGCGGCGTCGGCTACCCCCTCCACGAGGCGCTGGAGGCCGCCGGCGCGCACTCCCTCGTGACGACGCCCACCCGGCTCTCCCCGGAGCGGCGGCGCAAGAACGACCGCCTCGACGCGCGCGAGCTGTGCGTGCGCCTGGCCCGCCACCTCGACGGCCACCCGCACGAGCTGCACCCCATCCGCATCCCGACCGCCGCGGAGCGCGAGCGCCGCGAGCTGGGCCGCCAGCGCGACTTCTGGGTGCGCGAGGTGCGCCGGCTCGAGAACCACGGCCGCGCCCTGCGCCTCGAGTTCGAGCACCAGACCCTGCCCGGCGGCTGGGCCGGCCCGCGCAAGTGGAAGGCACTCACCGCCGAATGCAGTGAGTTCGTGCGCGAACAGCTCGGGCCGGTGGTGGCGCAGATCCGGGCGGCGAAGGCGACCATCGCGCAGCTCACCGCGCGGCTGGAGGCGCTGGTGAAGCCCGGGGACATCCCTGCCGGCCTGGGCGCGCTCACCGTGGCGCTGCTCGACGGCGAGGTCTGTGACTGGAGAAGATTCAAGGGCCGCAAAGCCATTGGCAGCTACACCGGCTGCTGTCCCTCGGAACATTCCAGCGGGGGCGTGCAGCGCTTCGGGCACATTGACCGCCACGGGAACAGTCACATCCGAACACTCCTGGTCGAGGCCGTCTGGCGGCTCCTGCGCTGGCAGCCCAACTGGCACGCGCGGCGCAAGTGGCTGCCGAGGCTCACCCACGGCGCGTCGCTCAAGAAGAAGGTCGCCGTGGCCCTGGCGCGGCAACTGGCGATTGATCTCTGGCGCTGGCGCACCGGCCGCTGCACCGCCGGCGACCTCGGCTGGACCCTGAAGCCCGCGGCGGCCGGACCGGCGGGCGCGGACTGACTCACCCCGGCCTCAACTCACCACGCACGACTCTCAACTTTCCCCTCACCCCTCACCACTCACCCTGAAGACGGACCTTCCAACCCCGAACCCCTTGGCCGCCGGGTGGCGTGCTGTCCGGCGCTGCAGGTGGTCCCGAGTGAATCGGGACCCTCGGTTAGATGGGGCGCGCGCCCCCGGTGGTCTCCCCCGGTCAGGCAAGACATCATGGGCTCCCGGTGACGGGATGCCCGAATAGGAGCTGGTGACCGGGACACGACCGGCACGCGAGAGGGAGA
>JBJXFY010000393.1:0-5394 GCA_046155815.1 Limisphaerales bacterium | reverse complement strand
ATACAGCCCTTCCTCCGCGCCGATCAGGCCGAGCGCCGCGGCGGCGCGGGCGAACGGCGCACCGGGCGCGAGCAGTATCTGCCACGCATAGGTGCGGATCAGCAGGTTCGTCCAGAAGGGCACGATCACCAGCGTCAACGCCAACGCCCGCCACCGCGCCGGCAGGCCGGCGATGAAGAATGCCAGCGGCAGGGCCAGCAGCAGGCACAGCGCCGTGGTCAGCGCGCCGAGGGCGACACTGCGGCCGAGGATGCGCGGATACAGCGGGTCGAAGCCGAACTCCGTCCAGCCCGCCAGCCGCGCGTAGTTCTCCAAAGTCAACGGCGGCCCGAAGTCGCCGTAGTCGCCGCGCGTGAGGAAGCTGGCCGCCATGATGGCGAACACCGGCAGCGCGAGGAACACCAGCAGCCACAGCAGCGCCGGACCCACCGTCGCCGCCGCGGCGCGGGCGCCCGAAAGAGATGCGGCCGGCTTCATGCGTGGCGGCGCCGCCCCGGCGAGGCGTGTTCCGAAAGCAGGGCGGTATCTGTCCGATTCAGGCGGCGAGGCGCCGCCGACACCTTCCGCGACGGGGCGTCGAAGCCACTTCCGTGCCGTTGTGCCGCGATGAATCGTTCCGCCTTCATTCGCGCAGCACGGAGATGGCCTCGGGCGCGACGGCGAGCCGCGCCGGCAACCCTTCCTTCAGTTCCGCCGCGCCGCCGGAACCGGTGAGCGCGGTGAGTTTCAGCGTCACGTCGCCCGCCTGCGCGACGCACTCAGTGGCCGCGCCGGTGAAGGTCCGCCGCGTGATCGTGGCGGAGAAGGCGTTGGCCGCGTCCGTGCCCCCCGCACCCACCGCCTCCGGGCGGAAGGCGGCCCAGACCTTGCCCGCGCCTGCTGGCGTCGCGGTCACGCGCCAGCGCCCGAGCGGCGTCTCGATTTCCTGCGGGCCGGTCACGGCCGCCTCGAGCAGGTTGCAGTCACCAAGGAAGCCCGCGACGAAGCGCGTCGCCGGCCGATGATACAAATCTTCGCCGGATCCCACCTGCTCGATCCGGCCGGCGCGCATCACGGCCACGCGGTCGCACAGCGACAACGCCTCCTCCTGGTCGTGCGTAACGAGCACGAACGTGATGCCCAGCCGGCGCTGGAGCGCGTGCAGCCCGGCGCGGAGCTGGCGGCGGAGCTGGAGGTCGAGCGCGGCCAGCGGCTCGTCCAGCAGCAGCACGCGCGGCTCGTTCACGAGCGCGCGGGCGAGGGCCACGCGCTGCTTCTGCCCGCCCGAGAGCTGGTGCGGCCGGCGTTCGCCGAGCGCGGCGATCTCGCACAGCTCCAGCGCCGCCGCCGCCCGCCGGGCCGCCTCGGCCGCGGGCACGCGCTTCATGCGCAGGCCGAAGAGCACGTTGTCGCGGACGCTGAGGTGCGGGAACAGCGCGTAGGACTGGAAGACCGTGTTCACCGGCCGCGCGTGCGGCGGCAGGCCCAGCGCGTCCGCGCCGTGCAGCCGCAACGTGCCGGCGTCGGGATGATCCAGGCCGGCGATGATACGCAGCAGCGTCGTCTTGCCGCAGCCCGACGCGCCGAGCAGGGAGAAGAACTCCCCCGGCCGCACCTCAAGCGACACGCCATCCAGCGCCGTCACGCCGCCGAACCGGCGCGACAGGCCGGCGGCCTCGATGGCGGGGAGGCGCTTCACATGCCGCCTCCGGCGGTGGGGCACATGCCGGCGGCAGTTCCACGGCCAGCCGCCCGAGGGGCTTCGGCCTGCCCACGAGGCTCGCAGCCATGCATGGACCGCACCGTGGGCGGCGGATGGAACGACGTCAACGAGCGGGCCACCGCGCGACGCCGCAACGCACGATGCCCCGTCGTTCCCTCGGTCCACCGCCCTCCCGTGCGGCGCAACACGAGCGTGAGTCCGCCCCCGATGCGCCCCCTTCGGTTGCCCTGCCGCAGGCTTGTCGCCAGGCGGACGCCGGGGCACACGGGCACGCATCCACAAGGAAACTCGTGGCATCCGGAACATCTGGCAGGCGGCTCCTGCCCACCCGGGCGCGGAGGGAGTGGTGCGGGCGCAAGGGAGTGGCCAACGGGATCCTGCGCCGGGCGGCGCGCGGGGAGAAGCTGGCGGCCAGCGCGGTGCGGGCCAACCGGCTGTTCAGCACCATCCGATGCGGGATCGAGGAAGTGTTTGGCTGGTGGAACCGCAGCACGGGCTACCGGCGGGTGCGGCATGTGGGGTGGGAAGCCAACCGGCTGGAACTGGAGTTCAAATGTGTGTGCTGGAATCTGAAACGGCTGGCCAACCTGAGCACGGCATGAAACCCCATGCCCGAACCGCCCGCCCCGAAGCGAAGATGCCCCGGGGCGCGGCGCCGAAGCGCCGCGAACCTCGGTTCGGTCAGTCTGTTTCACGTTGAAGTATGCCGGTGACATCAAGAACCAACGACTCACACGGCCTTTTTCAGAGGTCACACATGGGAGAAGCTGAGATTGCCGAATACATTCATTGAGGGGCAGCATGGCTGGGGCGCGTCCTGCTGCTGAACCGCTGCGCTGCCCTCCTGCCCGACTTTTGATCGTCCGTTCCCTCCGTTTGCTTCTGTTCAAGTAATCGCCCGGTGCCGTGACCGTGCCGCCGGCCACTTGCCGGCAATCCAGCCGCCGCAGCGGGGCGCCGCGGAAACCTTCGGCGACGAGGCGCCGCCGCCACGTTGCGCTTTCGCCTCGCCTTGGCCGCCGACGCCGGGAGAATCCGCGCGGCCCATGAATCCCCGGATCGCGCTGGTCACCCTCTCGCTGCTGCTCAGCGTGGGCCTCGGCGTCACTTTCGCCCGCCGCGGTGGCGGCCCCACCCGCTCACCTGCCGCCGACCGCGCGCCCGTCATCGGCTTCTCGCTCGACACGCTCAAGGAGGAGCGCTGGGTGCGCGACCGCGACCGCTTCGTCGCCAAGGCGAAGGAGCTGGGCGCGGAAGTCCTCGTCCAGTCCGCCAACAGCGACGACGCCCGCCAGATTCAGGACGTGGAGAGCCTCATCTCCCGCGGCGTGGACGTGATCGTCATCGTGCCGCACGACGGCGCGGCCATGGCCAAGGGCGTTGCCGCCGCCAAGAAGGCCGGCATCCCGGTGATTTCCTACGACCGCCTCATCACCGGCGCGGACGTGGACGTGTACCTGAGCTTCGACAACGTGCGCGTCGGCCGGCTGCAGGCCGAGTACCTGGTGGGGAAGCTCGGCGGCAAGGGCCGCATCGTCCGCATCTACGGCTCCAAGACCGACAACAACGCGCTGCTCTTCAAGCAGGGCCAGGACGAGATCCTGCAGCCGCTCATCGCCAGCGGCGCGATCAAGGTGGTGCACGAGGACTGGGCGCTCGACTGGCGGCCGGAGAACGCGAAGAAGATCATGAACGCCGCGCTCACCGCACACGGCCGCGACGGGATTGACGCCGTGCTCGCCTCAAACGACGGCACCGCCGGCGGCGCCATCCAGGCGCTCGTCGAGGAGGGCATCGCCGGCCGGGTCCTCGTCACCGGGCAGGACGCCGACCTCGCCGCGTGCCAGCGCATCCTGCGCGGCACGCAGACGATGACGATCTACAAGCCGCTCAGCCGCCTCGCCGACCGCGCCGCGCAGACGGCGGTGGCCATCGCCAAGCGCGCCGTCCTCGTGGCCAACGGCACGGTGGACAACGGCTTCAAGCCCGTGCCCGCCATCCTCGAGGAAGTCATCGCCGTGGACCGCGAGAACATGCAGGAGACGGTCGTGAAGGACGGCTTCCACAAGGCGGAGGATTTGAATTGAGCCCACCATGTCGGAGCGGCGAGCTATGCGAGCCGGGGCTCGTGGGAACTCGCCCCTCCGACCTGGCCGGAGCTCCGCCTGTCTGCGGATGAATGGTCCTTCCCCCATCCTCGCCGCGCGCGGGCTGACGAAGCGCTTCGGCGAAGTCACCGCGCTGGCGGACGTCACGTTCGACCTGCGCGCCGGGGAGATCCACGCGCTCTGCGGCGAGAACGGCGCGGGCAAGTCCACGCTCATCAAGACCCTCGCCGGCGTCCATCCGCACGGCAGCTACGAAGGCGAGGTTGAGGTCGCCGGCCGGCCGTCCCATTTCCGCTCGGTGGCGGATGCCGAGCGCGCGGGCCTCGCGGTGATCTTCCAGGAGCTGGCGCTGGTTGAGGAGATGACGGTCGCGGAGAACATCTTCCTCGGCAGCGAACCGCGCCGCGGGTGGTGGATTGACCACGACCGGATGCGGCGCGAGGCCGCCGCGCTGCTGGCGCGCTTCGGCATCTCGCTCGATCCCGACGTGCCGGTGCGCACGCTGGGCATCGGGCAGAAGCAGCTCGTCGAGATCGTGAAGGCCCTGCGCCGCGAATCGCGCATCCTCATCCTCGACGAGCCCACCGCCGCGCTGAGCGAGTCCGAGGTGGACGTGCTGCTGCGCATCCTCGGCGAGCTGCGCGCCCGCGGCGTCGGCCTGATCTACATCTCGCACAAGCTGGACGAGGTGAAGCGCGTCGCCGACCGCATCACCGTCCTGCGCGACGGCGCCAGCATCACGACGCTCGACGCGGCGCAGGCCGACGTGGCGGAAATCATCCGCGCGATGGTCGGCCGCGAGATCAAGGACCTCTTCCCCCGTGACCGCGGCCGTGCTCCAGGCGAGACGTTGCTTGAGGTGAAGGGCCTTTCAGTCCGGCCGCCCGCCGGGCAGACGACCCGCCTGCGCGGCATTTCATTCACCGTCCGTGCCGGCGAGGTCGTCGGGCTGGGCGGTCTGATGGGCGCGGGCAGGAGCGAGACGCTGATGCACCTCGTGGGCGCGTTTGGCACGCGCGAGACCGGCGCGGTCACGCTGGCCGGCTCTTCCCTGCCCCCGGCGTCCACGCCGCGCGCCGCGCTCGACCGCGGCCTCGCGCTCGTGACCGAGGACCGCAAGCGCTACGGCCTCGTCCTCGGGCAGGACATCGGCTTCAACCTGTCGCTCTCGTCGCTGCGGCGCTTCGCGCGCGGGCTGCTGCTGGACGACGCCGCGGAGCGCGCGGAGAACGGCCGCTACTTCGAGCGCCTGCGCGTCAAGGCGCCCGGCCTCGACGCCGTCGTCGGCGGCCTCTCGGGCGGCAACCAGCAGAAGGTCGTGCTCGGCAAGGCGCTTATGCTCGCGCCGAAGGTCGTGCTGCTGGACGAGCCGACGCGCGGGATTGACGTGGGCGCGAAGCTTGAGGTGTACCAGCTCATCAACCGCCTGACGGCCGAGGGCCTGGGCGTCGTGCTCGTGTCCTCCGAGCTGCCGGAGCTGATGGGCATGAGCGACCGCATCGTGATGCTGCACGAGGGCCGCGTGGGCGGCGAGTTCCGCCACGACGAGGCCACGCAGGAACGGCTGCTGGCGGCGGCGATGGG
>JBJXFY010000382.1:0-15120 GCA_046155815.1 Limisphaerales bacterium | reverse complement strand
AAGCAGCACGGCGCCGAACGCGACGGGGTCGAGGGGACGCACGCCATACAACAGACTGGTCAGCAGCCGGCTCAGTCCTGCCGCTACGGCCAGGCCCAGACCCACCCCGAGCAACGCCAGCCGTACTCCCTGGCGGATTACCAAGCGTACGATCTCAGGTGAGTCGGCACCCAGCGCCGTGCGGATGCCGATTTCGCGGGTGCGGCAGGCCACGGCGTGGCTGAAGACGCCGTAAAGTCCAACCGTGGCAATCACGAGGGCCAGGCCGCTGAAGAGGCTCAGGAGCGTGGCCCCCAGCCGCCAGGGCAGCAGCTGGGGCTCGAGCTCCTGACGCATTACCTGCAGGTTCAGGTACGGCAGGCCGGGCACGGAAGCGGTCAGTTCGCGCCGGATGGTTTCGAGCTGCCGCTGCGGTTCACCCACGGTGCGGATGAGCAGCGCGCGCATCGGATTCTTGCCGTTCACCAGCGGCTGATCGAAGGGCACGTAGTACTGCGGCGTGGCCGGTCCCAGAACCTCGCTCTGCTTGGAATCGGAGACGACGCCCACGACCTCGGCGAGGGGAGCCCGGTCGTTCTGGATGCGAAAGCGCCGGCCCAGCACGTCGGTATCGGGGGCGAGCATCCGGGCCATGGCCTCGTTCACCACCAGCACCGGCGGCGCCCCGGAGCGATCCGCGGCAGTGAGGCCGCGGCCACGGCGCACATGGAGGCCCGTGGCGGCGAAGTAGTCGGGCGTCACGCAATTGATCTGCTCGTTGAAGAAATCACGTGCGAACACGGGCTCGGCAACGCCTTCGTGTCCCTCGGGAATCAGCCGTTGGAGCCAGCCGTTGCGGAAGGGCGCGGTGACGCTGAGGCTGGCCTGCTCGACGCCGGGCAGACCCTGGAGCCGTTCACGGAGCACGCGGAACACCTGATCGAGCCGGGCTTCGTCACCTTCAACCTCCGCGGTCAGCGTGATCAGGCGGTCGGCGTCGAGGCCCAGGTCCGTGGTCACGGCCCGATGCAGGCTGCGCAGGAAGAGACCCGCGACCACCAACAGCACGACGGTCACCGTCACCTGCGCGACGAGCAGTCCGGCGCGCAGCCGGAAACGCGGGCTCCGGCCTTCCGAGCCCCCCGGCTTCAACGCCGCCGCCCCGCCCCCAGACCGCAGCACCGTGGCGGCCGACAGCAGGCCGCAGCCCAGGCTCACCACGAGCGCCACACCGGCATTGAACCCCCAGACCCGCGGGTCGGAGGTGGCGGCGGTCACCGACGCCGGCAGCACGAACGCCCGCAGCAGCGCAGCGACCCATTCGCCAACCACGAGGGCCGCCCCCCCGCTGAGGAGACCGAGCAGCAGGCTTTCGCCGAGCAACTGCCGCAGCAGGCGGCCGCGACTGGCGCCCAACGCCTGGCGGATCGCCAGTTCCGAGCGGCGTTCCCAAGCCCGCACCAGCAGCAGGCCCGACACGTTGGCGGCGGCGATGGCCAGCACCCCGGCGGCCACGACCGCGAGACACAGGGTGACCTGCACTTCGCGCGAACGCTGCCGGTCCCGGGCACGCCAGAGCGGGCCGAGGCGCAGAACCTCGCCGTCGGATTTCAGTCCGCTGGAGGTCCAGCCGCGCTGGTTGGCGGCATTGGCTTCACGGTCCGCGGCCTCCCGGCTCACGCCGGGCTTCAGTCGGGCGATCACCTTGACCCAGGGGGACCCCCGGTCCTTGGGCCAGCTCCGCCAATTGTCATGCCGCGTCACGGTGCCGAGCGGCAGCCAGAAATCCGCGCGGGCCAGTTCGACGCCGGTGAAGCCCGGCGGCGTGATGCCGATGACCTCGTAACTTTCCGGGCCCAGCGCCAGGCGACGCCCGAGGGCATCGTCGGACCCGGCGAAGTGTCGTTGCCAGAATTCGTGGCTGATGACGACGACGGATTGGGCGTCCGGTTCGCCATCCTCGGACGCCGTAAAAAACCTTCCCCGATCCGGGGCCACTCCCAGGAGATCAAAGAAACTGGCCGTCGCCCGCGCCCCGCTGAGCTTCTGCGCGTCCGCTCCCATCCCCAGTGTGATGTCCACGCCCGGCTGATAGGCCGCCACTGCCGCCAGCGCCGCGGTGCCGTCGCGGAGGTCGGCGTAGTCGGGGAACGAACGGTTCTCACTCGACCACCAACCCTTGGGATACACCCGGACCAAGCTCTCGGCATCCCGGACGTGCCCCGGTGTCCGCAGGAGCAGAACATCGAGCACGCTGAACATCGCGGTGCTGGCTCCGATGCCGAGCGCGAGCGCGAGCACGGCGACGGCGGTGAAGCCGGGGTTCTTCAGGAGCTGGCGGAGGGCGAAGCGGAGGTCGCTCATGGAGTGGATGGCTTTCCGATCAATGCGGACTGTGAGTTGATCGTTGACGGTCTAGAAGCAAGTCGAGGGTCGAAACCCCAAGGTGGCGGGGCAGAAAGACGAGATAGACGCCGCCGATGGCAAAGTCGCCGAGCCCGGCGAGGCACATCAGCACCCCATGGTCACCGAAAATCCCATAGCCGGCGATTACCAAGCCTCCGACCAGACGGAGCATCCCTTCCCAGATGACCACGACGCCGCGATTTTTCAGATCGCGGGAACAAAGGATCAACATCAGCCCGAGGAAGACCGCCACCAGGCCAAAGACCCGCAGCACCAGGGCGGGAGGCGAGACCGGGAAAAGCTGGGCCGTCAGCGACGGGACTTGGAGCGCTACCCCAGAAATTCCGCTGACCAGACCCGTCCAGATGATGAACGCTTTCACGGGTCGTGTATCAGGCCGTTTCGACATTCCATGGGCGGCTTTCAAGGCGCGGAGATGCCTTGGGCGATATGCGGTTTGAGCTGGATGGCCCAGCGTCTGCCATCCGGGTCGTAGACATCGATCACCCCGTCCAGGCGCACGACGAAGACCGGCTTTCCGTCCGGCCCTGGCCTTCGCTCCGGCTTGAGCGCGATCCGCAAGCGTTCACCTCGGGCCATTGGTCCACGCGCAGGATCCACCAGCGGCGAGCTCTCTGGCCCCGGGGTCAGCACCCAGGCCTGACTGCCGGGCACGCTGATCATGACCTCGCCCTCCGTTTCGGAGAGGACCCGCAGTCCCAGGCCGAAGCGTTCGCGGCCGTTCTCCAGCAGGAACCGCCCTGCCTGGGATTCGGTCAGCGGCAGCGTCTTTACGGCGTTGGCAACCATCTGCGACTGCGCGGAAGGGCCGCCCGGCGTTTCGACAAAGGCAAACTCGAGCGGTGCGCAGTCGAGGGTCGTTGGTTCGGACTTTGCGTTCGACCGCCAGGACACCTTGGCTCGCACCGTGGCCTTGCTGCTCGACGACAGGCTTTCGGGCACTGTGACGCGGGTCAGGAACAATACCGGCGCCGTGAACGAGGATCTGACCTCGTCTCCGAGCATCGAACGGCCGTCGATCGACCGCCAGCGTGTTGGCGCAGCCTGGAAGCCTTCGGGCAGGTCCCACTCCACTTTGGGCGGCTCGCCTCCGTCGGTGGACCACTCGAGCTTCTGCTCGTCGGGAATCTCGACCCGCACCCCGAGCCAGACGGTTGATCCGGCTTGTAGGGTGACGACATCGGAGATCAGCGAAGCGCTGATCGCGCCGGCCGGTGCCGACTTCTCGGCATCTGCGGCGACACTCTTGAAACTGCCGACCAACCCAAGCACTGACAGGAGGATGCAGGCAGCAGCACAGCGGATCAGTTCTGATCGAAGGCTGGATGGCTGTCCCGATGTTTCTCCGGCGGCGGCCTCACTTACAAAGGGCGTTGGCCTTCGAGATTTCCCAATCGAGCGCTCGTTTGGATTCATGATGCTGCTTCCTTCGTTTGGGTCTGGCTTGTCCTACTTGACCCTTTCCTTCAGCTCGTCGAGAGCAGTGCGGATGCCGGCAATGACCAGTTCCGGATCCTCGCCGGGCAGGTTGTGGCCGCCCGACTTGGACTGTAGCAGCACGCTACTGGTCGAGAGGCGTTTGTACTCAGTCTGGATCTCGGTCCATACCGCCTCGATACGGCGCAGGGTTTCGGCGGGCAGGCCCGGGTCCATTTTGAAGTCGGCGCTATGGGTCAGGATGACGAGCGGTTTGTCGCCGAGGCCATGCGCCCCCTTGATCTGTGTGGAGGTAGCCCGGGGATCAATGCTTTCCGGATTGGCCGAAGGGGTGATCCGGGCGCCGAGGAACTGACGGGCCTTCCGGACGGCCTCAGGTTCGGTGGGCGTCGCAGGTCCGAACGATGCCAACCAGCGCTGGTCCTGATCCGGATGGGATGCATCGACGAGGACCATGCCGGCAACTTGCTCGGGAAACTGGCTGGCGAACATCCGGATGTGGAGGCCGCCATACGAATGCCCGACGAGCAGGTAGGGTCCGGGAACGGCGGCCTGGGTCAGCAGGGCGTTGAGGTCATGGGCGACGTCGAGGCTGGTGCGTGGAAGCTTCGGGGCGGGATCGCTCCGGCCGAGGCCGGCGCGATTGTAGAGCACCACGCGGTTCGACTTGGAGAGTTCGTTGACAACCTTGGTCCATGATCCGCTTTCGATGGGCGGTTCGCCCATTCCGGCTTCGATCACGATGGTGGGCGAGCCGACGCCGCGGGTGAGCAGCTGGAGCCTTCTCCCGCCAAGGTCGACGAGTGCAACCCGGTCGCCGGCCGTGGCGGCGGCTGGTTCCGCCGCTCGCGCCGCGTCGTAGCGGAGGCCAAAGTCCAGCGTGAGCAGGGCCATTGCGGTGAGTGCGGGACACTTCAAGGACCGGTGCACGGTGAGCTTCAGGTGTTTCATGGTGACTGAGTTCTCAGTTTCAACTGTCCCGTACTCAGCGAACGCCGCCCCGTCGGCCTGCCTGAGCCTTGCTGGTCTCACGTGAGCTGCAGTCGGCGGACCACTTGATGCTTGGTACGGAAGCCTCGTCCGCCGCTCATTTCTCCATCCAGCCGTCCCGGAGCCGGACGACTCGGGCCCCGCAGCGGGCCCATTCCTCGTTGTGCGTCACCTGCACCACCGTCGTGCCCTCGCGGTTGAGCCGGCGGAAGAGCTCCATGACCTCGCGGCCCTGCTCGGAATGGAGGTTCCCGGTGGGCTCGTCGGCGAGCAGGAGGGAGGGCTTTGCAATGATCGCGCGCGCCACCGCCACGAGCTGCTGCTGCCCGCCGCTCAACTGGTTGGGAAACAGGTCCTTCTTCGCCACGATGCCGAAGCGGTCGAGGGTGTCCGCCACGGCGGCCTCGCGCTCCGCCTTCTTCAGGTCGCGGTAGCTCAGCGGGAGATCGAGGTTCTCCGCCACGGTCAGGTCATCGAGCAGGTGGAACTGCTGGAAGACGAAGCCCACCTCGCGCTTGTTGAGCGCGGCGCGCTCGCGCGGGGGCATCGCGTGCACGGCCTGGTCGCGGAACCAGTATTCGCCGCGCCACGCGTGGTCGTAACCGCCGAGGATGCTGAGGAGCGTGGATTTGCCCGCCCCGCTGGGCCCCATGAGGGTGACAAACTCGCCGGCAGCCACGTCGAGGTTGATGTCGCGCAGCACCCACGTTTCACCGGCGCGGACGGGGTAGGATTTTTCCAGCTTGCGGAGGCGGATCATGGGGGGGTTAGCCGTTCTTGGTTGCGGGCAGATCGGAGTCGTGCTCCTCGACGATGCGTCCGTCGAAGAGGTGGATGGTGCGGTCGGCGTGCCGGGCGAAGCGCGGATCATGCGTGACCATGCAGATCGTCGCGCCTTCGCGGTGCAGGTCGCGCAGCAGTTCCATCACGGCGTCACCGTTCTTTGAGTCAAGATTCCCCGTCGGCTCGTCGGCGAGCAGGATCGAGGGGTTGCCAACGAGGGCGCGGGCAACGGCCACACGCTGCTGTTGGCCGCCGGAAAGCTGTGAGGGATAGTGGTTGAGGCGGTGGGACATGCCGACCTTCTCAAGTGAAGCGAGCACGGCGGAGCGGCGATCGTCGCCGGACACCGCGCCCCGGTAGGTCAGCGGCAGCTCGACGTTCTCCTGCACGGTGAGGTCGCCGATGAGGTTGAAGCTCTGGAAGATGAAGCCGATCTCACGGTTGCGGATGCGGGCGCGTTGCGCGAAGTCGAGGTTGGCCACCGGCTCGCTGTTCAGCGTGTAGGCGCCCCCGCTCGGCGTGTCGAGCAGGCCCAGGATGGAGAGCAGCGTGGACTTGCCGCAGCCCGAGGGACCGGCGATGGAGACGTATTCGCCCTTTTGGATGTCGAGATGGATGCCGGAGAGGGCGTGCGTCTCGATCTCCTCGGCGAGAAACACCTTGGTGATGCCTTCGAGGCGGATGAGGGGGTCAGTCATGGGATGGATCGGAAGAATCAGCGGAGCCGGACGCGTTGATGGGCGTCCCACTGGGACATGTCGGAAAGGATGATCTGCTCGCCGGCGACGAGGCCTTCGAGAATCTCGATCGTGCTCACGGAGGCGCGGCCCAGCCGCACGGGCACCCGGACCGCCTCGCGGCCGTCCGGGCTGATCTTGAATAGGCCCACCGTGGCGTCCGCCTGGCCCTGCACGGGCTTCCCGACAAAGAGGACATCGGTCAGGCGCTCGATCTCGATGGTGCCCTCGACGCTCAGGTCGGGACGGGCGCCACGGGGGAGCGGCCCATCGAGCTTGACCTCGACGAGCACGCTGCCGTTCTGCACTGCGGGATCCACCCGCACGACGTGGCCGGCCACGATGCCGTTGCGGGTATCCACCGCCACCGGCTGGCCCCGGAGGACATCGCGGGCCTGCGTCTCCGGAACGCGGATCTCGGCCTTGAGGCGCTGGGGAAGCACGACCTTGGCCAATGTGGCGGCGGGGCCGACGCGCTGGCCCACCTGGAGCGGCGCCTGTTCGCCGGTCTGCTGCAGCACGCCGTCAATGCCGGCGCGGACGCGGAGGTTGGCGACCTGCCGCCGCTTCAGCTCGAGGGAGGCACGCAGCTTCTCCACCTCCGCACGCTGGACGGCAAGCTGGGAAGCCACGCTCTCGCCGTAGAATCCGAGCCGCCGCTCCTCGATGCCCGTGCGCTGATCGAGATCCGCGGCCTTGGACTGGGAACGTCGGCGCGTGATCTCGGGCACGAGGCCGTCGCGGGCAAGGGACTCGTCGGCCTCGGCCTCGAGGCGGGCCTGGGCGAGGTCCGCGCGGAGCGTGGCGAGGGCGGCCTGCTGCTGGAGCCGGTCGCTCTCGAGCTGTGTCCGCAGTCGGTCGAGCTGGGCCTCGGCCGCCTTGAGCGCCCATTCGGCGTCGAAGGCGGCCTGCTGCAGCTCCGGGTTGCTCAATTCCATCAGCACGGTGTCCGCCGCGACCTCGGCGCCGGGCTGCACGAGGATGCGCTCCACGCGCCCTTCGGCCTCGGCCTGGACGAAGAGGATCGTCTCCGGCACCAGAGTGCCCGGGCCCCGCACCTGGCGGAGCATCTCCCCGCGGCGCACCGTGTCCGGCCAGACTGCGGCGCGGTCCACGGTTGGAGCAGCCGGCTCGAGCCGGGCGACCAGCACGGTGACGACGGAGAGCACCGCCACCGTCGCCGCGCCCCAGGCCAGCCGCCGTCGCCGCCGCTTCCGTACGAGGTCGGGGCGGGGCACGTCCATGGCCGAGGTCGCGGGTGAGAAACGCGGGCGGGCGGTTTCGGGGGCGGGGCGGGACATGAGGGGTTCAGTTCAACGGGGCGATGGCCAGGGGCGGCTGGGCCTGCCCGAGGCGCTGCCAGGCCTGCATCAGCTCGCGGTGATGCAGGGCGGCCCATTCGAGCACGAGATCACTGACACGGGCGGGCGCATCGCCCTGGATGATGCGCAGCGGGTGCAGCCCGACGACGACTTCACGATCTCCGTACAACGCGTGAAAGTGCGCGCCGAGCGCCCGGCTGAACACCATCCGGATCACGATGCCGTAGAATTTGGAAAGGACAGGCATGGTCGGCGGAGGTTCAGTTTTCGATGGTTCGCTGGTTTGAGCGACGGCTGCCGCAGTAAGGCAACCGCCGTGCCAGCGATGGAAACGACGCCGGAGAAGCCTCAAAAGTCGCAGAAGAGGGTGCAACCAGCCCGGCACCGGGAACAGCCGGCCCGAAAGTGGGACGGGCGGTCAGAAAAACGGCCGGCCCGACGGGAAAAGCCGGCCCTGCCTGTCCCGAAAGCGGGACGGGTGAATTGGAAATCGGGACGCCGGGCTGGGGCATCGTGCTCGTGCTCGTCCTCGGATTCATGTCCGCCGCCAACCCACTCTTCAGGACGAAGACGAGCCGAGGCGCAATCCGCGCTACTGCGCCGCGGCTTCCAGCGGCAGCCACACGCGGGCCACGCAACCGGGTCCCGCAGTCCGGTTCTCCAGCGCGATGCGGCCGCCGTGCGCCTCGGCGATCTGCCGGCACAGTGCGAGGCCGATGCCCGAGCCGCCGGGCTTGGTGGTGAAGAAGGGCACGAACAGGTTCGCCGTGTTGGCGAGGCCGGGGCCATTGTCCGCCACGCACAGCTCGCATTCGTCGCCGGCGCGGGACCAGGTCACGCCCACGGCGGCGGATTCGCCGTGCGCGAGGGCGGCGTCGGCGGCGTTGCGGATGAGGTTGATCAGGAGCTGCTCGAGCTGGTCGGCATCCGCGCGGAGCGTGAGCGCGGGGCCGGGCTCGACCGCAACGGCGAAGCGCGTCTCCAGCTTCGCGACGCGCGCGACGCACGGCGCGACGGGCACGGCCGCGAGCTTCGGCGCGGGCAGGCGGGCCAGGCGGGCATACGCCTCCATGAAACGGCCGAGCGAGGCGGCGCGGGTGTTGATGATGCCGAGGCCATGCTGCACGTCGGCCTCCCAGTCGTCGGGGCGCGGCTGGCGCGCGAGCAGGGCGGCGAGGCTGCCGGCGATGGACTTGATGGGGGCGAGGGAGTTGTTCAGCTCGTGGCCGATGACGCGCACGAGGCGCTGCCATGCCTGCCGCTCCTCGTCGCGCAGCGCGCGGGAGAGATCGGTGAGCACCAGCAGGTGATGCGGCACGCCGCGGTCGCGGAACACGCTCCGGCGCATGCTCCACCGGCCGAAGGCGCCGGAGAAGGAACGCTCGAGGAGCCGTCCAGGATCGCCCTCGAGGCAGCCCGCGAGTCCGAGCTGGTCGGCGCTCTTGCCGAGGAGCTGCTCGGCGGGCCGGCCGGCGAGCTTTTCCCCGGCACGGTTCACGAGGCGCAGGCGGCGGTCGGGATCGAAGGTGAAGACGGCGACCTCGATCTCCTCCATGACCTTCCGCAACAGCGCGGTCGCCTCGATGGCGCCGAGACGCTGCTCATGGAGAATCTCCGTCAGCTCGTTGACCTCGCGGAAGACGTCGCCCAGCGCGTCGGGCGGCCCGGCACGCGGGAGGCGCACGGAGAAATCACCCTCGCGGAGACCGGCGACCTGGTTTGCGAGCGAGAGCAGCGGGCGGCGGAGATGCCGCCGCAGCCGCCATATGCACAGCAACGCCCAGGCGGCCAGCGCGCCCGCGCCGAGCAGGGTGGCCCGGAGGGTGCCGCCCCGCGCCAGCAGCACGACGGCGGCCACGAGCGCCGGCAGCGCCGCCAGCGCCGCAAGGCCGAGGACCCGGTGCTCGAACTTCAGGCGGCGCATGGGTGGCGTGGTGCGTGGTCGGCGGCCCCGGCTTCGTCACATCGCGTGCCCGTCCGCGACCGACGTAGGACGAACCGCCCGCCGCCGTTCATTTCAAAGCCCATACTTTTCCAGCCGCCGGTAAAACGCGCTGCGGCTCAGGCCCAGCGCCTCGGCGGCCTTCATCGCGTTGCCGTCGAAGCGCGCGAGCGTCTTGCGGATCAGGAAGCGCTCCACCTCCTCAAGGCTCATGTCCTCAAGGCGGGGCTCGGCGGCGCGGCCCGCGCCCAGTCCCAGGTCGGCCGCACGCACGGTGGCGCCGGTGGCCATGAGGACCGCGCGCTCGATGACGTGGCCCAGCTCGCGCACGTTGCCCGGCCAGGCGTGCGCGCGCAGCGCCTCGAGGGCCGCCGGCTCGAACCCGCGCACCTCGCGCCGGTACTTGCGCGCACGCTCCTCGAGGAAGTGCTGCGCCAGCCGGGGGATGTCCTCGCGCCGGTCGCGCAGCGGCGGCAGGTGGATCTCGATCGTGTTCAGGCGGAAGAGCAGGTCCTGGCGGAAGCGTCCGGCCTGCACGTCGGCCGGAAGGTCGGCGTTCGTGGCCGAGACGAAACGCACGTCCACGCGTTGAGTACGGGACGAGCCGACGCGCTCAAACTCGCCCGTCTCAAGCACACGCAGCAGCTTGGCCTGCTGCGGCAGCGGCACATTCGCGATCTCGTCCAGAAACAGCGTGCCGCCCTCGGCCATCTCGAAGCGGCCCATGCGGTCCGCCCGCGCGTCCGTGAAGGCCCCCTTCACATGGCCGAAGAGCTCGCTCTCGAACAGCGTCTCCGAGAGGCCGCCCATGTTCACGGACACGAAGGGCTTGGGTGCGCGCGCCGAGTTCGCGTGCAGCAGCCGGGCGACGACGCCCTTGCCCGTGCCGTTCTCACCCGTGATCAGCACGCTCGCGTCCGCCGGGCCGACGCGCTGGATGAGCTCGATGACCGGCCGCATGACGGGCGAGTCGGCGATGAGCACCTGCCCCTCGGCGCCGCGGAGGATTTCGTTTTCCGCCGCCAGCCGCCGCGTCTGCCGTAGCGCGCGGCGGAGCTCGAGCTGGTTCCGGGCAATGGAGAGCAGCCGCTCGTTTTCCCAAGGCTTGGTGACAAAGTCCCTCGCCCCACGGCGCATGGCCTCGACCGCCAGCTCGACACTGCCCCAGGCCGTCATGACGACGACCGGCGGCGCGTCGTCGAGCGCCCGGACCTTGGCGAGCAGCTCGAGGCCCTCGTCGCCCGAGGTGGTGTCGCGGGTGTAGTTCAGGTCCATCAGCAGCAGGTCGTGCTCGGCGGCGCGGAGGGCGTCCAGGGCGGCGGCCGGGGACTGGACGGCGGCCACCTTCCAGCCCTCCGCCTTGAAGAGCAGGCGCACGGCGTCGAGCACGTCCGGCTGGTCGTCGGCGACGAGCAGCCGCGGCGGGGGAGCGGTCATCGGCAGGCTTTGTAGCAGGGCCGATGCCTGCGGGGCGAGCCTCCGCGGCGCCCCGCGCGCGACCATCGCGCAGGGGGCGTGGCGGCGTCCGGCCTTGGCGTCCGGACGGACTCACTGGGTCAGCGTAAGCAGGATGTCGGCAGACCAGGCGCAGTTCAGGCCGAGCGACTCATCCCGGAGCAGGTCCCGGCCGCCCATGTCCAGCCGGGCGGAATGCACCCCGAGCAGCTTCCAGGGCAGCGGGGTGCCGGTGTCCGGGCTGCGCATGACCACCGGCGCACCGCTCGTGCCGCGGTGCGTCCGCGCGTCGGTGAGGAAGTAGCCCAGACCCTGGAAACGCAGGCCGAACGACGAGGCGATCACCGCCTGCCGCACCACAGGCAGGTGGTGGAGCTCGTCATGGAAGCCCAGCGGGAAGCCGACGATGAGCAGCGACGTGCCGACCTCCACCTCCTCGAGCGAATCCAGCAGGTGCGCCGGCGTGAAGCACCGCAGCCCCACGTCCGGCGGCAGCGCCGCGCGGTCCAGTTCGATCACCGCCACGTCAATCTCCCCGCCCCCATCGCGGCCCTGACGCCAGATGGCCTTGCCGTCGCGGTACAGCAGCACCGAGAGCCCGGTTGAACGGGTGAGGTTCCCGGGGTCGCTGTGGAGCTCGATCTCGATCCGGTCGGGGAAATGCCGGCTCGGCTCATCCGCCAGCACATGCCGGCTCGTCACCAGGAAAAGCCGGTCCTCGCGCGCGAAGAAGAAGCCGCTCGCACCGGTCAGAGGGTGCCTTCCCTGAAAGGTCGCGACCCGGGCGGTGGTCAGCAGCAGCGGTTCAATCATGCAAGGTTCCCGAACCACGCCGGTCATCCTCCTTCCCGACGCGGCGCGCTTCAAGACGAACCACTTTGCACACCCTGGGGGAGGGCCGTTCGCCGCTTCCCCCTTGAGCTTTGCGTTCCGGGCTCTGAGCCTGACGCCGCGTTGAGCCTCGCCTTCACCATCCTCGGCAGCGGCAGCGGTGGGAACTGTGCCTACCTCGAAACCCCCGGCGCGCGCCTGCTGATTGACGCGGGCTTCAGCGCGAAGCAGATCCGCCAGCGCCTCGCCGGCATCGGGCGGAGCCCGGAGACGCTCTCCGGCATCCTCCTCACCCACGAGCATGGCGACCACGTCTCCGGCCTCGCCGTGCTGGCGGCGAAGCTCGACGTCCCCGTGTACTGCAACCGCCTCACCCGCGAGGCCGTCGAGGCCCAGCAGGGCTGTCGCCTCCGCGCGAACCTCTTCACGACCGGCGCCTCCTTCGAAGTCGGCGACGTGGCCGTCGAAACCTTCGCGGTGCCGCACGACGCCTACGATCCGGTCGGCTTTGTCCTGCGCGCGCCGGGCGGCACGGTCGGCTTCCTCACGGACCTCGGCCATGCCACGAAGCTCGTGATCGAGCGCGTGCGCGCGGCCGACGTCCTCGTGCTGGAGGCGAACCACGACCTGAAGCTTCTCCAGGACGACGTGAAGCGCCCGTGGGCCATCAAGCAGCGCATCCTCAGCCGGCACGGCCATCTCTCGAACGACGCCGCGGCCGAGGTCGCGGAGCAGGTCGCAGGCGACCGGCTGCGGCGCATCTACCTCGGCCACCTGAGCCGCGACTGCAACCGACCGGAACTCGCCCACCGGGCCGTTGCCGGCCGGCTGGCGCGGCTCGGCGCCACGCACATCGCGGTGGAGGACACCTCGCAGGACACGCCGTCACCAACGTGGGCGATGGGGTAGGCCGGCGGGCGGGTTCGTGCTCGTCCTTGTCCATATCCTTGTCCTTATCCTTGTCCCCCCACGGGACGGAATGGGTCTGGCGGATGGGGTCTGGGAAGTGGGCGCCGCAGCCGCTGCGGGCCTGGCGGCCCACCGGCCGCACGAAGCGTCGCTCGCGCGGCGACAACCGGCGGGCCGCCGGTTATCCTCGCTCCACCGATGCCACTCGCCGAAGCCCCCGGGCCATTCCTCGACCTTGGTGTCGCGGTGGGGCTCGGGCTGCTGGTCGGTTTGCAGCGGCAGCGGGCGGGGTCGCCCGTCGCGGGCATCCGGACCTTCGCGCTGCTGGCGCTATATGGCGCGCTCAGCGCGCTGGCGGCCCGCGCGCTCGGTGGCTGGGTGCTGGCGGCGGCGTTTCTGCCCGTCGCGGCGCTCGCGGTCGCGGCGCGCCTGGGTGAATGCCGCACCGAAGGCGGCGACGTGGGACTCACCACGGAGGTCGCACTGCTGGCCGTCTTCGTCATTGGCGCGCTGCCCATCCTTGGCCAGCGCGAGGCGGCGACGGTGGCCGGGGCGACGGTCGCCGTGCTGCTCCACCTCAAGCCGCAGCTTCACGCGCTGGCCGGGCGCTTCGCCGAGCGCGACTTCACGGCCATCATGCAGTTCGTGGTGGTGGCGCTCGTGGTGCTGCCGCTGCTACCGGACCGCAGCTTCGGGCCGTATGACGCGGTGAACCCGCGCAAGGTCTGGCTGCTCGTGGTGCTCATCACCGGCCTGAGCCTCGCGGGCTACATCGCCTTCAAGTTCGTCGGCGCGCGGGCGGGCGCGGTGGCGTCCGGCATCCTCGGCGGGCTGGTGTCGAGCACGGCCACCACCGTCGGCTTCGCCCGCCGGACGAAGGACGCGCCCGGCCTCGCGCCGCTGGCCGTGCTGGTGATGGCCCTAGCCGCGGGCGTGCTCGTCGTGCGCGTCGCGCTGCTGCTGCGCGTGACCGCGCCGGGGCTGTTCGCCGCGGCGCTCGGTCCGCTCGCCGTGTGGCTGGCCGTGCTGGCGGTGCTCGTCGTCGTGCTGGCGCGCCGCGCGCCGCGGCAGGCCGTGGCCGGGGCGGACCTGGGCAATCCCTCGGAGCTGCGCGCGGCGCTGGCCTTCGCCGGCCTGTACCTCGCGGTGCTGATGGCGGTGGCGTGGGCGAAGGAGCGCTTCGGCACGGCCGGCCTGTTCGTCGTCGCGGTGCTGTCCGGGCTGACGGACATGGACGCCATCACATTGTCCCTCGGCCGCATGACGCAAAAGGCGCAGCTGCCACCGGACACGGCGTGGCGGCTGGTGTTCACGGCGGCGGTGTCGAACACGGTGTTCAAGGCCGGCATGGCCGTCGCCCTCGGGCATCGGGCGCTGCGCGGGCCGGCGCTGGCCGCGTTCGGCGTGATCGGCGCCAGCGCCGCGCTGCTCGCGTGGCTGTGGCCCGCGTAGCTGCGCCGCCCCGGCGCACCAGCGTGTCCGCGGCGCCCCGCCGCGGAATTCGGCGTTGACCACGGGCGACGAGGCGTCGCCGGCACCCTGCTGCGACAAGGGCGTCGCAGCCACGGAGACACGGCGACAATTCCCTTGCCGGCGGGCGGGCGGGGTCGGAATCGTCGCCGCGATGTCCGCCGACCCCGACCAGTTCCGCGAGCTGTTCCGCATGCAGCAGGCCCTCAACGCCCGCATCGGCGTCCACACGGACGGGATGTCCGACGAGGAGAAGACCAAGTGGGTGCTGAACTACTGCCGGGCGATGTCGCAGGAGCTCGCGGAGCTGACGGACAGCGTGCCGTGGAAGTGGTGGGCCAAGTACCAGCAGTTCGACGGGCAGAACGCCCGCGTCGAGGTCGTGGACCTGTTCCATTTCCTCATCAGCCTCGCCCAGGTGCTGGGCATGAGCGCCGACGACGTCTTCCAGGCCTACGTGAAGAAGAACGAGGTGAATCTCAAACGGCAGGAAGCGGGGTACGCGGTGAAGGACCACGGGGACTCGAGGCACATCTAGATGTTGGCGACTTCGCACTTTATGAGACTTTGCGGTGCGTTGATTTTTGCGGCGACATTCCTATTCGGTTGTAGTCGTAGTCCCGTTTCGCCGCCGCCGAGTTCCACTACGAACGCGGTCTATCAGATGGGATTTACCGAGGGTCGGAGACACGCCATTGAGCGTCCGACTCATTCTTTGATGCTGTTTCCGAGCGATTACACCAATTGGCCGTCGGCCACGCCGGAGCTATATCGGTCTGGTTATATAGCTGGATTGGAAAGATTGAAGTAAATGAATATATCATTGCTCCTGGAGAAA
>JBJXFY010000381.1:0-7967 GCA_046155815.1 Limisphaerales bacterium | reverse complement strand
GAGCCGATGCGGAAGGGCGCGCGCGTGCGGACCGGGCCGGCGAGGTTGTCCTTGCCGCGGTTCAGGCCGGCCGGCTCGCCGTCCACGTAGATCGTCACGCCGCCGGCGCTGCGGGTGCCGGTGTAGGTGAAGGCCACATGCTGCCACTGCCCGCGCCTGAGGGCGGCGCCGGTAGTGCTGACGCGGACCGCGTTGGGCGCCCAGCGGTGGATGAAATGCACGGCGTACTCGTCGCCGCTGGCGAAGAGATCCCAGCCCCGCAGATGCTCGCTGTCGGGGCTCATGCGCGAGACGATGGCGCCCTCACCCGACTCCGGCACGCGGACCCACAGCGCCACGCTGAAGACGTCGTCCTCGCCGAAGTCCGCCACGTCGCCGAGGTCCATGGTGGACTCCTTGGCCAGCACCGGCGCGGGGCCGAGCGGGCCGTCGTCGCGCCACGAGAGGGCGGCGGGCGCCGCGATCTCGGCGGGCGAGCCGGCAAGCTGCCATGCGAGATTCGTTTCGCCCGTCTTGGCGAAGGGCACGCGCAGCGCCTCCTCCTCCAGCGGTCCCACGGGGCGCAGCTCGGCGGCCGGCACGCTCGTCCGCCATGCGGCCAGTTCCGCGCCGGCCGTGGTCGCAGCCGCGTCGGCGCGCCGGCTCGCGGACTCGATCTCCGCGGGCAGCGCGGCCCAGCGGGCGCGGTCCGCGGGCGTCTGCGGCACCACCAGTACGCCGTTGGGCTCGCGGCCGTCGAGCGTGTTGCCATCGAAGCCGTTCTGGGTCGTGTTCCGGAAGAAGGCCGCCAGCGAGTAGAAGTCGCGCTGCGTGACCGGGTCGAACTTGTGGTCGTGGCAGGCGGCGCAGTTCATCGTCAGTCCGAGCATGACCCAGCCCACGGTGCTGACGCGGTCGTTGGCGTAGTTGGCGAGGTTTTCCTCCTCGATGGTGCCGCCCTCGTTGGTCGTGATGTTGCAGCGCTGGAAGCCGGTGGCGACGAGCTGGTCCAACGTCGGGTCGTCCAGCAGGTCGCCGGCAAGCTGCTCGACCACGAACTGGTCGAAGGGCTGGTTGCGGTTGAAGGCCTCGATCACCCAGTCCCGGTACGGCCACATCTCGCGGTAGTTGTCGAAGTGCAGGCCGTGCGTGTCCGCGTAGCGGGCGGCGTCCAGCCAGTAGCGCGCGCGGTGCTCGCCGTACCGCGGCGAGTCCAGCAGGCGGCCGACCACCTTGTCGTACCAGTCTGGCGCGGGGTCGCCCACCGCGGCCTCGACCTCCGCGGGCGTCGGCGGCAGGCCCGTGAGGTCCAGCGTGACGCGCCGTACCAGCGTGCGCCGGTCGGCCTCCGGGTTCATCGTGAAGCCCAGCTCCGCGAGCTTCGCGGCGATGAACGAATCAATGGGGTTTTCGCTTTTCGCTTTTCGCTCTTCGCTTGCTTCGCCCGAGGTCGCCGTGGCTTCCGGCTTCTGGCTTCCGGCTTCTGGCTTCGCTCCCGGCACCGCCGGCCGCTCCGGCGGGATGAAGGCCCAGTGCGCCTGCCACGGCGCGCCCTGCGCGATCCACTGCCGGAACAGCTCCCGCTCCTCCGGCTTGAGCTGCTTGTGCGATTCCGGCGGCGGCATCAGCTCGTCCGGGTCCGTCTGCATGATGCGCTTCCAGAGCGCGCTGGCCTCGGGATCGCCGGGTTTGACCACCGGCCCCTCGGACTTGGTCTCGCCGAGGAGGCCCTCCTTCGTGTCGAGCCGCAGGCCGGCCTTGCGCGAGCCGGGGTCGGGGCCGTGGCAGGCGAGGCAATTGTCCGAGAGCAGGACGCGGATGTCGCGGTTGAACTCCACCCGGCCGCCGGCCGCGGCGGCGTGGGCCGTCACGGCCGCGGCGAGGAGGCCGAGGAGGCAAACCGGGAGCAGGCGGGGCGCGGTCATGGACGGTCGTCTGGGCTGTCTGACGCCATTCATAACGCCGTTCTTCGGCCCCCGCCAACCTGAAGGGCGGCCCTTCCAGGCCGCTCCGGGGCGGGCTGGAAAGCCCGCACTCCGCACGCCCCGCCCACGGAGCCAGGAACGGCCACACCGCGGCTTGTCCCCACCGGGCGGATGGGTTCAAAGGCGCCGCCAAGGCCATGCCTGTCATGAGCGCGCCCGTTACGCTGTCCACGATTCCTCCTGCCCCCAATGCCCCGGGCCTTCCTCTCCCACAGCACCGCGGATGACCTCTACGTCGCGGAACTGGAGTCTTTCCTCCGTGCCGCAGGCTTTGACGACGTATTCAACGATGTCCACGCCATCACCCCGGACGAACTGTTCTGGCCGAGGATCCAGGAAGGCATCGCCGGCAGCGACGCACTCATCATCGTCATCACCGCCGCCTCCGGCACCTCGACGTGGGTGGCCCGCGAAGTCGAATACGCCCGCAGCCTCTCGAAGAAGGTCATCCCGCTCTGGACCGAGGACTGCCCGCTGCCTCCCACCTTCGCCGGGCGCGACGTCATTGACCTCCGCCGCGCACCCGCGAGCAGCGGCGCACCGACATCTCGCGGGTCTTCACGTACCTGGCGTGCCGCTGTCGGCGTCGCGCCGACGGCCTCCGAAACACAAACTTCCTCGCGCCCTGGAAGTCAGTTGGACGAGGCAAGCCGGCGTGACGCCGGCCTGCGCACGCCGGAGGCGTGCGCTCCCCTGATTTAGGCCTGCCGCGCCGTCTCCCAGCGCGCGGCGCAGACGCTCAAGTGGTCTGAGCAGTCCAGTGGCGCGTCCCTCCTCGACATCGCCCTCGAACACCTCACGCTGGGCCGGGTCGCGCTCTACGCGGCGATCCTCACGTCTCGGAGGGGCGAGATCCGCGAGCCCCGATCTCCTTCCGCTGAGTCAGAGGCTCGTGGAACTCGCCCCTCCGAACCTGATGAAGCCCGTCGCGAACTGGACGCCGCCCTGTCCGGCCTCCGCCGCGCCGGCACGCAGGACCATCCTCCCCGTGGCCTCCTCACCCGCGCCTGGCTGCGGTTTCACACCGGCACTCGGACCGGCCCCGGGAGCGCGCCGAGGATCTGGACGAAGCCTGGGAAATCGCCGCGCGCGGCCCCATGAAGCTCTTCATGGCGGACATCCTCCTCACGCGCTGCCGCCTGTTCGGAAGGCCAAAGGAAAAGGGCCAGGGGCAAAACTATCCCTAGGAGTCGCCGGCCGCCGATCTGGCGGCGGCGGAGAAGCTTATCCAGTCCTGCGGCTACCACCGCCGCGCCGGGGAGCTGGCCGACGCGAAGGCGGCGCTGCTGGCGTAGCCGTCGGGACGACGGGCGTCGGAGGGCCGAGTTACACGAGGCCCTGACTCGGGACGGGGGCTTGCGGAGCTCGCCCCTCCGACGCCGGCCTCTCCGGGCGCGGTTCAGCGCGCGTGCTCCGGCTCGTTCCCGGGGCGCCACTTGATGTTGCAGCCCATGCTGGGCGTCTGCGCCGCCGGCACGGTGCGGCCGGCCAGCAGGGCGCCCACGGCGGCGCGCAGGTCCGCGCCGGTCACGGGGCGGCCGTTGCCGGGCCGGCTGTCGTCGAACTGCCCGCGGTACGCCAGCCGCCGCGCGGCGTCGAAGACGAAGAAGTCCGGCGTGAAGGCGGCGCGGTACGCGGCGGCCACGGCCTGCGACTCATCGAACAGGTACGGAAAGTCGTAGCCCGCCGCGTGCGCCTCCGCGGCCATCGCGGCGGGCGAGTCGGCGGGGTAGCGCTCGGCGTCGTTGCAGTTGATCGCGACCAGAGCGACGCCACGCGCGGCGCATTCGCGGCCGAAATCCGCGAGCGCGGCGCGCAGGTGCTTCACGAAAGGACAGTGGTTGCAGATGAAGGCGACCACGAGCACGGGCGCGGCGGCGAAGTCCGCGAGCTGCACGGTGCGCCCGGCGGCGTCGGGCAGGGCGAAGTTCGGCGCCGGGGTGCCCAGCGGCAGCATGGAAGAGGGCGTCAGGGCCATGTCGGGAAGGATGTCGCGGCAGCCGGATGATGGCGAGGACGACGCGTGCCGGCCCGGGCCTTCCGGGCGTATTGACCCTCGCGCGCCACCGCCGGATGTGCCCACCCTCCGGCATGGAACCCGCCGCGAACTGGTCCGTGTTCATCCTGCGCAACCCCGCCGGCCGCTGCTTCGTGGGCCACACCCAGGACCTGCCCGGTCTCCTGGCCGGCGCCGACGCCGAGGTCGCGAAATGGACGGGCCAGCCCGGTCCGTGGCCGCTGGTCTGGCAGCACGACGGCCTCACCCAGGGCGCCGCACGGAAGTACGAGACGAGCCTCAAGCGTGACAAGGACACGCCTCGCTTCTACACGCGCACGGGCCTGACGCCGCAGGCCGCGGCATGAAAAAGGCGGACGAACTGGAATTCGTCCGCCGTGCTGGAAGGAGAGTCACCGGCGGGGCGCCGGTCCCGCGCTCAGTACCGGTAGTGTTCGGGCTTGTAGGGGCCGTCCTGCGGCACGCCGAGGTACTCGGCCTGGTCGCGGGTGAGCCGGGTGAGCACGACGCCGATCTTCTCCAGGTGCAGCCGGGCGACCTCCTCGTCGAGCTTCTTGGGCAGGCGGTACACGGTCTTCTCGTACTTGTCCTTGTTCGTCCAGAGGTCAAGCTGCGCGAGGGTCTGGTTGGTGAACGAGTTGGACATCACGAAGCTCGGATGGCCGGTGGCGCAGCCGAGGTTCACGAGCCGGCCCTCGGCGAGCAGGTAGATGCTCTTGTTGCCGGGCAGGTGGTAGCGGTCGTACTGCGGCTTGATGTTCTCGACCTTCACGCCCTTCGCGCGCTTGAGCTGCTCGACCTGGATCTCGTTGTCGAAGTGGCCGATGTTACAGACGATCGCCTGGTCCTTCATCTTGAGGATGTGGTCCACGGTGATGATGTCCTTGTTGCCGGTGGTGGTGACGTAGATGTCACCCACGCCGAGGGTGCTCTCGATGGTGTTCACCTCGAAGCCTTCCATCGCGGCCTGCAGGGCGTTGATGGGGTCAATCTCGGTGACGACGACGCGGGCGCCGTAGGCCCGGAGTGAATGGGCGGAACCCTTGCCCACGTCGCCGTAGCCGCAGATCACCGCGACCTTGCCGGCGATCATCACGTCGGTGGCGCGCTTGAGGCCGTCGGCCAGTGACTCGCGGCAGCCGTAGAGGTTGTCGAACTTGCTCTTGGTCACCGAGTCGTTCACGTTGATCGCCGGGACGAGCAGCTTGCCCTGCTCGGCGAGCTGGTAGAGTCGGTGGACGCCGGTGGTGGTCTCCTCGGACACACCCTTCCAGTCGGCGACGATCTTTGTCCAGACGCCGGGCTTTTCCTTTGCCACGCGGCGGAGGAGGGCCTTCACGACGGAAACCTCGTGGTTGTCCGTCGGTTCGTAGGCCCACTTGGAACCCTGCTCGAGCTCGTAGCCCTTGTGGATGAGCAGGGTGACGTCGCCGCCGTCGTCCACCACGAGCTGCGGCCCCTTGTCACCGGGGAACAGGACGGCCTTGAGGGTGAGTTCCCAGTACTCCTCCAGCGTCTCGCCCTTCCACGCGAACACCGGCGTGCCGGTGGCGGCGATGGCGGAGGCAGCGTGGTCCTGGGTCGAGAAGATGTTGCAGCTCGCCCAGCGCACCGAGGCGCCGAGGTCCGCCAGGGTCTCGATGAGCACGGCCGTCTGGATGGTCATGTGCAGCGAGCCGGTGACGCGGACGCCGCGGAGCGGCTTCTGCTTCGCGTACTTCTTCCGGACGCTCATGAGGCCGGGCATCTCGTGCTCGGCGACGGCGATCTCCTTGCGGCCCCACTCGGCGAGGGCAAGGTCACGGACGATGTAGTCCGCGCCCTTCGGCGTGTTGGCGGCGAATGCCCCGAGGTTCGGCAGCGTGGCGGCGACGTCGGCGAGGGCGGCGGCGGCGGCGGATTTTTTGGCTTTGGCCATGTCTTGGAAAAGTAAGTGAGTAAGTGCTGAGGTTGTGAAAAAAAGGCGGCGGACGCGAGCCCGCCGCCCCGAAGTCGTTCCAGGTTACTTCACGGCCTTCTTCAACGCCGGCACCTTGTCCGTCTTCTCCCAGGGCAGGTCGGCGTCAATCTTGCCAAAGTGACCGTAGTTGGTGGTCTTCGAGTAGATGGGACGGAGCAGGTTGAGCTGCTTCACGATGTCGGCCGGCTTGAAGCTGAAGACCTCCTGCACGGCCTGTGTAATCGCCTCGTCGGTCACGCCTTCCTGGGCGGTGCCGAAGGTGTCCACAAACACGCTGACCGGGTCGGGATACCCGATGGCGTAGGCGAACTGGATCTCGACGTGCGACGCGAGGCCGGCGGCCACGATGTTCTTGGCCACGTAGCGGCCCATGTAGGCGGCGCTGCGGTCCACCTTGCTCGGATCCTTGCCGGAGAAGGCGCCGCCACCGTGCCGGCCCCAGCCGCCGTAGCTGTCCACAATGATCTTGCGGCCGGTGAGACCGGTGTCGCCCTGCGGCCCGCCCACGACGAACTTGCCGGTGGGATTGATCAGGAACTCGGTCTGCGGCGTGAGCATGTGCTTCGGCAGAACCTTCTTGATGACCTGCTCGATGCAGAATCCCTCGATCAGCGCGTGCTCCACTTCCGCGGCGTGCTGGGTCGAGAT
The DNA here is from genome assembly GCA_046155815.1 of Limisphaerales bacterium. GTDB lineage: Bacteria > Verrucomicrobiota > Verrucomicrobiia > Limisphaerales > CAIMTB01 > JBJXFY01. The sequence continues at coordinate 1,378 of JBJXFY010000381.1, read as the reverse complement.
GACGACGTTGGAGATCGCGACCGGCTTGTCGTCCTCGTACACGACGGACACCTGCGACTTCGCATCCGGGCGCAGCCACTTGGCGAGCTTGCCGCCCTTGCGGATGCGGGTGAGTTCGCGGCCGAGCCGGTGCGCGAACATGATCGGCGTCGGCATCAGTTCGGGCGTCTCATTGCACGCGTAGCCGAACATCAGGCCCTGGTCGCCGGCGCCCTGCTCGGCCTTCTTCTTGCCCTTGGCGGCCTTCGCGTCCACGCCCTGCGCGATGTCGGGCGACTGCTGGGTGACGATGACGTTGACGAACACCTTGTCGGCATGGAACACGTCGTCGTCGTTCACGTAGCCGATCTCACGGATGGCGTCGCGGGCGATCTGCACGAAGTCGAGCTTCGCCTTCGTGGTGATCTCGCCGCCGATGATGGCGATGTTCGACTTCACGTAGGTTTCGCAGGCGACGCGGCTGTGCTTGTCCTGCGCGAGGCAGGCATCAAGGACGGCGTCGGAAATGGTGTCGGCAACCTTGTCGGGATGGCCTTCGCCGACGGATTCGGAGGAGAAAATGAAACGCTTGCTCATGAACGGGACGCTGGACGGTGGGTGTGAACGTTTATATCAACGTATCGCGATGCGACGATACGTAAAAGTTTTCGGCGGTCAACGGGCATTTTTCGGGCGGCTTTGGCCCGTGTTCAGCCGGGACGCCGCCCTTGAAGCTATGGGGAACGCAGCCGCCCCGGCTGCCGTTCCGCGCGCCTTCGCGCCGAACACCGGATCGCACGGAGTCACGGGACGCTGCGTGTCCTCCGCACGTCTCGCGCCCGGGGCGGGCGCGCTCCCCACCTCATCGGCTTGGTTCCGGCTGAGGCGGGTTCTCTGCTGTTTCAGCCTGATTGCCCCGCTCGGCGGCGCGACCCGGGCATCTGCGGCCGATCACGCGGCCGTCGCTACAGTGCATCCGCTCGCCACGCGCGCCGGGGCCGAAGCGCTGCGGGCTGGCGGCAACGCCGTGGACGCCGCCGTCGCGTGCGCGCTCACGCTCGGCGTGGTGGACGGGTTCAACTCCGGCCTCGGCGGCGGGTGCTTCCTGACGATCCGGCTCGCGGACGGGCGGTTCGTGGCGATTGACGGTCGGGAGACCGCCCCCGCGGCAGCCACGCGGGATTTGTTCCTGCGCGGTGGCAAGGCCGTCCCGGAACTCAGCCAGTTCGGCGCGCTCGCGGTGGGTGTGCCGGGCGAACTCGCGGCCCTCGCGTACGCCAGCACGAACTTCGGCCGGCTGCCGCTGGCCCGCCTGCTCGAATCCGCCGCCCGCGTCGCCGAGGAAGGCTTTCCCCTCACGCGCACCTACGCGGGCCGGCTCAAGTCCGCCGCCGACGAA
>JBJXFY010000346.1:0-11636 GCA_046155815.1 Limisphaerales bacterium | reverse complement strand
GGGAAGGCGGGGTTGTCCAGCGCGCGCGCCGCGTCGCTCGCGGCCAGCTCCGCCAGCGACGCGTGCTCGGCGGCGGCGGTCGCCGCATCGCCGCGCGCGGCGAAGGCCAGGCCGCGCGTGAAGTGCCACATCGCGCGGTCCACGAGGAAGTCGTTCGTGGCCGCCGGCTGCGGCACGCGCAGCACGTCGTCCCACCGGCCGAAGCGCGCGGCGGTGATCCACGGCAGGTGGCGCAGGCGCGGGGCCTCGAGGGCCTTGCTCGGGCCGCACCAGTTGTCCAGCGCGTACTCGGCGGCCTTTTCCGCCGCCTTCAGCGCCTCGCGGCTGCGGCCGTCGTAGGCGAGCGCGTACCACAGGAAGTGGATGTTGTGCGGGTAATAGACGCCCGGATAGAAGCCCTGCGCGCGCAGGCGGCGGATGTACATCTCGTCCGCCTTCACCGCGAGCACGTTGGCCGTCACCGCGTCGTCATACCGGCCCACGCGGAAGTAGATGTGCGCGGGCATGTGGACCAGGTGCCCGGCGCCGGGTGCGAAGCGCTGCAGCCGGTCCGCCGAGTCCACGCCCAGTTCCGGCTGCGGCCCGGCCTCGACGGCGTGGATGTAGAAGTGGTTGGCCCCGGGATGGTCCGGATTGCGCGCGAGCACGAAGCGCAGCGCCGCCAGCGCCTCCTCCGTCTCCGGCTTCGGCATGCGGTCCTTCGTCCAGTAGTCCCACGGCATCGTGTTCATGAGCGCCTCGGCGAAGCAGACCTGCGCGTCCAGGTCGTCGGGATACGCGCGCACGAGCTCGCGCATCGCGTCGGCGAAGGCGCGGTCCAGCGGCGCGCGGTCCTCGCGGGGTTGGGCCTCGTAGCGGGCCGCGAGCGCACGGAGGTACGCCTGCTCGCGCGGGCTGAGGCCGGGCGCAGCGGCCTGCGCACGCTGGAGCGCGTCCCAGGCGAGCGCGTTGTCCTCGGCGGACATCGGCTTGTTGACGTGGGGGCCGAGGGCATAGGCCACGCCCCACCAGCCCATGCCGCAGGCCGGGTCCACCATGGCCGCGGAGCGGAAGGAGCGGGCGGCCTCCTGGTGGTTGAAGGCGAAGAGCAGGATCAGCCCCTGGTCGAAGTAGCGCTGGGCCAGCCTTGACGAGGTGGTGACCGGATGGTGCAGGCCCCCGAGGCGGTCGAGGAGCGGGCCAGGCCGTTTTTCGTTGCCGGCCGCGAAGGCCGTGCCGACGGCAAACAGGAGCGAGGCAAACAGGGCGTGTCGTTTCATCGCTGGGTTCCGGCGGGCCGCCGGGTTCGGCTCGACGGGACGCGGCTACGCAGCGGCTGCCCCGATCGGCCCAGTCATGCTTGGCAGGCCGGCTCCGCCGCGTCGAGCGACAAGTTCCCCGGCCGCACTTGCCGCTGGCCGGACGCAGGGATGCGCCTCATCCTCCGCCCACCATGGAAACCGAATTCTCGAACATCCGCGACGCCGCGTCCGACCTCGCCCGCACCCGCCTCGCGGACGATGTCCGAATCCTCATCCATGATGCCGAGCGGCTGCTCGAGGCCACGGCGGGCGACGTGAGCGAGAAGGCCAAGGATCTCCGCGCCCGCCTGCGGGACGCCGTGGACCGCGCCAAGCTCAGCGCCGCCGACCTCCAGGCCCAGGCCCGCGCCGGCGCCCGCAAAGTGGACGAGGTCGTGCGCGCGCATCCCTACGAGTCCATGGGCGTCGCCTTCGGCGTCGGCGTCCTGCTCGGCGTCCTGCTCAACCGCCGCTAGCCATGACGGGCGACGACGGCCATGAATCTCGCGGCGTGCTGGGCACGCTGCGCCGGTTGGGGGACCACCTGATCGGCCTCGCGGAAAATCGCTTCGCCCTCATCGGCGTCGAGGCCGAGGAGGAGAAGTGGCGGCTGGCCGACCTGCTTGTGCGCGCGGTGACCGTGGCCGTGCTGGCCCTCGGGGCGGTGGGCACCTTCACGGCCCTCGTCGTCTTTCTCGTGCCACTGCCGCCGGCGGGCACCCTGGCGATCCTCTGCGTGCTTTACGCCGGCGGCGCCTGGTTGGGCGTCGCGGGCCTGCGCCGGCGGCTGCGCGAAAGCCCGCGGCCCTTCCAGCGCACGATGGAGGAATTCCAAAAGGACCGCGCATGGTTGCAGCGGCGAAGCTGAGGACGCTGGCGGCGCGCAAGGAGCTGCTCGCCCGCGAGGCCGACCTGCGCCGCGCGCTGGTGGCCGCCGAGGCGCAGGAACTCGAGGCGTCATTGGCCTGGATCAGCCGGGCCCGCGAGGCGTGGCGGGCGGCCCGCCCCTGGGCCGCGCTCGCCGCGCCGGCAGCCGGGCTGGCGCTCGGCTGGAAGGGGCCGCGACTGGTGAAGCTCGCCCTGCGCGGCGCCGCGTGGTGGCCGGCAGTGAAGGAGCTCTGGCGCGGCTTCCGCGCCGGACGTTAGGACGGCGGTTCTGCGGCGCCCCAATCTCAGGCCAGGCCAGGCGCAGTGATGGCCGGGCCGCCCCTTGGCGGGGCCCCACCAGGACGCCGTTCGGCGACAGACTGGACAGAGACGCCGCTACCGCGCCCTCACCTGCGGGCGGATCCAGAATAGCGCCGCCGCGAGCAGCACGCCCCAGAGCGCGAAAGCGCCATTCATCATCGTCCCGAGCGTCTCGGGCGGCAGCATGGCGTCCACCAGCTTCATCATCTCCTTCGGGTAGCCCATCGCCTCAAACATCGACGCGAAGCCCAGCCGTCGGAGGCTGACCCACCATGACGTGCCGAGCAGGCCGAAGGAGCCGACGGCCAGCCACCACCCCGCCATGCGCCGCCGGTAGAGCCACCAGCCGGCCAGGACCAGGGCGGCGGCGATGGCCAAATAGGCGAGCACGCCCAGCGCCTTCGGCAGGATCACGCCGAACAACGGGAACCATCCCCGGTACATCAACGCGGAGGGCGGCATCATCAGCGCGGCGAACCAGAGCCACAGCGCCGCGCCCAGCACCGGCAGCGGGCAGGCCTCGGTCCAGCTTGGCTGCGGATCGGCCGCGCGGCACGTCTCGCGCACGGAGGGCCGGCTGTAAAACCACCACAGGCCGCCCGGCAGCAGCACGTAGAACACGCCCATGACGCCGACCGCCACGGCCATCGCGAACCCCACGAAGGCGGTGGTTGCAGCCGGGCCGCCGCCGGGCGGCGCCGGCAGTGCGGCCGTCATGCCCCGGATCATGCCCGGCAGGATGAGGATCATCATGACCAGGCTGGCCAGGCCGGCGACAAATCCCGAGGCCGAAAGCACCAGCCACAGGTCGCGCGCCCAGCGCCGCGCCCGCATTGCGCCCCAGCCCAGCCACGCGAAGACCGCCGCCAGCCCAAGGTAGAACAACGGGGCCCACAGGCTCAGCGTCCACGGCAGCTTCGGTGCATTGGGGGAACCCGGGACAAGCGCGCCGATGGCGGTCAGCGCGGCCATGCCGGCGCAGGCCAATCCGAGAGCGATGCCCAGCGCCCCCATCATGATGAGCATCGAGCGCCGGTCGCGGACGTGCTCGGGAAGAGGGAGCAAGCCGGTGGGCATGACGCGGAGGCTGGGCGATTCCGGATGCCCTGACAATGCCTGCGCAGGTCGAGTCACGGAGCGCCGGCCCAGCCGCAGCCGCGCTACTTCTCCGCCGCGTGCGCCTGGCGGTCCGCCATCACGCGCGACGTCGGCTTGTAGCGCACGATGAACTCGCGGCGGAACTCGCCGAACGTGCCGGCCTTCAGGTGCGCGCGGATGTCCGCCATCACGCGCAGGTAGAAGTGCGTGTTGTGCAGGCTGAGCATCCGCAGGCCGAGGATTTCGTCCACGTTCAGCAGGTGGCGCAGGTACGCGCGGGTGAAGTGTCGGCAGGCGAAGCAGTCGCAGCCTTCCTCAAGCGGGCCGAAGTTGAGCTTGTTCCAGCCGGCCTTGGCGTTGAACGCGCCGTCGCGGCCGTAGGCGGTGCCGTTGCGGCCCACGCGCGTGGGCAGCACGCAGTCGAACATGTCCACGCCGCGCGCGACCAGCTCGACCATCTGCGCCGGCGTGCCGAGGCCCATTGCGTAGCGCGGCTTGTCCGCCGGCAGGTGGGGCTCGGTGATCTCCACCGCCTTCATCATCTCCGGCTCGGGCTCGCCGACGCTGACGCCGCCGATGGCGTGGCCGTCGAAGGCCATCGGCACCAGCCCGCGGGCGCATCGGGCGCGCTCCGCGGCGTCGCTGCCGCCCTGCACGATGCCAAAGACGAGCTGCCCCGGCGCGCGCTCCTGCTCGCGGCATTCGGCGGCCCAGCGGATCGTGCGGTCCACCGCGCGGCGGAGGTCGCCGGGCGTGCAGCCGTGCGGCGGGCATTCGTCGAAGACCATCGCGATGTCCGAGCCGAGCACGCGCTGGATGTGCATGGACTCCTTGGGCCCGAGGAAGAGCGGGGAGCCGTCGAGGTGGCTGCGGAACTCGACGCCGTGCTCCTTCACCTGCCGGATCTTCGCGAGGCTGAAGACCTGGAAGCCGCCGCTGTCCGTGAGGATGGGCAGGTTCCAGTTCATGAAGCGGTGCAGCCCGCCCGCCGCGCCGATCACCTCGAGGCCGGGCCGGACGAAAAGGTGGTAGGTGTTGCCGAGGATGATCTGCGTGCCGGACTCGAGCAGCTCGCGCGGGTCAAGCGCCTTGACCGTGGCCTGCGTGCCCACGGGCATGTACACGGGCGTTTCGACGACGCCGCGCGGCGTGGTCAGCCGGCCGAGGCGGGCGCGGGATGAAGAATCCGTGGCGAGCAGTTCAAACATGGACGGAATGACCAGGCTGCCTCCGGACAGGACACCTCCACTTTCCTCCCCTGAGTTTCCCCTGTGCCCCGCGCTCCCGGGCGATGCGGCGGGTCACTTGAATTCCCCCGCGGCCAGCTTCGCCTGCACCCCGCGGAGAATGCCGCCGTACTCGCTCACGCGGCGTCGGGCGAGCGGCTGGCGGTCCTCCGTGGAAGTGCCGCGCGAGCGCAGCAGGAAGGGATCGCTGCGGGCGTCCACGGCGCCGCCGCCGGTCTCGCGCAGGGTGACGGCGATTCGCATCCAGAGCTCGCGGTCGAACCACTCGCCATAGCGGGCCTGGTCGGCCTTCGAGGCCGGCCGCTCGAACCACAGCTCCCGCTCCGTGTCACGCGCGACCTCAAAACCGCGGCCGGAGAACTCGGCCTTCACGAGCCCGCCGATGGTGCCCGGCGAGAAGCCGTCGATGCGGACGGACTCCAGGGCGCCCAGCTCGAGCTTGTCGCCGTCGGACTTGCAGCCGGCGGCCAGCGCGGCGGCGGCCAGCGAAGCGATTGCGGCGCGTCGGGAAACGGGACCGGAGGCGGACATGCCGGAAATCATCCGCCCGCCGCCTTGCCGCGGCGAGCGGGAAACGCCCGACGGCGGGGCGCCGCCGGGCACATCCTGCGACGACGCGTCGCAGCCACGGGCTACGCCAGAATCCCCTTCACCAGCTCGCCATGCACGTCGGTGAGGCGGAAGTCGCGGCCCTGAAAGCGGTAGGTGAGCCGCGTGTGGTCAATGCCCAGGCAGTGCAGCAGCGTGGCGTTGAAGTCATGGATGTGCACGGGCTTGTCCACGATGTTGTAGCAGTAGTCGTCCGTCTCGCCGTAGGTGAGGCCCGGACGGATGCCGCCCCCGGCAAGCATCACGGAGAAGCAGCGGCCGTGGTGGTCGCGGCCGTGGTTGTCCTGCGCAAGCGCGCCCTGGCTGTACACCGTGCGGCCGAACTCGCCGCCGAACACGACGAGCGTGTCGTCCAGCAGGCCGCGCTGCTTGAGATCCTGGATCAGCGCGGCGGCGGGCTGGTCCACGTCGCGGCATTGGCCGCGGATCTGCTTCGGCAGGTCGCTGTGCTGGTCCCAGCCGCGGTGCATGAGCTGCACGAAGCGCACACCGCGCTCGATCATGCGGCGGGCGAGCAGGCAGTTCCGCGCGAAGCCGCCGTCCGTCGGGTCGTCCTTGAGGCCGTAGGATTCCTTCGTGGCGGCGGATTCCTGCGCAAGGTCGGTCAGCTCCGGCACGGACATCTGCATCTGGTACGCCATCTCGTACTGGGCGATGCGCGTGTTGATCTCGGGGTCGCCGAAGGACTCGGCAGCCAGCTCGTTCAGCCGCTTCACGCCGTCGAGCATGCTGCGCCGCGCGGCCCGGTCGATTCCCGGAGGGTCCGAGAGGTAAAGGACCGGGTCGCCGGAGCCGGAACGGAAGCGCACGCCCTGGTGCTGGCTGGGCAGGAAGCCGCTGCCCCACATGCGCGAGACGAGCGGCTGGTCGGTCTTGTTGCCGCTGCCCTGCGAGATCATGACGATGAAGGCCGGCAGGTCGCGCCCCTCGGTGCCGACGCCGTAGCTCAGCCACGATCCCAGGCTGGGCCGGCCGGGCTGCTGCGCGCCGGTCTGGATGAAGGTGAAGGCCGGGTCGTGGTTGATGGCCTCCGTGTGCATGGACTTGATGACGCACACGTCGTCGGCCACCGCGCCGAGGTGGGGCAGCAGCTCGCTCAGCCAGAGACCGGACTGCCCATGCCGGCTGAACTCGAACATCGGCGCCACGCACGGGAAGCTGGCCTGCCCGGAAGTCATGCCCGTGATGCGCTGGCCCATGCGGATGCTGGCGGGGAGCTCCTCGCCATGGTGCTTCCGGAGTGCCGGCTTGTAGTCGAACAGGTCGATGTGCGACGGCCCTCCGGACATGAAGAGGAAGATCACCCGCTTCGCCTTGGGCGCGAAATGAAGCTGCGGCAGCGTGCCCAGCGAGGGGGCCGGGCCGGCGGCAAACAGGCGCTCGTTCAAAACCGACGCCAGCGCCGCCGTGCCGAGGCCGAGCGTGCTGCGCCGGAAGAAATGCCGGCGCGTGAGGAGCTTCTGGCGCTCGTTCTCAAGGAGGTTCATGACGGGACAGACCACAAGATGGTCGCAGAAATTCACGCTCCCGCAAGCGGGGCCGCTCCCGGAACGGACGCCCCCGGACCGGCCGCGGTCACCGCCTCCGCCGACGCGCGCTGCGGACTCCAAGGACGGCGAGCACTCCGAGGCCCATCAGGGCCGGCGCGGACGGCTCCGGCACCTGGGTGATGACGAGATTCCACGACTCGAACAGCATCATGCCCCCCTGCTCGACATCGGCGACAAAGATCGTCCAGTCGCCGGAAGGGTTCGCGCCGGCAAAGACCTCCAGGCCCGCGGTGCGCGTGGTGCTGCTGCGCACCACCGCAGGGTCCACGGCACGGCCGTCGGGCTGCCAGGTACCTGTCAGCGGCCCCGCCAGCGGCAGGTCGTGGCTGCCGGTCAGGGGCAACCGGTAATCGTGGATGTCGTGAGGGGCCAGGGCATCGAACGTGATCGTGACAGGGCCGCCGTCGCCATAGCCCGCGTCATTTCCGTCACGCCGGCCAGGGCGGTTGAGCAGCACGGCCAAGCGATCCTCCTTCATGATGTACAGGTACAAGTCGCCCATCCAGCTGCCTGCCGCGGTCGGAGTCAGGGAGATTTCTACGGTTACGCTGTGGATGGGCGCGTTGGTGAAAACAAGCGACTGCGTGTCCGCCAAGCCGGTGCCGGTGCCGTCGGGAATGGGCTGGTTCACACCCCACGCCGCATTTGCGCCAGAGGGGACGGCAAGCAGGACGGCCACGAAGCCGGGAAAAGTGAGGGCGGACCGCTTCATGGCTGGCAGTCGGGCACCTCGACGGCGCGGTAGATGCGCACGCCGCCGACCGGCGCGGGGTCGTCGGCGGACAGAAGCCCGTTGGCGGCGGCCGGGCCGCAGGCCAGCACCTGCCACGCGGCGGGCGGCGTGAGGTCGTCGGCCACCTCGATGGCATAAAGCCGGCCCGGGATGCCGGCGAAGGTCACGCGCAGCGCGCCGCCCGGCAGGAAGACCGGCAGGCCCACGCGGTTCGACGTGACGCCGGGATCGGCCGCGCCATCCAGCAGGGTCACGACCGCCGCGGCAAGGCCGCCCACGCCGTCATCCGCTAGATAGGTGAACTCATCCGCCGGCAGCGGCAACGGCGCGGGACGGTAGAAGGCCCAGCCCTCGATCACCTCGAGCGCGGCCCCGACCAGGCTGGGACTGACCACGCCCGCCAAGGCGATGGGATCACCCTCGGCATCATCGTCGTTCGCGAGCAGGGCGGCCGGCGGAATCTTCAAGGCTTGCCCGAGGCGCAATGCGGCGAAGGAATCCGCCCCCAGCCGTGGCGGCTCGTTCAACTGGCCCGCGTAGCCGGCCCGGGTCGCGGTTCCGGGGCCGGCCGCCGTCCCGCCCGGCACGCCGAGCGAGGCATCCAGCACGAAGCGGGATGTCGAGGAACGACCGCCGCCCGCGTCCAGCACGGAATGCGCGACGGCCGGGGCGGCGGTCACGGCCGGGACTCCCACGAGCAGTCCGGCAGTCGCGGCGAGAATGGAAAGGCGTCGCCCGTTCATGGTGTCTCCGGGGCGGCGGCCAGTGCGACATCGCCGGCACGCTCGCCGTCCGGCCAGAACTGCTGGCGGACGACCGCGCCGTCTTCGAGCAGGGCCTCAGCCTTGAGGAACCCGCTGGGATGCCAGGCCCGGGAAAGTCCGTGAGGCTGGCCGCCGCGGAAAGTCGCCTCCTCCGCGGGCACGCCGTTGCCGTGCCAGCGGCGGAAGACGCCGTCCAGCCGGCCGCCCCGGGCGGTGCCTTCCGAAAGCCGCGTGCCGTCGGCGCGCCACTTCGACACCGAGCCCTCGGCCACGCCGGCGACAAAATGTTCGCGCACCTGGAGGACGCCGTTGGTGTGCCAGCCTTCCGAGACGCCTTCCAGCCGGCCGGCCACGAGGTGCGAGCGGGACTTGAGCGGGCCGTTCGGAAGCTGCTCCGTCATCCAACCGGTGAAGGGCACGTTGGTCGAGTCACGGCGGACCAGGAGGCCGTTGAGCCGGACGAGGTCCGCGGCGGCAACCTCAACCTCCGGCCCGACGTCCGGCGCCGGCAGACGGCTCCGCCAGACCACCGCGCCAAGCAGCGCCGCCGCGGTGAGCGACGCGGCCAGCCACGTCCACGCCCTGCGGCGGGCGGCCTCAGCGGGCCTTGAGCCGGAAGAAGCGAGGGGCGGGTTCATCCTGGTTGTCCTCCCCAAACGGCCCGACCAGCGCGCGCAGCGGACGGGTATCGGCCGCCCGGAAAGCCGCGCGATCGGGCTCGGTGGCGGCATCCGCGGAAAGGCGGAAAGGGATGGCCGTCCAGGTTGTCAGGTCGGACGACGCCTCGATCGTGTAGCTGCGGCCGCGGATGGCCGTGAACTCGAGCGCGGAACGCCCTTCGGCCGTGCCCATGATGGCCAGCGAAAACCCATCCAGCGGATCGAAGGCGTAGGTGCCGGCTAGGTATTCCTGCAGGTTGGTGAGGCCGTCCCCGTCGTCGTCCCCATCGGCGCGGATGTCGGCGAGGGACTTGCCGCCGCCCGCAGCCGCGATGAGCGCCTGCTCCCAGGCGTCCGGCAGGCCGTCGCCGTCGGAATCCACCCCCAGGGTCAGGTCCACGCGGGTGGACTCCGTCGGACGGGTGAGCAGGCTGGCCGCACCGGTCATCTCGATGGGCAGGTAGGTGGTGTTCCCGACCCTCACGCGCATCCGGAACGGCACCGTGGGGCGAAGGGCGGAGGGCGAGTAGAGGTCGGCGGTCGCACCGGAATCCAGCGGGATGGCGAGGCGGTAGTTCACGCCGGGCTCCGCGCTGACAGCGACCGGAGTCCGGGCCAGCGGGCCGCCGCCGGCCTCGAGCAGGACCTCCGCCCGGACACCGCTGAGCGGGTTGCCCAGCTCGTCGCGAACGAGGCCGTAAACGAGGTGGTGCGGCGTCGGCGGAAAGGCGAGCGCGGCCCCCGCGGCCGCCAGGACCGCCAGCCACGCCCCGGAGCGGAACAGGCGGACCGTGTGCGATGAAGCGTTCATGGTGATGGGCGGCGGGAGGTTCAGTTGCCGGCGTACGAGTACGTCGTGAAGTTGATCTTGATGTCCGACACCGTCTTGATGAACCGGTCGAGGCCCTCCTCGGGGTTGTGGAGCAGCGTGCGGCCGGGGATGACGATCTTCCACTGGCTGTTCCAGACCGAGCGGCCGACGAGCCGGTTGTTGACGAACTCCACGCGCGGCAGCGAGTCGCTGTAAAACACGAGATCGAAGAGCGCGGTGTCCGACACCGGCCGGAACGCGTGGTGCTTGCGGAAGCCGAAGAGCGGCTCGGACAGCGAGTTCACGGACTGGAAGGGCCGCAGCGTCGAGAAGTCCGACCCGCCGATGTTGAATGGCATCGGGATGGCGAGATCCTGCACGTTCCACGTCCGGATCTGGCTCGCGTCGCCCAGCGGCGGGCTGCGCATGGAGTCCACGCCCACGGGGATGAGGTAGATGTGCGGCGTGGCCGAGAGGCCCTGCGGATCAAGGAACCACAGGCTCGGATCGCTGGGCGAGGCGCCGTCCGCCGCCGCGACCGCGCCATCGTTCGCCGAGGGATCGCCCATGCCCCGGTAGCCTTCCAGCGCCACGCCCACGCCGACCAGCTTGATCGCGAAGGAGGTCGGGCTGAAGGCGTGGTCACCCGCCGCCAGCGGCAGGCCGAAGAGGTTCAGGCCGTTCGCGACCGTGGTGCTGAAGGGAAGCACGATGCCCGGCACCGGCAGGCCGCTGCCGTCGTCAACCTGCATGCAGTAGCGGCGCACGTCGGCATCCTCGAGGATGTCCGCCATGCGGGCGCGGTGGAGCACGTCCTGCCAGTCCGTCTCGCCCTCGGTGCCCGGCACGATGCGCTCCTTCTCGGTCCGGTAGGAGACAGTCGTGGAGTGGGTGTCGGGGCGATTGAAGCCCAGCCGGTCGCGCACCACGGACCAGTCCGCCTGCATTTCGGCCAGGATGCTGGAAAGGCCCGGATCGCCCGTGTTGCTGCCGGCAAACTGCGGCTTGCCGTCCTGCACAACGCCCAGCGCCCGCGCGGCGGTCACGCGGGCCTTGAAGGCACGGCCGGCGGGGGTGCCGAGGAGGCCGGTCTCGTAGTCATAGGCGTTGGCCGCCAGCAGCGTGTAGCGGGCGGAGAGGTCGAAGAGCGTCTTGTACCGCTCGAGCTTCTCGTTGCGGAAGAGCCGGAAGGCGGCGTCGCGGGTGCGGTAGCCCTGAACCACCGCGGACGCACGCTGGCGAAACACCTCGCGCTCGATCTGGATGCGGTCGCCCTTGGCCGACAGCGTACGCACGGCCCGCTGCTTGTCGTCGTAGGTACGGAGCCGCTCGTTGATGGTCCACAGGCGGCCCTGGAGGGTGCCGAGCTGGTTGCCCAGGCCGTTGACCGAGGCGCGCAGCTCCTTTTCATGCTCCTTGGGCTGGATGTCGTGGAACTCCGACCGACGCCGGGCGATGCCGGTCGCCAGCTCGAGGGCGTTCACGATGGTGAAGCGGACGACCTCGGTCTTTTCGAGCGCGGACACGGCCACGGCGGCGATGCTCTCGATGGCGGCACGGCCGGCCGACGTCAGGTCGCCGCCGGCTGCCAAGCCGGCAATCAAGCTCAGAGGCACGGCCTGGTAGGTCACCGTCTTGATCCTGAGGAGATCCTCACTGAGGGATTCAATGAACTTGTTGGCGACCTCGTTGGCGAA
>JBJXFY010000335.1:0-9056 GCA_046155815.1 Limisphaerales bacterium | reverse complement strand
GACCATCCCGGCACCTTTGCATTTAACGTGCAATTCAACGTGCCGGTCCATCAGGTTTCCATTGATGTCGGCGATTTCAACGTAGATCGGGATCTTGCTGTTCTGACTGCCTTAGATGCTTCGCTCCAGATTGTTGACAGCGTCTTCTTCAGCAATCCACCCCAACGAGTTGCCGGCACGACATTGACTGTTTCGTCGGCGCAACCGATTACATCCGTGCTGTTCTATGACGCCGGAGCAATTCCGGGGAGTGTTTTCTGGGACAATCTGTCCTACACGGCCGTTCCCGAGCCGGTTTCCGCGCCTGTCCTCGCGCTCGCGGCAGTCGGACTGTGGGCGCTGCGGCGTCATTCCCGTTTGGCGTCCGCTCCGGTGGCTTCTGCGTGACTTGGGAGCTGATCCCATGAGGGGCGGAGGCCGTCCTCCGGCCTGCGCCCGCGGCGGGTGATGCGCGCACGCCCGTGCCTCCGGCGGCAGCCCGCTGGAGGCGGGTGCTACCGCAGCAAATGACCGTCCACTCACTTCGCCGGCAGCACCATCTGCTTCAGCAGCTTCGGCGGGATCGCGGCGAAGTGCGGGTCGCGGTGGACCAGCGCGGCGTTGGCCGCCACGGCGCAGCCCGCGATCAGGCTGTCCGCCAGCGGCAGGCGGCGCGTGGCCGCCTCGCGCAGCCGCAGGGCCGCCCGCGCCTCCGCCTCGCCCACGGCCAGCGGCGGCGGCGGCACGTCGGTGTACAGGCGGAAGGCGCGCCGCACTCCTCCGAGCTGGAAGCCACCTCGGCGAGCCGGGTCCGCAGCTCGACCCAGGTGATGAAACTGAGGCCGAGCTGCGAGGAGGCTTCACACAGGAGGCGGTGCAGTTCCTCCGTGCCCGACTCCTTCAGGTAGTGGGCCAGCACGGCGGAGGTATCGAGTACGTGCGTGATCATCGCCGCCGGCCAAGGATGTCCTACTCGCGCTCCTCGTCCTCCCGGGCGCGCTCGCGGATCAGGTCGCCGATCGGGTCGGCGCCGGGTTTCAGGTGCTTCCGGCCGGCACCCCACAGGCTTTCGGCCGCGGCGGCGGGATCGGGATGCACGACCACTTCGAGCTGGTCCGGCCGGCGACCGGGCCGCCATTCCAGCCGGCAACCCGGCCTGATGCCGTGCGAGGCGGCAATCTCCGCGGGAATGGAAACCTGATTTTTCCCGGTGACGGTCGTAGTCATGGAATTGGAATAATTCCTTGAGCCCGGCAGGCCAAGGCGATGCGTTGTCGCGGCGACGCCTCATCGCCGGAGGTGTCCGCGACACCCGCCGTGTGGGACGCACCGCCAGCCCGTCCCGCATCCGCTTCCTCGCGGGCGAGCCACCGTGGCGTCAGGAAGCGCTTCCGCCCGCGCTGGCCGCTCCAAAACGGATGGTGGACCGGTTGGAACCCTGTTCCACGCGGGGGCTCGCGGAGCTCGCCCCTCCGAACGGGCAAACGCGCATCGCCTCGGAGCGGCGAGCTCCGCGAACCGTTCCGTCCCGCCGCGGCGCTGCTCGGCGCGGTGCTGATGGTCGCCACCGGCGTCATGCGCCCGGCGGACGCGTACCGTGCGGTGGACTACGACACGCTGGTGCTGCTGCTCGGCATGATGCTCATCGCCGCGTACCTCGGCATGGGCGGCTTCTTCGACTGGGCGGCGGACCGGATCCTGCGCACGGCCGCGTCGCCCGTCGCGCTGCTGCGGAACCTCATGCTCGCCTCGGGCGGGCTCTCCGCGCTGCTGGTGAACGACACCGTCTGCCTCATGCTCACGCCGCTGGTCGTGGCGGTGATGGTCCGCGGCGGCCTGCCGCTGACGCCGTATCTGCTCGGGCTGGCGATGAGCGCGAACCTCGGCAGCGTGGCCACGCTCGTCGGCAACCCGCAGAACATGATCATCGGCTCGCTGTCGGGCATCCCGTTCGTCCGCTTCAGCGCGGCGCTCGTGCTGCCGGCGGCCGCGGGGCTGGCCATCGCCTACGGCATCCTGCGCCGGGGCTTCCGGCGCGAGCTGGCCGCCGCGGTCATCCGGCGGCCGGAAGGCCCGGCGCCGAGGCCCGACCGGTGGCTCGTGGGCCTGTCGCTTGGCACGCTGGCGCTGGTGTTCGCCGGGTTTGTCGCCGGGCTGAACCTCGCGTGGACCGCGCTGGCCGGCGGCGCGCTCGTGATGGTGCTCGGCCGGCGCGACACGCACGAGAGCCTCAAGCTCGTGGACTGGCACCTGCTGGTCTTCTTCGCCGCGTTGTTCGTCGTGGTCGAAGGGCTGAACGGCACGGGTCTGCCGGACCGGATCTACGCGCGCGTGCGGCCGCTGTTCGGCGACACCGCGACGGCGCAGGCGTGGCACCTGGCGTGGTTCGCCGCCGCGGGGTCGAACATCTTTTCCAACGTCGCGTTCGTGCTTGTCGCGGGGAAGTGGCTGCCGCAGTTCGCGGACCCGGCGCTGATGTGGAAGGTGCTGGCGCTGGCCACGACCTTTGCCGGCAACCTCACGCTGCTCGGCTCCGTGGCGAACCTCATCGTGGTCGAGTCCGCGCGCGGCCACTGCGAGATCGGCTTCTGGGACTACGCGAAGTTCGGGATCCCGATCACGTTGCTGACGACGGGGGCGGGCCTGGCCGTGCTGCTGGTGGTGGCGTGAACGTGCCGCCGGCATGTTGCCGGCACGGGCCACGGCGGAGGCGCCCGTGAAGAATTCGCCCCTACGCCATGATCCCCTTCACCAGCTTCCCGTGCACGTCGGTGAGGCGGAAGTCGCGGCCTTGGTAGCGGAAGGTGAGGCGCTTGTGGTCCACGCCACAGAGCGCGAGCATCGTCGCGTGCAGGTCGTGGACATGGACGACGTCCTCCACGGCGCGGTAGCCCAGCTCGTCGGTCGCGCCCCAGGTGACGCCGGGCTTCACGCCGCCGCCGGCCATCCAGACGGAGAACGCCAGGATGTGGTGGTCGCGCCCGGTCCCCTGCCCCATCGGCGTGCGGCCGAACTCACCGCCCCACAGCACGAGCGTGTCGTCGAGCATCCCGCGCTGCTTGAGATCCTTCACCAGCGCGGCGGAGGCGCGGTCCACGTCCTCGGCGCCCATCTTCATGCCGTTCTCGATGTCGCCGTGGTGGTCCCAGGCGCGGTGGTAGAGCTGGATGAAGCGCACGCCGCGCTCGGCGAGCCGGCGGGCGAGCAGGCAGTTCGAGGCGAAGCTGCCGTCGCCGGGCTGCTTCACGCCGTACAGCTCGAGCATCTCCTTCGGCTCCTTGGACAGGTCGGTGAGTTCCGGCACGGAGGTCTGCATCCGGAAGGCCATCTCGTACTGGCTGATGCGCGTCTCGATCTCGGGGTCGAGTTTCTCGTCGCGCAGCAGTCCGTTGAGGCGGTTGACCTCCTCGATCACCTGCCGTTGCGTGCTCTGGCAGACGCCTTCGGGATTGCCAACATAGTGCACGGCGTCGCCGCGGGACTGAAACTGGATGCCCTGGAAGCGGCTCGGCAGGAAGCCCGCCGACCACTGTGCGGCGGACACCGGCTGCTGGCCGGAACGGCCGGCGGAGGTGAAGACCACGAAACCCGGCAGGTCCTCGGTCTCCGCGCCGAGACCGTACAGCAGCCAAGAACCCATGCTGGGCCGGCCCTTGATGATGGAGCCGGTGTTCATGAACGCGTGCGCCGGGTCGTGGTTGATCTGCTCCGTCTGCATCGAGCGGACGATGCAGAGATCGTCGGCGATGGAGCCGATGAACGGGAAAAGCTCCGAGATCTCCTGTCCGGACTGTCCCCATTGCTTGAACCCGCAGAACGGGCCACGCGCCTTCAGCTCGGTGCCCTGGAGCTGGGCGAGCTGCTGGCCCTTCGTGAACGACTCGGGAAACGGCTTGTCGTGCAGCTCCTTCAGCTTCGGCTTGTAGTCCAGCGTCTCCAAGTGGGACGGCCCGCCGGCCATGCACAGGTGGATGATGCGCTTCGCCCGGAGCGGGAAGTGCGGCGCCTCGAGCACGCCGCGCCAGTCCCCTGGCCGGCCGGCCGGGGCAGCCAGGAGGCCCATGCGCGCCATGAGCGAGCCGAGCGCCAAGCCGCCCACGCCGTAGGCGGAGCGGGAGAGGAAGGTCCGGCGGTTGACCGAAAGCGCGAAGGAGGATTCGTCGAGAGAGTTCATGGCCGCGTCAATAGCGGGTGATGGTTTCGTGCAGGTTGAGGATGACGCGGCACACCTGCGTCCAGGCGGCCAGCTCCGCCGGATCCAGGCCCGCGGGCAAGGGCGCGAGGCCGTTGGTGAACAGCGCCTGGGTCTCGGCCTCGTTGCCACGGTAGTGCTCACGCTGCCGCTCCAGCAGCGCGAGCAGGCCGTCGCGCTCCGCCGGCTCCGGTGAGCGGGCGAGCGCGCGCTCGTAGGCGAGGACGATCCGCTGCGCGTCGTTCTTCCCGTCCTGAAGCAGCCGGGCGGCCAGCACCCGCGCGGCCTCCACGAAGGTCGGGTCGTTCAGCAGCGTGAGCGCCTGCTGCGGCGTATTCGAGAGCAGGCGGCCGGCGATGCATTCCTCGCGGGACGGCGCGTCGAAGTTGGCCAGCATCGGCTGCAGGAACGTCCGCTGCCAGTGCATGTACACGCCGCGGCGGTACTGCCGCTCGTCCGGGCTCGCGTGGTAGTCGCGGTCGGGGAACTGGAGGTTCGCGTAGTAGCCGGCCGGCTGATACGGGAAGACGCTCGGGCCGCCGACCTCGAGGCTGATCAAGCCGGCGGCGCTGAGGGCGTTGTCGCGGACGAACTCCGCGTCGAGACGCCGCGGAGACTGGTGGGAAAGGAGCTTGTTCTGCGGGTCCACCTCGCGCGCACGCACCGACGGCACGCTGTCCTGACGATAGGTTTCGGACATCACGATGAGCCGGACCATGTGCTTCAGGTCCCAGCCCGAGTCGCGGAACTCGCTCGCCAGCCAATCGAGCAGCCCGGGATTTGTCGGCCACTCGCCCTGGAGGCCGAGATCCTCGACGCGGCCGGATATGCCCGCGCCGAAAAGCTGTGCCCACTGGCGGTTCATGATGTTCCGCGGCGTGAGCGGGTTCTCCGGAGCAACCAGCCACTGCGCGAGGTCGAGGCGCGTGAGCGGCGACGCGGCGGCGGACGGCGCGGCGTCGCCCCTGCCCTCGCGCGCGCCGGCAACGTCCGCCCTCTGCGCGCCGCCGGCACGCGGCGGCGGAAGGAAATGCGGCGTGGCGGGCTGCACCACGGGGCCGCTCTCGTCCATCCAGTTCCCGCGCGGCAGCACGCGCGTCACGAGCCTGTTCGTCGTGGATTGCGTGACCATCGTCCACGCCTTGCCGTCGCGGCATTCGGCGATCCCGCGGTGCAGGCGACGCCATTCCTGTCGCGCCTCGCCGCCGGCCACGGCGAGGTGGAGGCGGTCCACCAGGGCACGCGCAGCCCGGCGGTTGAGGCCGCCGGCCAGCAGCGCCGCCTCCTCCGCGGCATGGGCCGGCTCAAAGGCGAACGGCGAGGTGGCCAGCCGCACGCGTGCGGCGGCGCTGTTCTTCAGCGTCACCACCAACACGTCACCCCCCGCGGCACGAAACGGCTGGTCCAGCAGCCACACCGCCGACTGCCGCCCCCCGGCCCCGGACTTGCCGGTGCGCCAGCCGTCCTGCACGCCGAGGATGTCCTGGGTGTGGGCGAAGCGGAGTTCCTTCTTGTCCGCGTCGGCCCACCAGAAGCCTACACCCTTGGTGTCGCCCCCGGCGGCGGGCTTGAGCCGGGCCGAAAGCTCGACGGTGAAGTCCTTCCGGTCGCCGCGCGCGATGTCGCCGCCATGCTCCGCCGCGGGCAGCAGCTCGACGCGCAGCGCGGCGATCCAGCCCGGCTCGAGCGCGATCTCAATTCGGTCCGTCGTGGCGTTGGTGGTGGCAAAAAGGATGGAGCCGTCCGTCTGCGGGATGATCACGGCGGGCGCAGCGTTCGTGCCCTCGCCGGAAATCACGGCCGCTCCCACCACGAGCTGCCAGCCATCGGGGTTTCTGGCCAGGAAGCCGGCCGCCTCCCCGCGCCACGCCGCGAACTCCGCGCGCCGGGCCTTGTCCCTGTCCACCGCCCCGGCCTGTTCCGCCAAAATCCTCGACGCCTCCGACTCAAGGCGCGCCATCCGCGCCTTGAGGTATGGGCTTTTCACCTCGATCTCCGGCGGGAAGGGATGGTCGTTGCCGATGCCGCGCAGTTCCGGCTCGGGCGTGTAGTGGTAGTCCGCATACACCCCCCACTGCCTCACGTCGCCAAAGAACGCCGCCAGCTCGTAGAAGTCGCGCGTCGTGAAGGGATCGTACTTGTGATCGTGGCACTCGGCGCAGGTCATCGTGGACCCGAGCCATGCCGTCGAAACGGTGCGGACGCGGTCGCCCTGATACTTGGCGAGGTACTCCTTCGGCTGCGCGCCGCCCTCGCGCGTCATCATGTTGAGGCGGTTGAAGCCGGAAGCCGTGAGCTGGGCCGGCGTCGGGTTCGGAAGCAGGTCGCCGGCCACCTGCTCGATGGTGAACTCGTCGAACGGCTTGTTGTCGTTGAACGCGGCAACGACCCAGTCGCGGTACGGGAAAATCCGCTGGTTCTGGTCGCCGTGGTAGCCGACGGTGTCCGCGAACCGGACCGCGTCCAGCCACGGCACGGCCATGCGCTCGCCGTAGTGCGGCGACCCCAACAGGCGTTCGACCTGCTTTTCGTATGCGCGCGGCGAGCGGTCCTTCACGAATGCCCCGACCTCGGCGGGCGTGGGCGGCAGGCCGGTCAGGTCCAGCGACAGCCGGCGCAGCAGCGTGCGGCGGTCCGCCTCGGGCGAAGGCGCGAGGCCGGCCTTATCGAGACCCGCGCGGACGAACGCATCAATCGGCGTTTCAATTTCCGATTTCCGCCTTCCCAGATTTCCCCTCCGGGGCACCACCGGGCGTTCCAGCGGCGTGTAGGCCCAGTGCGCCTCGTAGGGCGCGCCGGACGCAATCCAGCGCTTCAAAAGCTCCTTCTGCCCCGCGGTGAGCGCCTTGTGCAGCTCCGGCGGGGGCATCAGCTCCTCGGGGTCGTCGCTGAAGAGACGCTTCACCAGCCCCGACTCGTCCGGGCGGCCCGGCACGATGGCCCCATGGGACACGGCGTCGTCGCGTACGTCGAGGCGGAGCTTGGCCTTGCGCTGCGCCTTGTCCGGCCCGTGGCACTGGTAGCAGGTGTCCGAGAGGATGGGCCGGATGTCGCGGTTGAAGCGGATGTCGTCCGCTGCGGCGCGCAGCCCGCCGGCAGCCGCCAGCGCGAGCGCGACGAGTGGGATCAGTCCGGGCTGCATGCACGGGAAGTTTCGCGGGCTTCCGGCGCTTGTCCAATGCGCGGTTCGGCGACGCATCCCCCCACTGCACCGAAGCCCGCGCCCAGGCGGCCGAGGGAATGCCGACAGGAACCGAAGGCGGGACAAGGATGCGCGGGCAGGCTGCTCAAAGGGATGACTCGTACTTCAGCCTGCGCAAGCGCGCCGGACGGCGGGTCGGCTTCGGCAACGTGAGGGGGCCGAAGGGCGTGAGCAACGGGCGGCCGAAATCGAGTTCGTTAAAGAAGAATACAAGTCGGCAGCCGCCGCGCAGACCCTGCTTTCGGTCCATGACTGCCGAGGCATCCGTCATCACATTTTCCCCGGCTTCATTCAGCAGGCATTCCTCGTACACCGTTTGCCACATTGAGCGATTACGGCCAGGGACTTCCTGGGTGATCTCACTCAGGACATCGTGGAGGGAGAACTTGATAGCTGCGCCGGCAATCCGGATTTCGATCAGATGACAGCGAGTCTCCGCGCGCACCGGATGAACGCCCAGGATTTCCATGCTGCCCTTCAACGGGGAGGCCTCGCGGATCGCTTCCTTCCGGGCGGCGTCCTTTGCCTGCCATTCCATGACGAACTCATCGATCCACGAGACGGCGCGGATCATCAGTCAGTCGAGTTGAGGAGGCGCCTTCCCCGGGAACCATCTGGGGGGTAGTCACGCGAACAGCCCCGTCACCGCCGCGGCCTTCACGAGCTCGCGCGGCTGGTTGAGGTGGTTGTACACGATCGCGGCCGGGTCGATCCCGAAGGCGTGGTAGATCGTGGCCAGCATCTCCATCGGATGCACCGGGTCGGCCTTGGGGCTGGAGCCGGTCTTGTCGGACTCGCCGTGGACGTGGCCGCGCCGGATGCCCGCGCCGCCGATCACGGAGGTGTAGCAGTACGGCCAGTGGTCCCGGCCGTCGGGGCTGTTGCTGTTGCCGGACGTGCTGACGCCCTTCTCCGGGCTGCGGCCGAACTCGCCGATGGCCACGACCAGCGTCTCCGCCAGCAGGCCGCGCTGGTCCAGATCCTCGAAGAGCGCGCTGAGTCCCTGGTCCAGCATGGGCGCGGACTGGTTCTTCATGCGCTCGTACAGGCCCACATGTACGTCCCACGAGTGGTTGTCCGAGTTGGCGACCTTGGGCCACACGACCTCGACGACGCGCGTCCCGGCCTCGACGAGCCGCCGCGCGAGGAGGCAGCTCTGGCCGAACGTATTCCGGCCGTACCGGTCGCGCAGGTTGTCCGGCTCCTGATCGAGGTCGAAGGCGTTCCGCGCCTTGCCCGAGACGATCAGGTTGAGCGCGCGCTGGTAGTATTCGTCGAGGTTGTAGCTTTCCACCGCCTTCTCGATCTCCGGCATCTGGTCCGTGAGCGCGTCGCGCAGCCGGGCGCGGCGGTCGAGGCGCATGGCGAAGACCTCCTGCGGCAGCTTCAGGTCATCCGTCCGCACGCGGTTCATCTTCGCCATGTCCATGTCGTCGCCCTCGGGAAAGAGGTAGTAGGGATCATAGGCCTTCCCCAGGAAGCCGGCGGTGCCGCCCTTGCCGACGACGTTCGACTCCTGCAGCGGCCGGGGCAGCATGACGAAGGGCAGCATCGGCTCCGCGACCGGCTTCAGGCGGATGATGTTCGAGCCGAAGTTGGGGAAGTCCTTGGCATTGGGCGGCTCGAGCTGGCCGGAGGGCGACACCTTGTCGGTCGTGTAGCCGGTCATGATCTGGTAGATGG
>JBJXFY010000021.1:0-59780 GCA_046155815.1 Limisphaerales bacterium | reverse complement strand
TCCGTGCAGGGCAGGCCGTGGGCCTGGGAGACGGCCGGAAGGGTGATTTTGCCCGCCATCACGTTGATGCCGCCGAGCAGCGCGGGCTGCTTCTGGCACGCCTCCACGAGGCCGCCGTCGGCGAGCATCTGGACGTACCCGAAGGTGACGTTGGTCAGGGCCTGCGTCGCCGTGCGCGCGTAGGCGCCGGGCATGTTGGCCACGCAGTAGTGGGTCACGCCCTCCTCGACGTACACCGGGTCGTCGTGCGTGGTTGGGCGTGAGGTCTCGGCGCAGCCGCCCTGGTCAATCGCGATGTCCACCAGCACGCTGCCCGGCCGCATCCGGCGGAGCATGTCGCGCTTGATGAGCTTGGGCGCGCGCGCTCCGGGCACGAGCACCGCGCCGATGAGCAGGTCCACGGAGGGCAGCAGCTCCAGGAGATGTGCCTCGCTCGAGTAGAGCGTGTGCGCGGAATGGAGCGTGATGTCCAGGAAGCGCATCCGCTCGAGGTCCACCTCGAGGATGGTGACGTCCGCGCCCACGCCGGTGGCCATGCGGGCGGCGTTGATGCCGCTGGAGCCCCCGCCGAGCACGACGACCTTGCCGGGGAGCACGCCGGGCACGCCGCCGAGCAGCACGCCGGAGCCGCCGTTGTGCTTCGCGAGGAAGTACCCGCCCACGATCACGCTCATGCGGCCGGCGATCTCGCTCATGGGTTCGAGCAGCGGCAGGCGGCGGTTCACCTCGATGGTCTCGTACGCGACGGCGGTGACCCTGGCGCGCATGAGGGCCTCGGTGCAGTCGCGGTTCGCGGCGAGGTGCAGGTATGTGAAGAGGATCTGGCCCGGCCGGAACAGGCCGTACTCGGCCGGCAGCGGCTCCTTCACCTTCACGATGAGGTCGGCCTTCTCGAAGACGGTGCGGTGCGCCGGCACAAGGGTCGCGCCGGCCTGCATGTAGTCCGCGTCGGGATAGCCGGCGCCCAGGCCGGCACCCTGCTCGACCACGACGCCGTGACCGCGGCGGATGAGCTGGTACGCCGCGGAGGGCAGCAGCGCGACGCGGTGCTCCTGGTCTTTGATCTCCCTCGGAATGCCGATGACCATGCGCGGTGAGTAGGGGCGGAGGCTGTGCGGGGGTCGAGCGGAAACTGCCCTCCCGACGACCGGCCGCGGCGGCCTGGGTCCGACCAGTCCCTCCCGGCGGTCATCAATCCTCCACCGGCACCACAAGGTTCTCCATGATGTAGTCGCGGCGCTCGGGCGTGTTGCGGCCCATGTAAAAGCCGAGGATGTGCGTGCTCTCCGGCTTCGGCTCGAACTCGACGCGGCTCAGACGCATGTCGTCTCCAATGAACTGGCGAAACTCCTTCGGCGAAATCTCACCCAGCCCCTTGAAGCGGGTGATCTCACAGCCCTTTCCCAGCTTCTTCGCCGCCGCGTCGCGCTCCGACTCACTGTAGCAGTAGGTGGTTTCCTGCCTGTTTCGCACGCGGAAGAGCGGCGTCTCCAGGACATGGAGGTGGCCGTCATGCACCAGCGGCTCGAAGAACTTGAAGAAGTAGGTGATGAGCAGGTTCCGGATGTGCAGGCCGTCCACGTCGGCGTCGGTGGCGAGGACCACCTTCTCGTAGCGCAGGTTGTCCACGGTGTCCTCCACGTCCAGCGCCCGCATCAGGTTGTACATCTCGTCGTTCCTGTACATCACGTCGCGCTTGAGGTCCCAGACGTTGAGAGGCTTGCCGCGGAGGGTGAAGACGGCCTGGGTGCCCACGTCGCGGCAGCTCGTGATGGAGCCGGCCGCGCTCACGCCCTCGCAGAGGAAGACCATCGAGCCGCGGCCCTTCCCCTTCGCCTTGTCGAAGTGGATTTTGCAGTCCTTGAGCTGGGGGATGCGAAAACTCACCGCCTTGGCGCGCTCACGGGCCAGCTTCTTCACCTGCTGCAGCTCCTTGCGGAGCTGCTGCGTGTCCTCGCACTTGGCGAGCATCTTCGCGCAGGTGTCCTTGTCCCTGTGCAGGTAGCGGACGATCTCCTCGCGGACCTGGTTGACCAGTTCCGAACGGATTTCCGTGTTGCCCAGCTTGTTCTTGGTCTGCGACTCGAAGACGGGATCCTTCAGCCGTATGGCGACTGCGCCGATCATGCTTTCGCGCACGTCGTCCCCCTCGAACTTGCCGCCGCCGACCTCGTTCATGGCCTTGAGCAGGCCCTCGCGGAAGGCGCTCAGGTGCGTGCCGCCGTCGCTGGTGTACTGGCCGTTCACAAACGACCAGAAGGTCTCCCCGTACCGTGAGTTGGAGTGGGTGAGGCAGAATTCCAGCGTCTTGGACTGGAAGTGGAGCGGCGGATAGATGCCCTCGTCCTTCACCTCCTCCGCCACCAGGTCGAGCAGGCCGTGGCGCGACTGGTAGGCCTGGCCATTGAAGAGGATCTTCAGGCCGCTGTTCAGGTAGGAGTAATGCTTGAAGCGATGGTCCAGGTGTTCGGGCCGGAACTCCCATTTCTTGAAGATCTCCGGGTCGGGCGTGAAGGCGACATAGGTGCCGTCCGGGTCCGTGGTCTTTCCCTTCCGCTCCTTCACCAGCCGGCCGCGCCTGAACTCCGCCTCGAAGTACTGGCCCTCGCGGTGACTGCGGACGACGAAGTGTTCCGACAGGGCGTTCACCGCCTTGGTGCCGACGCCATTGAGGCCGACGGAGAACTGGAAAACCTCGTCGTTGTACTTGGCGCCGGTGTTGATCTGGCTGACGCAGTCAATCACCTTGCCGAGCGGGATGCCCCGGCCGTAGTCACGCACGGTCACCCGGCCGTCGGCGATGGTCACCCCGACCTGCCGGCCGTGGCCCATGATGAACTCGTCAATGGCATTGTCCACGACCTCCTTGAGCAGGATATAGCCGCCGTCGTCGTAGTGGGAACCGTCACCCAGCCGGCCGATGTACATGCCGGTGCGGAGGCGGATGTGGTCTATCGAGGAGAGCGTCCTGATTTTGCTCTCGTCATAGACGGGCTGCCTGGGGTCGGGCATTGCGGCGAAGTGAGCTCGGAGGATCGGGACGGCGTGGGCCTACTTGAGCTTCTCCGGATTCAACGGCTGGAGATCCTTCGGCACGAAGCGGCCGTCCTTCCGGACCAGCAGGTTGTCGAACCACACCTCGCCGCCGCCGTACTCGGGGCGCTGGATGAGCACCATGTCCCAGTGGACGGACGAACGGTTTCCGTTGTCGCACACCTCGTAGGCCTGGCCGGGAGTGAGATGGAGCGAACCGGCGATCTTTTCATCGAAGAGAATGTCACACATCGGATGCAGGATGTGCGGATGGAAGCCCAGGCTGAACTCGCCCGTGCAGCGCGCCCCGGCATCCGTGTCGAGGATGGCGTTCAGCTTCGCCTCGTTGGAGCCGGTGGCCCTGATGATCCGGCCGTTCTTGAACCCGAGCCGGATGTTCTCGAACCGGTTGCCGGAGTAGAGGGTGGGGGCGTTGAACTGGATGTGGCCGTTGACTGAGTTCTTCACCGGACACGAGAAGACCTCGCCGTCGGGGATGTTGCGGAGCCCGGCGCAGGCCTGGGCGCCGATGCCCTTGATGCTGAAGGTGAGGTCCGTGCCGGGGCCGGTGATCTTCACTCGGTCGGCGGCGCGCATCCGCTCCGCGAGGGGCTCCATCGCCCGGGCCATCTTCGCGTAGTCGAGGGTGCAGACGTCGAAGTAGAGGCCCTCGAAGGCCTCGGTGCTCATGCCGGCGGACTGGGCCATCGCCGGCGTGGGCCAGCGCAGCACGCACCAGCGGGTCCGGTTGACACGGTGGTCGGTCACCGGACGCAGCGCCTTGGAGTAGAGCTGCTGGAGGGCGGTCGGTACGTCGGCCGATTCACTCGAATTGTGGCTGCCGCGGACGGCGATGAAGGCCTGAACTCGCTTCATGCGGTGCATCTCGACATCACGGACGAGCCGGGCGTGGGCCGCGCCGGTCCCGCGGGTAACCTCGCGCTGCACGCGGCTGTGGCGGCACTCGACCAGCGGGATGCCGCCGGCCTCACGCACCGCCCGGATGAGGGTGACGGCAAATTCGTCGGGCACGTCCGTCAATTCGAGCAGCACGACGTCGCCGGGCTGCACGGCGGTCGAGTAGCCAACGAGCTGGCGGGCAAGCTTCGCGTGACGCGGGTCCGGCATCGTGGCCGGCACGCTACGGAGACGCCCCGGGGTGTCCAGCGGATGGCGGCGTCGCTGCCGCAAGGTCAACGCGCCGGCGCCCTGACCGCCTTGCCGACGGCGACGAGCAGCGCGCCCGAATCCTGCTGCAGGCCGGCGAGCTGGTACGCCACCTCGCCGTCGCGGTTCAGCAGGGTGATGACGTTTGAGTGCGCGAACTGGCCGCGGGCCTCCTTCTTGTAGTTCACGCCCAGCAGGGCGGCGAGTTCCCGCACGTCGTCGGCCCGGCCGGTGAGCAGGGTCCAGTGATCCTTGCCGAGGCCCTTGGACTCGCGGAAGGCGCGGAGCACGGCGGGGGTGTCGCGTTCGGTGTCGAAGCTGACGAGCAGGATGTCCACCTCGCGGCGCAGCTCCGCGGGCAGCGACTCCTGGATCCGCTGCAGGTCGTGCACGAGGATCGGGCAGGCGTACTCGCAGGTGGTGAAGAACATCGCCACCAGCAGGGGCCGGCCCTGGAGGACGCCCAGGCGGATCGTGCGGCCGGCGTCCGAGGTCCACTCGGACTCGAGCTGGTAGAGGGAGCCGTCGGTCGGCTTCGCGACGGGTTCGGTGCGTCGGCAGCAGGGGGGCTTCTCAGCGGACGTGTCGGCGGCCGGGGCCGGGGATGTGGCGAGCAGGACGAACAGCAGGAGGGCGAAAGGTTTCATGGGGCGGCCGGGGTGGCGGCCTCCGCGTCGCGGGCGCAGCGGAAGCCGAGGTTGGGGAGGGCGTAGGCGGCCTTGAGGCTGCTGCGCAGGCCGTAGCGCATGAAGGCGGGGAAGTTTCCGCGGTCCGCGGCGTCGAGCGAGCCGGCGCCGCAGAAGAGGCGGCGTTCGAGGCCGGTATCGCCTCGCGCGTCGCCGGTGACGAGGGCGGTGTTGAAGTCGCTGGTCCATTCCCAGACGAGGCCGTGGAGGTCGTGGATGCCCCAGAAGTTGGGCCGGCCGGCGGCCACGGCGGGCATCACGGCGGGCATGGGCGTGCCGTACCAGCGGGCGATGGCCTGCACGAAGGGCGGCTCGTTGGTGCCCGCGGCCGAGGTGAAGCCCGCGCCGGCGGCGAACTCCCACTCGGCGGTGGTCGGCAGCCGGCCGCCGCGCCACGCGGCGAACGCCTTCGCCGCAAACCACGACACGCGCGTCACCGGTGCGGCGGCGAGGCGCGCGGCGTCCGGCCCGAGGTCGAGGTCGCCGGCCCAGTGGGCGAGGTACTGCTCGTCGGCGAAGAGGCGCTTCGCCTGCGAGCGGCGCCAGCGCGGGTTCGTCCGCACGAATTCGAGGAAGTCGCCGTTCGTCACCGGCGCGACGTCGAGGAAGAACGGGGCCACCGGCACGGCGTCCGGCTCGGTGGGCTCGCGGAAGAGGGGGCGGAAGACGCCGCCCGGGATGAGGGCCATCCCGGGCGGCGGTTGCGTGGCCGTCCCGGCCCAGGCCCCGGCGGCGGCGAGCAGCGCGGCCAGCGGCGCGAAGGGGAGGTGACGGCGGAGGTTCATGGGCGGATCAGTCGGCGGAGCCGCCGATCGAGGCGCGGACACGTTTCACCTCGTCCACGCGGACGGCGTCGCCGGAGTTGCCGAAGCTGTTGCGGACGTAGGTGAGCACGTTGGCCACCTGGTCGTCGGTGAGGTCAAACACGGGCATGGCGCTGTTGTAGTCCTTGCCGTTGACGGTGATGGCGCCGCTCATGCCCTGGAGGACGATGTGGATGCTGCGCTCCTTGTCGGCCATGAGGTAGTCGGCCCTGGCGAGCGGCGGGAAGACGCCGGGCAGGCCCTCGCCCTCGGGCATGTGGCAGGCGTAGCAGGTCTGCATGTACACGTTGCGGCCCTTCTCCATCTGGATCTCCTTGGTCAGGCCGGCGATCCTCGGGTTCTCCGCGATGGCCGCAGTGCGCTGGGCCTGCAGCTCCGTGACGCGACGCTCGGATTCGGAGCCGGCCACGGCCTGCTGGCCAAGGTACACGGCGTCCACCTCCTTGCCGGAATAGACGAGCAGGTTCTCGGGCCCCTCGACCTTGAGCATGCCGAGCGCGCCCTTGTTGAAGGCGCGGAAGAGCGAGTGGTCCACGAGGATGAAGGTGCCCGGCACCTCGAGGCCGAACTCGACGATGGCCGAGCCCCCGGCCGGCACGAGCGTAGTCTGCACCTGGCGCTGTGACGGCACCACGCCGCCTTCCTGGTAGACGGTGTCGAAGATCTCGCCGATGACGTGGAAGGACGAGATGAGGTTCGGGCCGCCGTTGCCGACAAACATGCGGACCTTCTCCCCGACCTTCGCCTTGAGCGCGCGGTCGCCGACGAGCGCGTTCACCGCGCCGTTGAAGACGACGTAGGTGGGCTGCTCGGCGATGGCCTTGTTGTTGTCGAAGGGCTGGAGGCCCTCCTCGCCGAACTTGCCGGTGGTGTAGAAGTCGCCCTGCATCACGTAGAACTCGCGGTCCATCGGCGGCAGGCCCTCCTTCGGCTCGACGAGGATCAGGCCGTACATGCCGTTGGCGACGTGCATGCCCACGGGCGCGGTCGCGCAGTGATAGACATACAGGCCGGGGTTGAGCGCCTTGAACGAGAACTGCGAGCGGTGCCCCGGTGCGGTGAACGAGCTGGCCGCGCCGCCGCCCGGCCCGGTGACGGAGTGCAGGTCAATGTTGTGCGGCAGCTTGCTCGTGGGGTGGTTCAGGAGGTGAAACTCCACCAGGTCGCCCTCGCGCACGCGGATGAACTTGCCCGGCACGTCGCCGCCGAAGGTCCAGAACAGGTAGTCCACGCCGTCGGCCATGCGCTTCACCACCTCCAGCACCTCGAGCTCGACGATGACCTTGGTGGGGTGGCTGCGCTTGATCGGCGGCGGCACGTCCGGCGCGCTGGTGAGGACGGCCCGTTCCTCGCCCACGACCGCGGGATCAGCGCCCTTCGCGGCGGGGCCCTTGGGCACGCCGACGCCTGGCGGTCCCTCCGCGGCGGCGAGGTGAACGGCTGACAGTAGGAAGAGGGCGGCGGCCAGCGCGGCGAGGGACCGGGGGTTGGGTTTCATCGGGGTGCCTTTGCTGGCGCGAAGATGAATCGCCACCCTCCCGCGGGCCTTGACCTGCGTCACGCCACGCGGGGAAAGCTGCAAGGACGTGAAGCCATGCCCGCGTTGACGGCGGTCAAGGCACGTCCGCCGTCGGCCCGGCAGGCTGCCCGGCAACTCCGGAAAAGGACCACCATGCCACGCTACATTTCACTCCTGCGCTTCACGGACCAGGGCGCCCGCGAACTCCGCCGCTCTACCACGCGCGCCCATGACTTCGATGCCGCCGCCGTCCGCGCCGGCGTGAAGATCGAGGGCCAGTACTGGACCCTCGGCGGCTGCGACGGCGTGCTCATCACCTCGGCACCGGATGAAGGCGCCATCCTGCACCTGCTGGCCGACCTCGTGACCGCGGGCAACGTCCGGCCTGAGACCATGCCCGCCTTCATCGACGCCGAGTTTGACGCCATCCTCCGCGCGCCATGAACGAACCTCCGGCCGGCCAGTTCAAGCGGCTCGACGTGCGCCCCATCCTCGCCGGCGGGGGCGAGCCGCTGCCGGCCATCCGCCGCTGCGTGGACGCGCTCGGGCCGGAGGACGGCCTGCTGGTGATCGCGCCGTTCCTGCCCTCGCCGCTCATCGAGCTGCTTGGGGCCGAAGGCTACCGCTCGCGGCTCGAGCACGGCCCGGGCGAGTGGCGGATTTATTTCTGGCGCGGCGCGGCCTAGCCTCCCGGCGTGTCCAACGCCGCCGAACTCCGCGAGGCCGTGCTCGTCAACGTGCTGCGCGGCACGCAGCTCTTCACCGGGCTGCCGGCGGCGGAGCTGCAGGCCATCGCGGCCTGCGCGGTCGTGAAGCCGCTCGCCCGCGGAGATTATCTCTTCCGCGAGGGCGACGCCTCCAGCGGCTTCTACGTGGTGCAGCGCGGCGCGATCAACGTCCACCGCGTCAACGCCGCCGGGAAGGAGCAGGTCATCCACGTCTTCCGCGCCGGCGAGACCTTTGCCGAGGCCACCCTCGCCACCGCCGCCGGCTACCCCGCCGACGCGCGGGCCGTCGAGTCCTCGCAGGTTCTGCTGATGCGGAAGGACGGATTCCTCGCGCTGCTCCGCCGCCAGCCCGAACTCGCGCTGCGCATCCTCGCCGGCATGAGCGCCCACCTCCGCGTGCTCGTCGGGCAGCTTGAGGACCTGACGCTGAAGGACGTCGAGACCCGCCTCGCCAACTGGCTCGTGAAGCGCTGCCCCGATCCGGCATCCGCACAGCCCGCCACCGTGCAGCTTCCGTCCACCAAGCGCGTGCTGGCGGCGGAGCTCGGCACGGTGAGCGAGACGTTTTCCCGCACGCTGGCGCGCTTCCGCGAGCATGGCCTGCTCGAGGTGCGCGGTGCCGTCCTTACGATCAAGAACCCCGCCGCCCTCGCCGCCCTGCTGCGGCGCAACCTCGGTGAGGCGGAGCGATGAAATGAAAGGGCGGTCCTTCCCGGAGGTCACGTCGGTAGGGCGGGCAGTCCCCGGCCCGCCGCGGCGACACGGGCGGCTCCTTCTTGCGCCGGGGAGCCGCGCCGGACGATGCGGAGGGCCGTGACGCCCCGGTCACGAACGGCGCGCACGGAGTGGGCGCCCTGCCGACAGCGGCCAGGCTCTTCCGCCGCGTTACGGTGCCAGCCGCTCGATCCGCCACCCGCACGCCTCCGGCCGCGTGTAGAGGAAGCGGTCGTGCAGCCGGCTGGGGCCGCCCTGCCAGAACTCAACCGTCTCCGGCGCGACGCGGAAGCCGCCCCAGAAATCCGGCAGAGGCACCTCGCCCGCGCCGAACTTCCGCTTCAGCGCGGCCCACTCCAGCTCCAGCACCTGCCGCGACGAGATCGGGCTGCTCTGCTGCGAGGCCCACGCCGCGATCTGGCTGTCGCGCGGGCGCGTCACGAAGTACTTCACCGTCTCCGCCACGGAGAGCCGCTCCACGCCGCCGGTCACGATGATCTGCCGTTCGAGCAGCAGCCACGGAAAGAGCAGCGCGGCGCGCGGGTTTTCCTTCAACTGCCGCGCCTTGCGGCTTTCGAGGTTCGTGTAGAAGACGAAGCCGCGCGCGTCGTAGTTCTTCAGCAGCACGGTGCGCACCAGCGGCCGGCCGTCGGCCCAGGCCGTGGCGAGGCTCATGGCGTTCGGCTCCGGGAGCCGGGCGTCGAGGGCGTCCTTGAACCACGCCGTGAACTGCTCCAGCGGGTCGGCTTGCAGCTCGGACTCCAGCAGCTTCCCGCGCGTGTAGTTCCGACGCAGGTCCGCGACGTTCAACGGCGTCTCGCTCATGACGCCGCGAGGATACTGGCACGCGGGCGTCCGGCGAGGGGCGAGGGGGCGGAGCGTGCTCGTCTTCGTCCTCGTCGTCGCCTCCGCCCCACGAAGGTCCGGCACGCGAGGGCGGGCACGGGCACGGGCACGAGCAGGACAGACCCCGCGAACAGGCTTGCCTCCGCCGCAACCTTGCGGCAGTCCACGCGCCCCGCATGAACGACCCCGCACGCGAACCGGTGAACGAATGGGTCGCCCTCGGCCCGTCGGGCATCCACGGCCACGGCGCCTACGCGCGGCGCGCCATCCCGGCCGGTACGGAGGTCATCGAGTACCTCGGCGAGCGCGTCTCGAAGGCGGAATCCGAACGCCGCTGTCTCGCCGAGAACCCGTACATCTTCACCGTGAACGAGGAATGGGACCTCGATGGCGACGTGCCGGGGAACCCGGCGCGCTTCCTCAACCATTCCTGCGACCCCAACTGCGAGGCGCAGCAGGACGGCGACCGCATCTGGATCGTGGCGCTCCGGCCGATCGAGCCGGGCGAGGAGCTGACCTTCAACTACGGCTACGAACTGGAGTCCTGGCGCGACTACCCCTGCGCCTGCGGGGCGAAGAACTGCCTCGGCTACATGGTTGCGGAGGAGCATTGGGCCGAGGTCCGGCGGGAAATTGCGGCCCCGCCGGCCGTGTGAAGCCCCGGCGGGGCCTGGCCCGGACGCCGGCGATGCTCTGTTGCGGGCTTGGGCGGCGTGGACTGGGCCGCCCTCACGGGGGGCAAGGAGGTGTCGGCCGCCGCATACTTGTTGCCGGGTCGTCACAGGACGCCGGTGAACCTGCCGGTGTAGGGTGATTAGGCTCCCAGCAGACCATTCAAACCCATGAAGACCTGTCTCCGCGCCCTGTGTCTCGGCGTGGTGTTGGCCGGGATGGCCACTGTGGCCGCCGCACCCCACGGACTGAACGAGCGGCCGTCGTTCGCGGCGTTCCACGGTGGCCGGCTGCCGCCCGACGCGCCGACGTTTTCGGGCAACTGGTCCGCCGTGGTGGCGTTCCCCAACCTCACGTTCCTGAACGCGATGGGCCTGCTGCCCATGCCGGGCACGTCGAACCTGGTCGTCTGGGAGCGCGAGGGCCGCATCTACCACTTCCCGAACGAGCGCAACACCACGGCCAGGACCCTCGTGCTCGATCTCAGCCCGCAGTGCCAGGGGTGGGATGACTCGGGTCTCCTCGGCATCGCCTTCCATCCGGGCTTCGAGACCAACCGCCACCTGTTCATCTACTACACCTACGTCACGCCGGGCACCGTGCGGGGCAGCGCCACGGCCCGGCCGCCCACGGCGACGCCGAACCGCGACCGGCTGGAGCGCTACACGCTCGACGCGAACGGCGTCGCCATCCCCGGCTCGGTGGTCATCTTCATTGACCAGCGCTCGGAAACCGTCTGGCACAACGGCGGCGGGATGTTCTTCCACCCGAGGGATGGTTTCCTCTACCTGACGAATGGGGACGATGCGAATGGCGGCAACAACCAGCGCATCAACACCAGCCTGCATTCCGGCATCCTCCGGATTGACGTGGACCAGCGTGGCGGGGACGTGAGCCATCCCATTCCGAAGCAGCCGCTGCCCGGTGGCAGCCGCACGGCCAACTATTACATCCCGAACGACAACCCGTTCGTCGGCCAGGCCGGCGTGCTGGAGGAGTTCTTCGCCCTCGGCCTGCGCAGCCCGCACCGCATGACGATTGACCCGCCCACCGGCCGCATCTTCATCGGCGACGTAGGCGAGGGATCATGGGAGGAGCTGAGCATCATCGAGCCGGGCGACGCCTTTGGCCGCAACTTCCAGTGGAACCGCATTGAGGGCCGGCAGGGCCGCACGCCGGCGCCCCGGCTGACGGCGCCCTACATCGGGATAGACCACCCGGCGGCCGTGGACTATTCGCACAGCGAGGGTGCGGCGATCATCGGCGGCTACGTGTACCGGGGGACCGAATTCGCCGCGGACTTGGGCGGCAAGTACGTCTTCGGCGACAACATCGCGAACGTCGTCTGGCTGCTGGATGAATCCACCACGCCACCGACCAAGCGGCTGCTCTGCACCCTCCCGCGCGGCCCCGGCCCCAACCCGGGCAACGACTACGTGGGCCTTTCCAGCTTCGGGTACGACCACGGGAACGAACTGTACCTCTGCCAGCTCAGCAGCCTGGGCGGGCGGATTTACCGGCTTCAGCGCGGCGGCCCGCCCGCACCCAGGATGCCCCGCCTCCTGTCCGAGTCGGGCGTGTTCACCAACCTCGCCACCCTCGCGGCCGTGCCGGGGCTGATCCCCTACACCGTCAATTCCCCGCTCTGGTCCGACGGCGCGCTGAAGTTGCGCTGGATGGGCATTCCCGACGGCACGACGATCGGCTTCGCGACCAACGGCGAATGGGGCTTCCCGGACGGTTCCGTCTGGGTGAAGCACTTCGACCTGCCGGTGAACGACGGCGATCCCGCGGCACGGCGGCGGCTGGAGACCCGGCTCCTTGTGCGCGGCACGAATGGCTACGTGTACGGCGCGAGCTACCGCTGGCGGCCGGACCATTCGGACGCGGAGATCGTCGAGGGCGCGCAGGCGGAGGAGATCCCGATCCTCGTGCCGCGGCCGGTGGGCGGCCTCGCCAGTGCGGACATCGGCGGTCCCGTGGCCGGCTCCACGGCGGACCTGGGCGACGGCTACCGCCTGACCGCGGGCGGCGCGGACATCTGGGGCACGAGCGACCAGTTCCGGTATGCCTACGAGCAGCGCACGGGCGACTTCGACGTCGCCGTGCGCGTCGCCTCGCTCACCGAGACGGACCTGTACACCAAGGCCGGCCTGATGGTGCGCGACTCGCTGAATCCGAACGCCCGTCACATCTTCGCGCTCGTCTTCCCGAGCAACGCCCCGCGTAACAACAACGACGGCGGCTACGAATTCCAATCCCGCGACACCGTGGGCGGCAGCGCCGCGGCCATCTATCCGCCCGTGCCGAACCCGCGCGTCGGCTTCCCCAGCACCTGGCTGCGCCTGAAGCGCGCCGGCCAAGTCTGGACGGCCTGGAGCGGCGCCGATGGCGAGACCTGGCGGCTGACTGCGACGAAGACCCTCGCGCTGCCGGACACGGTGTACTTCGGCCTGGCGCTCACGGCCCACACGGCGGGCGGCGCGCGCGCCACGGCGGAGTTCCGCTTCCGCCAGCAGCGTTCCCAGACGTGGTACTACCCCAGCCGCCAGGACTGCTTGAGCTGCCACACCCGCGCTGCCGGCGGCGTGCTGGGCGTGAAGACCCGCCAGAGCAACGGCGACTTCCACTTTCCGCAGACCGGCGTGACCGACAACCAGCTCCGGGCGTGGAACCAGGCCGGCTACTTCGCGCCCGCGTTGGATGAGGCCCAGCTTGCCGCCCTGCCCGCCGTGACCACCGTCACCAACGACGCCGCGAGCCTCGAGCACCGTGCCCGCTCCTACCTCGACGCGAACTGCTCCCATTGCCACCGCCCCGGCGGCGTGAACGCGAACTGGGACGCCCGCATCGAGACGCCGCTCGGCCTCGCCGGCATCCTCGGCGGCACGGTCCAGAACGACCTCGGCATCCCCGGCGCGCGCAACGTCGTCGCCCGCGACCTCGCCCGGTCCGTGCTGTACCAGCGCGTCGCCACGGCCACCGCCAGCCACAAGATGCCGCCGATCGCCAAGAACGTCGTGGACGGCCCCGCGCTGCTGGCGCTCGCCGGCTGGATTCTCTCGCTGGACCCGCCGCCGGAGGTGGCCCTGACCTCGCCTGCGCCGGGCGCCCTGTTCTACACCCCGGCGAACATTCCGCTCACGGCCACCGCGTCGTCGAGCAACGGCAGCATCGTGCGAATCGAGTACTACCGCGGCGCCATTCGGCTCGGAGAGGCGACGGAGCCGCCTTTCCGCTTCGATTGGTCGCCCGATTCGGGCGGCACGTTCGAGCTCACCGCCTTCGCGACAGATTCCGCCGGGCAGACCGGCAAGTCCGCGCCCGTCGGCGTCACTGTCATCGGCCGTGACACGCCGGGCCTGCTCGCCGAGTACCACGACAACATCAACTTCACCGGCCGCAGGCTCACGCGCGTGGACCCCACCGTGAACTTCGACTGGGGCAACGGCCCGCCCGATCCGCAGTTCGGTCCGGACACCTTCTCCGTGCGTTGGACCGGCCGCGTCCGGCCCGGTGTCAGCGGCACGCACCGCTTCTACACCACGGTGGACGACGGCGTGCGCCTGTGGGTGGACGGCCGGCAGATGATCAACCGCTGGGTGGACCAGCCGCCCACCGAGCACAGCGCCACCATCACGCTCGAGGCGGGGAGGCTGTACGCCATCCGCATGGACTACTTCGAGAACGGCGGCGGCGCCGTGGCCCGGCTCGAATGGTCCGTGCCGGGGCTGCCCCGCGAGGTCGTGCCGGCCGGCGCGCTGCTGCCGCCGGCCCCGCCGAACTTGCCGCCGGTGGTCGGCCTCGCCGTGCCTGCCGGGGGCTCGGCGTTCCTGCAGCCGGCCTTTCTCGACCTGCTGGCCGAGGCGTCCGACCCGGACGGCCGCGTGACGAAGGTCGAGTTCTTCGCCGGCGCCACGCGGCTCGGGGAGAGCACCAACGCGCCCTTCGCCTGGCGCTGGCCGCAGCCGCCCGCGGGCCTGCACAGCCTCACCGCGCTGGCCACGGACGAGGCCGGAGCCACGGCCACGTCACCCCCGGTGGCCGTCACCGTGACGGCCCTCCAGATCCTGCTGCCGCCGCAGCCGGTCCAAGGCGGCCGGTTCCAGATCAGCTTCGCGACGGGGCCGGCCGGACGCTACCGCGTGGAGGCCTCCATGGATCTCGTCCATTGGACCGTGATTGAGGAAGGCCCGGCCGGCGGGGGCGTCGTCCGAGTCTCCGAACTGCTCGGACCCACGCACCGGTTCTTCCGCGTCATGCTGGGCCCTTGAGATCGAAAAGGATCCCCGCCGGCGGGCGGCACCTGGTGCCGGCGGGGATCGCACGAACCGGCGGAACGGATCAACGGCATGACATCCGCCGCCGGAAACCGAGGCCGCCGAGCACCAGCGCCGCGGCGCCCGCCAGCCAGGTCCCGCCCTCGGGCACGGCCTGTCCCGTGAAGGAGCGAAGCCGCGTCGGGCCGCCAATGACTGCGAGGGAGCTGAGCTGGCCGCCGGCCAGGTTCAGCGAGTAGAAGTCATTCCCGTTGGAGACGTAAGCCCAGTCCAAACCCACGGCGGGGCTGATGATGTCGAAGCCGGCGTCCAGGCCGAGGTCGAACGGGATCCCGCCGAGCGTGAGGCCGGCGACGGTGTTCAGCGTGGAGAACTGCGGTCCACCGGAATGCCGCACGAGCGTGTTCAGGCCGGCGTCGAGGCTGAAGAATGTGGTCGAGCCGGGGTTGTCGAGATTGTTGGCGTAGGCGGCGGCGACCAGCATGGGATCCGCGCCGAAGTTCGGGTCGCTGGCGGCGTAGGTGAAGAGGCCATCGCTTGCGGCGAGCGCGCCGGTGAAGGGCTGGATGCGGAAGTTTGAGTCCCCGGAGAGCACGCGCAGGCGGTCCGCGGCCGGGTTGAAGTCCATCGCCACAGGCGAGCCGACCGCCGCGCCGGCGCCTACCGTGGCGGCCGCACCGCCGGCGTTGATCGTGTACAACTGGCCGCTCGTGCCGAGGCCGTAGAGCTTCAGGTTGTCGGAGGCGAAGAGGTCAATGTCCGCGAGCGTGTCGCCGGCGTTGAGGCCGGTGATGGGGACGTCGTTCTGGACGGAGCCGTCCTCGCGGAAGGTCACGAGGCGGTCGCCGGACAGGCCGAGGCCGTAGAAGTCGAGCGCCGCGACCGGCAGGACGGCGGCGGGGAGGACGGAGACGACAAGGAGACAGTGGTTGATCGTTTTCATGCGTCAGCGGGGACTACGCCGCGGACGCGCGGGCGGATGCAAGGCGACGCCCAGGTTTGCTGCGCGGCGGGGGCGTCGCTACGGATGGTGGCGATGCCCGAACTGCCCGAGGTCGAAGTTCTGGTGAGGCATCTCGCTCCGCTGCTGCGCGGCCGCCGCATTCGCGGGGTCGAGGTGGGCTGGGCGAAGAGCGTCCGGCCGCACGTGCCGGCGGACTTCGCGGCGCAGCTCCATGATGCGGTGATCGAGGACGTGACGCGGCGGGCGAAGTTCCTCGTCTTCCGCCTGCGCCGGGCGCGGGCCCGGGAGCCGTTCACGCTGCTGGGGCACCTCGGCATGACGGGCCGGATGTGGCTGCAGCCGCGCGACGCGGCGCTGCCGAAGCACGCCGTCGTGGCGCTCGGGCTCGGCGCGCACCGCTGGGTGTTTGAGGACACGCGGCGCTTTGGCCGGCTGTCGCTGGACGCCTCCCCGCTGGCCGCGCTCGGGCCGGAGCCCTGGGACGGGGCCTTCACCCCGGAGGCGCTGCGGGCCGCGCTGCGCCGCCGCCGGCAGGCCATCAAGGTCCGCCTGCTCGACCAGTCCCTCGTGGCCGGCCTGGGCAACATCTACGCCAGCGAGGTGCTGCATCGCGCGCGGATTTCTCCGCGTCGGCACGCGGGCGGGCTGAAGCCGGCCGAGGCCGTGCGGCTGCACGGGGCCATCCGCGGCGTGCTGGAGGAGGCGATCGGCTTCGGCTCGACGGTGCCGCTGGACTTTGGCGGCGTGGCGGGACGCGAGGGGTTGTTCTACTACGGCCGGGCGGAGGGCGTGCCGGACGGCGACGCCGAGCGCCTGGCGGTCTATGACCGCGCGGGGCAGCCATGCGGCCGGTGCGGGCGGCCCATCCGGCGCATCGTGCAGGCGGGGCGCAGCACGTACTTCTGCACGGGGTGCCAACGGTGAGCGGCTGAACTTGAACAGCGAAGGGGCGAAGATGCGGAGAACGGCAGGGGCCGTGCCGCGGCCGGGTGGTTCAACAAGGGAGGCGGGATGGCCGGGGACTGCCTTCAATCGTGCCTGTCCCGGCCTCTGCGCCTTCTCGCCTGCGCTGTTCCATCTCCCCGCCGCCCCTTGCGGTTGAAGCTTCATTCCTTTGCGGCGTCGGCTTTTCAGTTCGCCGCCACGCCGTAACACTCGCAGCATCCACGCACCTGATGGAGCTCGCGCCCGTCATCGAGGTCGAGAACCTCACCAAACGCTACGCCGGCCGCACCGCGATCGAGAATCTCTCGTTCACCGTGGGGCAGGGCGAGGTCGTGGGCTTCCTGGGCCCGAACGGTGCGGGCAAGACGACCACCATGCGCATCCTGGCGGGCTTCCTGCCGGGGACGTCGGGCACAGTGCGCGTGGCCGGGCATGACGTGTTCCGCGAGTCGCGCGAGGTGCGGCGGCGCATCGGCTACATGGCGGAGAACAACCCCCTGCCCTTTGACCTTGCGGTGCGTGACTACCTGAAGTTCCGCGCCCGGCTGAAGGGGCTTTTCGGCCCGGAATGCCGGGAGCGCGTGGACACGGTGACGGAGCAGTGCGGCCTGGGGGACGTGCAGCGCCGCGTGATCGGCACGCTCTCCAAGGGCTACCGGCAGCGCGTCGGGCTGGCGGACGCCATTGTCCACGAGCCGGACCTGATCATCCTGGACGAGCCGACCATCGGGCTGGACCCGAACCAGATCCGGTCGCTGCGGCAGCTGATCAAGGAGCTGGGCCGGCGGCACACGGTGCTGCTCTCGAGCCACATCCTGCCGGAGGTGGAGATGACCTGCGGCCGGGTGCTGATCCTGCACCAGGGGCGCATCCGCGCGGCGGACACCACGGCGAATCTCCAGCGGCTGTTCAGCGGGGGGAACCAGGTGGTGGCGGAGATCGCCGCGCCCGAGGACGAGCTGCGCGCCTGCTGGGAAGGCGCGCCGGAGGTGGAGCGCTTCCACCTGGCGGCGGCCGAGGGTGATTACTGGCGGGTGGCCCTGACGCCGGGCCACGGCGCGGACCTGCGGGAGCAGGTGTTCGCGGAGGTGAGCGCCCGGGGCTGGCGGCTGCGGGAGCTGACGTTCACACGGCATTCGCTCGAGGACGTGTTCGTCCACATGACGGCGGCCGGGCGGGAGGAGGAGGCGGGGTGAGGACATTCTGGGTGCTGGTGCGGCGGGAGCTGACGGGGTTCTTCGCCTCGATGATCGCCTATGTGGTGGTGGCGGCGGTGCTGCTGCTCCTGGGGATCTCGTTCCTCGTGCTGATCGAGGCCCTGCGTGAGCCGGTGGACGTGCCGCTGACCGAGCTGTTCCACGAGACGTACTTTTTCTGGCTGATCCTGCTGCTGGGCACGCCGGTGATCACCATGCGGAGCCTGGCGCTCGAGAAGTCCGCCGGCACCTACGAGACGCTGATGACGGCACCGGTGGGCGACGCGCAGGTGGTGCTGGCGAAGTTCACGGCGAACCTGCTCTTCGTGATGCTGACCTGGCTGCCGCTGCTGGGCTGCCTGCTGCTGGTGCGGCATTTCACGCACGATGCCTCGCCGCCGGACTGGGGCGCCTGGGCGGCGATGTACCTCGGCATCCTGCTGCTGAGCGCGGTGTACGTGGCGATGGGCCTCTTCGCCTCGGCGCTCACGCACAACCAGATCATCGCCGCCATCGTGGCGCTGGTGCTGGGCGTCGGGCTTTTCACGCTGAGCTTCCTCGGGCAGCTCCGGCCGGCGGCCTCGGAGTGGCAGGCGGCGCTTTTCCGCCAGCTCGCGCCGGTGGAGCACATGCGCGACTTCGCGCGCGGCGTGGTGGACGTGGCCCAGGTGGTGTTCCACGCCAGCGTGGCGGCGCTGTTTCTTTTCGTGACGACCAAGGTGGTGGAGAGCCGCCGCTGGAAGTGACCGTGAACGACGATTCCCCCGGGCTCCGCCCCAGCTTCACCCGCGCGCAGCGCCTCGGCGCCGCGTGGAGCGTGGCCTGGTCGCTGCTCGCCGTGCTGGCGCTGGCGGGCATGGCGAACTACCTCGCCGTCCTCTACGCCCCGCGGCTGCACTGGGGAGCCACAGGCACGCCGCCGCTTTCGCCGCTCTCGCTGCGCGTGCTCGGCGCGCTCACCAACGAGGTGCGGGTCACGGTGTTCTTCAGCCGGACCGACCCCGCCTACCCCGCCGTGCGCGCTTTGCTGCGCGAGTACGAGGCCACGTCCCCGCGGGTGCGCGTGCGGGAAATCGACTACCCGCTCGACCCCGCCGCGGCGCAGGCATTCCGGCGGGAGCACCAGCTCGACCTGGCCGGCGACCGCCCGGACCTCGTGCTCTTCGACTCGGGCGGCTTCCAGAAGGTGGTGTATGCGCGCGAGCTCTCGGAATTCGACACCGGTGCGCTGCTGCGCGGCGAGGTGGAGGTGCGGCCGGTGGCGTTCCGGGGTGAGCCGCTCTTCACCT
The DNA here is from genome assembly GCA_046155815.1 of Limisphaerales bacterium. Classification (GTDB taxonomy): domain Bacteria; phylum Verrucomicrobiota; class Verrucomicrobiia; order Limisphaerales; family CAIMTB01; genus JBJXFY01. The sequence continues at coordinate 40,917 of JBJXFY010000021.1, read as the reverse complement.
CCGCGCTGCACGCGGTGATCGAGGGTCGCCCCCGCCGCGTCTGCTTCGTCACCGGCCACCGGGAGTTCGACCCCGCCGGGGACGCGCCGCAGGCCGGTTTCCGGCAGTTTGCGGACCTGATGGCCCAGGACAACGCGCGGGTGGAGACGCTGAACCTGGCCGCCGCCGGCGAGGTGCCGCGAGACTGCGAGCTGCTGGTGCTCGCGGGGCCGCAGGACCCCTTCACCGCGCGCGAGCTGGCGGCGCTGGACGGGTACCTGCGCCGGGGCGGGCGGGTGCTTGTGCTGCTGCGGTCCCGCGCCGTGACGGGCCTCGAGCCGCTGCTCGCCGAGTGGGGCGTGTCCGCACCGGACAGCCTGGTGCTGGACCCGGCCAACACCGAGGGCGGCCTGCTGCAGGCCGGGGCGTTTGGCGCGCATCCGATCACGCGCCCGCTGCGCGGCAGCCGGCTGCTGCTCGTGCAGCCGCGGCTGGTGGCGGCGCTCGAACCGGCCGGCGGGGCCGGGGCCCTGGCCCGCGCGGATGGACTGGTTCTCACCGGCACCAACGCCGTGGCCGCCACCACGTTCACCCGCGGGGCCTGGCGTGTCGCGCCGGGCAGCCCGCGCGGCGAGCTGTCCCTCGCCGTGGCGGTCGAAAAGGGCGCGCTGCCCGGCGTGGCCGCCGCCGTCGGCACCACCCGGCTTGTCGTGACGGGCGACGCCACCTTCCTCGCCAACGGGGTGATTGACCTCGGGGCGAACCGCGACTTCGCGGTGCTGGCGGTGAACTGGCTGCTGGACCGCTCGCCGCTGCTGGCGGGAGTGCCGCCGCGCCCGGTGCGGAGCTACCAAGTGGTCATGTCACCCGCCGAACGGCGGACGCTGCGCTGGCTGCTGCTCGGCGTGCTGCCCGGCGGCGTGCTGCTGCTCGGCGCGCTGGTCTGGTGGCGGCGGCGGTGATCCGGCAGATTTCCCGCGATGAACCGCAAGACCACCGCCTGGCTGGTGACGCTGGCCCTCGCGCTGGCGGCGTTCATCCTGCTGGTCGAGCGCCCGCGCCGCCTCGCCCGCGCCCGCGCCGCCGCCCCGCAGCCCGTCCTTGGCGGGCTCGATCCCGCCGCCGTCTTCAGCATCACCGTGCGGTGGACGAACCTGCTCATCGAGGCCGTGCGCTCGAACGGCACCTGGCACCTGGTCCAGCCGGTCGAGTACCCGGGGCATCCGGTCCGCATCCGCTCGCTGCTCGACCGACTGGCCGCACTGCGGGGGCATTCCGTGCTGCCGCCTGCCGAGCTGCGCGCCCGCCCGGACGCCGCGGCGGCCTTCGGCCTGGCGCCGGCCCAGGCGGCGCTCGTGCTGCGGACCCCGGCCGGCGGGACCGAGGTCCATTTCGGACTGCCCGTTTTCGACGGCGGCGCCGTCCACCTCCAGGCGCTCGGGCGGGCGGGCATCTTCACCGCGGACATCAGCCTCTTCGACGCGCTGCCGCGGCGGGCGGACGACTGGCGCGACCCGCGCTTTCTGCCCCCCGCGGCGGGCGGCTTCGACCGCCTGCGCGTCACCTCGCCCGCCGGCGCGTGGACGTTGACCCGCACCGGCACGAACGACGCCTGGCAGATCATCGAGCCCCGGCCCGCGCGAGCGGACGTCCGGCAGGTCGAGGAGCTGCTGCGCGGGATCGAGGGCGCCATGGTCGGGCGCTTCGTGACGGATACGCCGCCCGCCGGGCTGGAGGCGTTCGGCCTGCGGCCGCCGCAGGCCACGCTCGCCTTCGGCACCGGCACGAACTTCTTCCTCACCGCGGAGCTGGGCGGCCCGGCCACCAACGCCGCCGGCGCCGTTTATGCCCGCCGGTCCGCGCCGGGCAACCTCGTCGCCGTGCCCGCCGCGCTGCTCGCGCTGGTGCGCGTCCCATACACCGCGCTGCTTGACCGGCGTCTCCTGGACGTTGCGCCCGCCAGCCTCGCCTCGGTGCGGGTCACGGGCACCAACGACTTCACGCTCGCCCGCGCCGCCGGCGGCGACGGCTGGCGGCTCACGGAGGGTACCAACGCGTGGGACGCCGACCCGGGCCTGGCCGCGGGATTCCTCGCCCGGCTCACCGCGCTGGGCATGGCGGACGTGGCGAAGGAGGTCGTGACCGAGCTGGACCTGGCGCGCTTCGGCCTCGCTCCGCCGCGCCGGTCCTTCACGCTCCTCGCCGCCGGCTCGACGAACCCGCTGGCCCGGCTCGACCTTGGCACGGCGCGGGGGGACCGCGTCCACGCGCGACGGTTGGGCGAGCCGCCGGTGTACGAGGTGCTTGCGGCGGAGCTGGCCGAGGTGGACGTCGAGCCATGGGAGCTGCGCGACCTCGGCCTGTGGTCGTTCCCCGGCACAAATGTCGTCGCGGTACTCGTGCAGCACGGGGACCAGCCATGGTCCCTGACGCGCCAGGGCACGAACCACTGGGAGCTTCCGCCCCTTTACCGCAACGAGGTCAATCCCTTCGCGCTCGACGAGGCCCTGCACCGGCTGGGGTCCGCCCGCGCGCTCGGCTGGGTGGCGCGCAACGACGCCGCCGGGCGCTTCGGCCTGAGCACGGGCATCAAGCTGACCCTCGAGTTCCGCACTGCCGCCGGCACGCGCCCGCCTCCGCTGCTGCTGGACTTCGGCAAGCGCAGCCCGCGTGGCAACGTCTACGCCCGCGCCGGCGGCGCGCAGGCCCCCGTCTTTGAGTTCGCCGGACCCGTCTTTGACGCGCTCTGGTCCCAGCTCCGGCTGCCCGGTGGCGGCCCGCCCCCGCCGTGAACGAAGCCGCGGCCACGAAGACGGAGCCCCGCCCTCCCCGGCCGCGCTGGCGGCGCGTCCTCCGCGGCTGTCGCATCGCCGTGCTGCTGGGCGTGTTCGCGGCGGCGGCGGCGCTGTGCTGGGTCCAGTTCCTCGGCGTGCCGGAGGTGGTGAAGGCGCGCGTGTTTGCCGAGCTGCGGGCGCAGGGCCTCGAGGCCGGCGTCGCCTCTCTCCGGTTCAGCCTCCGCGACGGCCTGCTCGCGCGCGGCCTGCGGGTGGTGCTGGGTGCGGGGACCAACGCCCCGGTCCTGCGCATCCCCGAGGCCCGCCTCCGGCTCCGCCCGCCGCCGTGGCGCGGCGACCTCGGCCTGCTCCGCGCGCTGGAGATCCGGGACGGCGAGCTGGTGCAGCCGCTGCCCGCGGCCGGGCGCGCCGCAGCCCGCGCACTGGTGTTCCGCCACGTCGTCGCGGAGGTCGCCTTCCACCCTGGCGACGTGGTGCAGGTGGACCGCTGCGCCGCCGAGGTGCTGGGGGTTCGACTTGAGTTCTCGGGCGTCATCACCAACGCGGTGCAGCTCACCCGCCGGCGCGCCGGCGCGCCGCCCGACGCGGCGCGCCGGGCCCGCATGCTGGCAGAGCTCCGGGACGCCCTCGAGGCCTTCGACTCGTGGCGCGTGACCGGCACGCCGTACCTGACCGTCTTCGTGCGGGGCGACGCCGCACGGCCCGAGGACGCGGCCGCGGAACTGCTCTTCGCGGTGCCCGAGGCCGACACGCCGCGCGGCTACGTGCGGGGGCTCCGGCTCGCGCTGCGGTTCCCCCCCGGTGGGCCGGTGGAAGGCGTCCGCCAGGCGCGCCTCATGCTCGACGTGGCCGAGGCGCGCTCCGGGGACGGCGGTGTCGAGGCGCTGCGCATCGAGGGCGGCCTCCTGGCCGGATCCGCGCTCGAGGTGCCGACCAACGCCGCCTGGCAGGTCACCGCGGGGCACCTGCATGCCCGCGGCCTGCGCGCGCGCAGCCTCACGCTGCGGGCCACCAATCACCTGGCCGCCGCACTGCCGCCCCTCGAGCTGCTGCGCCGCCGCGACGTGCCGACGGACTTCACGCTCACCGCGGGCGCGGTCGAGGCGGGCGAGTGGCTGGGGGAACCCGTGCGCGCCGCGGGGCTGCGCCTGGAAGGCCGGCTGGGCCGGCTGGGCACCAACCTCGTGCCTGCGGAGGCCGCCTTGCGCGGGGAACTGAGGGGCCTGCGGACGGCGACCGGTTCGGTCGCCCGGGTGGAGCTGGATGCCGCGTGGCGGCCGGCGGCGGGGCCGGGGGCATCCGCGCCTGAGCTGGCTTTCTGGAACATCCTGCGGCCGTTCGCGGGCCGGGTCTCGCTCGCGCTGGAGGACGCGGCTTCTCCGGCCTTCACCGCGCGGCGGCTGGAGCTGGCGACGGCTTGGGACGGCAGGCGCCTGGAGGTTTCGCGCCTCACCGGGGAATTGTACCGCGGGCGGCTGGATCTCCGCGGCACGCTGGACGTGGAGTCGCGCGTGGCTGAGGCCGCGGTCGCCATCTCCTTCGACCTGCACGGCCTGGACCCGCTTCTGGGGCCGGCGGGGCGGGCGAACTTCGGCCGCTTTCAGTGGCGCGACCCGCCGGAATTCACGGGCTCGGCCTCGCTGCGGTTCCCCGCATGGACCAACCGGGCCGTGCGCTGGCAGCGGGACTTCGAGCCGAACCTCCGGTTCTCCGGCCGGGTGCGTACGGGACCGGCCTCGTTCAAGGGCATGCCCGTGGATTCGGTCCGATCCAGCCTGGACTTTGACGCCGGCCGCTGGCGGCTGCCGGACCTTGAAAGCACCCGGCCCGAGGGCGCGCAGGCCGTGGACATTGACTACGACAAGCCGTCCGGCCAGTACCGCATCGCCGGGCGCGGCCGGGTGCTGCCGCCGGTGCTCAAGCCCGTGCTCGGCGAGGCGAGCAGCACCGTGCTGGACCTCTTCTCCTTTCCCGAAGGCGTGGAGGCGGACGTGGTCGTCTTTGGCCCGTGGACGGAGGGGAACCGCATGGGCATCGCCGGCACGATAGCCGCCACCAACCTCGCCTTCCGCGGCGAGCGCTTCGACGCCCTCAGCGTCGGCGCGGTGTACACGAACCGCCTGATGGTGCTCACGAACGTCGCCGCGCGCCGCGACGGCGCGGCGCTCACGGCCGGGACGGCAGCCTATCATTTTGATGAGGACCGCGTGTGGCTCACGAACGTCGTCAGCGCGCTGGAGCCGTCGCTGGTCGCAGGGCTGATCAGCCCGGAGTTCCCGGAGAAGATCCGCCACTACCGCTTCGGCCGGCCGCCGCGCATCGTGGCGGACGGCACGTTTGCGCGGCGGAACCTGGACGACGGCGACCTGCGCTTCGGCGTTGCGGGCGAGGACTTCACCTTCTGGCGGCTGCACGCCCGGAACATCAACGCGGACCTGCGTTGGGCCGGCGGGCGGCTGGCCCTGACGAACCTGAATGCAAGCTTCTACGAAGGCGTGCTGGACGGCTGGGCGGAGTTCGAGGTGGGCGGGCGCGCGGCGGACACGCCGTACCGCTTCGCCGCACTGGTGCGGGGCGCGCGGCTCGGCCCGCTCATGCGCGATGCCGCCACCACCAACAGCCGGCTCGAGGGCGAGCTCGAGCTGGACCTGCACGTCACCTCCGGCCTGACCTCCGACGTGATGACGTGGAACGGCCACGGCCGCGCCTCGCTGACGAACGGCCTGATCTGGGACGTGCCGGTCTTCGGCTTCATGAGCCCGGCGCTGAACACCCTGATGCCCGGCCTCGGCAGCCAGCGCTTCGACCGTGCGACCGCCGATTTCACCATCACCGACGGCGTCATCCGCACGACCAACCTGCTGATGAACAGCGCGCTCGTGCGGCTTGATTACCGCGGCACGGTGGACTTGGAGCGACGGGTGGACACGCGCGTCGAGGCGCGTGTCTTCCGCAACGTCTCGCTGCTTGGCCCGCTCTTCAGCGTGCTCACCGCGCCGATCACGAAACTGTTCGAGTTCAAGGTCACGGGCACGTTGGCCGACCCGGAGCCACAACCCGTGTACGTGCCCAAGTTCCTTTTCTGGCCTTTCCAGGCGCTCGGGTGGATCGCCAGCGGTTTCCGCGGCCCGGCGGAGGACGGCAGTGGCGATGCCCTTGGGAATCTGGTGACCAACGCTCCGCCGGACGAGCCGCCCCGGCGCGAACCCTAGGGGCAGTCCCCCGGTTCCCGGCCCGGCGGCCGTCACAGCAGCGAGTGCAGGTCGTCCGGCGTGCTCGCCGCCTCCACGGCGGCGGCCACGCGGGCGAGCTCGGCCGGGGAGAAGAGCTGCGTCAGGTCAATCCTGAGCGGGCCGGCCGCAGTCTTCAAAGTGATGTGGTCCCACTGCGCGGAGTGGACGGCTGACTCGAACTTGTCCACGCACCGTCCGCGGATGCGGGCACGGGTGTCGGCCGGCGGGTCGTAGATGGCGCGGGCGACCTGGGCGTCGTCCACCACACGCCGCAACTGCCCGGCCTGCTCGAGTCCGAAGAACAGGCCCTCCGCCGGATCCAGCCGGTGATACTCAAGGTCGAGGCTGCGCAGCCACGGATCATCGTCGGCCAGGCCCTCGGCGTTCTGAAACGAGCGGACCAGCTCGTGCTTGGCCACCCAGTCGAGGCGGTCGGCGCAGCGGCGCGGGTCGGCGCCGAGGTCGTTCAGGACTTCCTCCCACGCGGCGATCAATTGCGTGTGCTCCGGCGTCGCGGGTTCGCCGAGGGCCTTCACCGCGTCGAGGTAGGCGCGCTGGATGTCGAGGGCGCTGGCGGTGCGGCGGCCGGCCAGCTTCACCTCCCATTTCCAGGCCGGATCTCGCGAGATGGCGCGCAGGGCGGCAAGCGGATCGGCGAGCACAGGCCAGCGGAGGCTGGAGGACGGACTGGAAGCCCGTCCCGCCTGAATGATGGCCCTGAGCACCAGGGCCGTCGTGCCGGCCTTCAGCCACGTCGCGAAGGGCGACATGTTCGCGTCGCCGAGGATGACGTGGAAGCGACGCCAAAGGGCGGGGTCGGCGTGCGGCTCGTCGCGCGTGTTGATGAGCGGCCGGCGCTGCATGGTGTCCACGCTCTGCAGCTCGGTGAAGAAGTCGCTGCGTTGCGCGAGCTGGAAGCCGGGGCCGACGAAGCGGTCCTCGTCCTCGACGGCGAACTTGCCCGCGCCGGCGAAGATCTGGCGCGTGACGAGGAAGGCCTGGATGGCGGCGGCGAGCGCCTCCCACGGAACGGCGCGGGGGATGAGGTAGTTCTCGTGGCAGCCGTAGCTGTGGCCGCGGAAGTCCGTGTTGTTCTTGTACAGGCGGACGGCGGCGCCGCGCACCTCCGAAAGGCGCCGCGCGCAGGCGGTGGCGATGCGCTCGCCCGCGCGGTCATGGGCGACGAGGTCCGCGACGGAGGCGCACTCGGGCGTGCAGTACTCGGGGTGGGCGTGGTCGTTGTAGAAACGCGCGCCATTGCCGAGCACGAAGTCGCTCTTGATCTCGGCCCAGCTCAGCTCGCGTGCGGCGTCCTGCGCCAGGTAGCCCGCCTCATCGAAGTCCTGGCGCAGCTCGTCCACCTCGAAGCCGCGCACGTCGCGGTGCGGATTCTCGGCGGAGTAGTCCCAGCGCATCAGCACGCCCGGCTCGGTCACGCTGCGGACGAGCGCGATGGACTCGGCCACCACGTCCAGCTCGGGCGCGCCATCCCGCGCAATGCCCAGCTCGGTCTCGAGGCCGAAGAGGATGGGGGAGGGGGATGTCACGTTGGACGCCGGGGTACTCCGTGTTTCAACAGGCCGCCTCCATCAGCTCGCGCCGCAGCCAGATGTCCTTCCTAGCCTGCATCCGGTCGAGGCTTTCCAACGCCTGCGCTTCCGGACACGTTCCAAGCTCCACCGCGTGCAGCAGAATTCCCAGCGTACCCATCACGCGCAGTCCTAGGGCGAGCGCCTCCCGCCGGGCGGCCATGTCATCCAGCAGCACCGCATCTGCTCGCAGAGTCTGTGCGAGCCGGATGGCCGCGGTTCCGCCGGCGTCGAGGCCCGCCCACGCCTCGGCAGCCGGAGCCGGCGCGGGATGCAGCCGGAACCAGCCGTTGCGAACGGCCTCCTTGATCAAGGCACCATCCGTGGAGTCCGCGCCGGCCACCGCTACCTCGTCAAAAACCTCCATCGGCACGATCACCTCGTGAAACGCGCGTCTGAACAGCTCCAAGGAACCGACCTTGGCCAGCGCCATCAACGGGCCGGAGTTGGTGACCGCGGTCATCGCGTGACTTCGTCCAGCATCTCCTCCGAGACCGCAGGTTCGATTCCACGGGCCAGCGCTTCGCGGATGACCTCTGCGCGCGTCAATCCCGCCAATTCCGCGGCGCGGCCGATGGAGATTTCGCCCTCCTCGTACCGCCGCCGCGCCTCACGAATCCGTGCCTGCCCGATGCCGAGCAGCAGCAGCTCCCCCAGGCGTCCCCGGTGCGCCTCGACAAGATCGCGGCACTCATCCGGAAGCTCGATGGTTGCGGTCATGACACAAGCATGGGTTGGCTGAGGACACCGGCAACCGCCGGTCAAACCGCCGCCCCCGCGCCCGCCTTCCGCGGCTTCACCGGGCCGAGGCGCACGACGTTCTCGGGGTCGAAGTCCGTCAGCTTCAGCCAGTCCTCGGTGCTGTCCGTGGGCGGGAAGAGTTCGTTCTCGACGTACTCCTTGGCCAGCGCGGCGAGCAGGTCGTCGCGCGTGAGGGCGGTCTCACCGCTGCCGGCGATGGCGCGGTGGATGGCAAAGTCCTTCGCCCGCTCGACGATCGCCGCGATGACCGCTCCGCTCGCCAGGTCGCCGCGGTACAGCAGGTCGCGCCGGCCGCTGCGGTACACGGCCTCAAGGAACTCGTTCTCCGGCGCGCGCGCGAAATGCGCCTCCGTCACCGCGGCGGCGAGCTGCTCGCGCGGCTCGGCCAGCGGCAGGTCCGCCGGCAGGTAGATCTCGTAGATGCGTTGCGCCGCCGCCTTCGTGGGCCGCACGACCTTGATCTTCCGGTCCACGCGGCCGGGCCGGAGGATCGCGGGGTCAATCAGGTCCGCGCGGTTCGAGGCGAGGATCACCACCACGTTCTGCAGCGGTTCGAGGCCGTCCATCTCCGTGCAGAACATCGGCACGAGCGTGTTGCTCATGGAATGCACCCGCCCGCCGCGCCGCGTGCCGAGCAGCGCCTCCGCCTCGTCCATGAAGAGGAAGGCCAGCGCGCCGTCGTGCGCGCGCTCGCGGCACTGGGCGAAGAGGTCGCGCACCTGCCGCTCGGACTCGCCGACCCACATGTTGAGGATCTCGGGGCCCTTCACATGGAGGAAGAATTCCGGATGATCCACGCCCGTCGCCTCGCGGATCTGGCGGCGCAGGTTGTAGGCCGTCGCCTTGCCGAGCAGCGTCTTGCCGCAGCCGGGCGGGCCGTAGAGCAGGAAGCCCTTCGGCACCGTGTGCTGGAACTTTCTGAACAGGTCGCGGTGCAGGAACGGCAGCTCGATGGTGTCGCGGATGGCCTGCACGGCCTCCTCCTGCCCGCCGATGGCGGACCAGGGCAGCTCGTGGACCTTCTCGAGCGAGCGCTCGACGCGCTTGCCGACGCCGATCACCTCGAGCGCGACGCGCTGGTTCACATCAAGGCGGATTTCCATGCCGGGCTTGAGCTTCTCCTTCGAGAGCAGGGCGGAGCGCAGGACCACGAGCGGCGTGACGCCGCCCTCGTTGCCGATGCGCAGCCGGCCGTCGCTCAGCATCTCGTCCACCCGGACAATCGGCCCCTGCCGGTCGAAGCCCAGCCCCTGCACGACGGCGAAGGCCTCGTTGCAAAGCACGCGCTGGCCGAGCTGGAGGCCGGAGAGCGGCACGGCCGGGTCCACTCGGCACACGTAGTCCGTGCCGCCGACGCAGACGTGCGCGCGGTCCGGCTCGAGGGGCGCGAGGTAGGTGCCGATGCGGAAGGCGGGCGAACGTAGCTTCTCAACGATCTCGCCGTACTTCTCGAGCGCGGCACGGGCCTGGTCATTCATCTCCTCGAGGCCCTGCACGCGTTCCCGGAGATAGACGAGGTCGAGCAGTCCGCTGCTGCGCGGCGGAAGCTTGGAGGCGACGAGGTCAAGCAGTTGGAGCGTGGAGAGGCGCTCCATTTCCTCGGTCGATAGCAGGTCGCCTAGCGGAGGCACCGGGTCGGCCGGCGTTCCCGGCGGGCCGGATTTCTTCTTCGGCTCAGCCATGGACGGCACCGTATCTGCGGATGCCGCGAATGCAACGGGTCGGGGCGGCCGTCCCGCGGGACGATGGCCGGGGCGGCGCGTGGTTTCTGCTTGGCCAGACCACAGCCTGACTCACACTCGGCCCGTTCTTTGACCCCGCCGGCCGCTGCTGCCGGCGGGAACCTGTGCCGTGTCGGGGAACCCCGCGAGAACCGGGGGCGGTGACGCCGCTGTGACGGGCTGCAAACTTGCACGAGTCACTGTCCGTGCGGCCGGGAAGGCGGAAGCGGGGGCGGAGGCCCGCAGTCAGGATGCCGGCGGCGCAGGACTCGTCAGCCCGGCCCGGATGGGCCGGGGCCGCCCCGTTGCAGGGCGGGATGAGGCCAGCCCGGGCCGCGCACGGCCGGGCAACCGCGGGCGCAGGCCGTGCGGATTCCCTGGTCTCGCAGCGCCACGCCGGCGTGCGCCCGGACCGTTGCGAGTCCATGAACCAAGATGTCGCCCCGTGCACCGGGGCCTGTGCCGCCGAGTGTCCCATCTGCGGCGAAGCCAACCGTTGCCAGCTCGCCAGCACCAGCCTGCACAAGGGCCCGTGCTGGTGCGGCGAATTGACCCTTCCCGCCGAACGCCTCCGCCACCTGCCCGAGCACGCCCGCGGCCGGTGTCTCTGCCGCCGCTGCCTTGAAGCCCTCGAACTCGGCCCGGACGCGCCGCCCGTCGCCGGCCGCGACTTCTACCTTGATCCGGACCGGCGCTTCGTCTTCTCCGTGCGTTATCTGCTCCGCCGCGGCCGGTGCTGCGAGTCCGGCTGCCGACACTGCCCCTGGAAGACACTCCTGATCACGCTTGTCCTCCTCATTCTGGTCCCGGTGACTCACGCCCAGACTTCCGTTGGGTGGGAGGAATCCTTCGGCACCGACCCGTTCACCCAGGGCTGGGAAGCCACCGGCGAGACCAACTTTGTCATCTGGCAGCCGGCCGCAGGCCATCTGGAAGTGACCTGGAACTCGAGCAACATGAACAGCTACTTCCGCCGCCCGCTGCCCCGGCCGTTGACCGCTACGAATGATTTCCAGCTCACGGCCAGCTTCACCCTGATTTTGGCGTCCGGCGGCGTGCATCCCGGCCGGCCGGGACCGTTCCAGATCGCCTTCGGCCTCCAGCGCCGGGCGGAGGCCGACGCGCCCGGCTTCCTGCGCGGCACGGCCACGGCCTCGCCAAACCTCGTCGAGTGGAACTGGTTTCCCGACACGGGATTCGGCGCGACGATCTCCCCCGTGATCGTCTCGCAGGCGGGCCGTTTCTTCCCGGCCTTCGCGTTTCCCGAGGAACTCACACCGGGCCGGACCTACTCCGTTTCCCTGCGCTACTCGGCCGCCACGCGCACGTTGCGCACGCGGACCTCGCCGGCCGGCGAGATTGCCGATGTCGTGCTCCCGGCGGGCGAGGACTTCCTCGTGGACGCGTTCGCCATCGCGAGTTACAGCGATGCCGGGCAGGCTCCTCCGTTCGGCGGTTCCATCCGGGCGCGTGGCGTGTTTCATGATTTTTCGGTGTGGAGCGCCGAGCCCGGTTGGCCGGAACTCACGCTCACCCTCGAGGGCCGGCCCGCGATCCCGCGCCTGCGCTGGAACGCCGCGCCGGGCTGGCGTTACGCGGTCGAGCGGACGCCGGACCTGATGAATTGGTCCCTCATCTCAAGCAGGGTTCCCGCCGCGCCCGGCCCGGAAGTCCATGGCGATGTGCCACCTCCCGCGGCGCCCGCGTTTTACCGGCTGGCGATCTCGCCTGAATCGGCGTCAGGGGTCGTGGGCCGCCTGAAGCCGCCGCCTTGACCCCTGATCCCCGGCGCGGCGCCTGGCAGGACGCAGGGGAATCACGGGGCAGCCGCCTCCTCACGGTTCCGCGTCCGCGAGCTCGAACACGCGCAGGATGCGGTCAAAGGAGTTCCGGATCTCCGCGTAGTCGCGTACGTCCACCGTGTAGCGCGAGTCGAGGTTGCGGCGCGATTCCACATGACCGTCCGAGAAGAGGAGGTTGGCGAATTTCTGCCGGTGGTGCGTGCGCGGCCGGACGTTGAACGCGGCGAGGTCCGGCGGGCAGAGGAAGTTGGCGTCCATGACCAGCGCCCGGATGGGCAGCCCGGCGCGGTTCTCGCCCAGCGCGTCGAGCCGGATGTTCCGCGGAGCCCCGGTGTCGGCCGGATCGTCGAAGAGTCCCGTCTTGCCGCCATGCCGGTAGTAGTAGCTGCCCTGCGCCTGATTGGTGCCCACCTTGGCCAGTTCCTTCTGCGCGTCCAGCGGCTGGTCGCTGCCCGGGCAGAAGAGCACGCGGGGCTGCGCCGCGAGGTGCCCCTTCAGCAGCAGGCCGAGACCTGCGGGCGCGCCGCTGCGCAGCGAGAGCAGGCTGGTGGGTGTGCCGGTGGCCGGATACAGCTCGGCGGGGCTGGTGAAAGGCGGCGCCTTCGGGCCGTAGGGAATGTGGCCGTCCGAGTCGCCGGCGTAGGTGTGGATGGCGAGGCCGACCTGCCGGAGGTTGGACAGGCACGCCGCCCTGCGCCCCATTTCCTTGGCCGCGCCCAGCGCCGGCAGCAGCAGGCTCGCCAGCAGCGCCACGATGGCGATCACGACGAGCAGCTCGACGAGGGTGAAGGCCCCGCGGCGGCGGTGCGGCTCACGCATGCGCCGACAATGTCGCCCATTCCCGGCCACGCGCCAGAAGCTCAAGTACCCGGCGTGGCGAGCACGCGGAAGAACGCCGGCGGCGGCCCGGCCAGCGGAACCTCGGCCGCCAGCGCACCGCCCGTGCCCGGCTGCGCCGCGCCTTCCTCTGACCACGTGTCGAGCCCGGTGGAGCGCTCAAGCTGGTACCGGTACCCGGCCACCGAGGGCCACCGCACCTGCAGCTTGCCGTCCATCACCCCGGTCCGGAGCGTGATCTCGCCCGGTCCCTCCGCGACCAGGCGGAGGTGGTCCAGATCCCAGTAGCCCCCCTTCATCCCGTCGCTGACGGTAGACAGGAAGCGGATGCCGATGTGCCGTCCGGCCCACGGATCTCCGGCCCGCACGAACGGCGTCCGCAACGTGACCTCCGTCAGCGTGGTGCGCGTCGGGAACGCGGCGCGGGTGAAGACTACATTGGTGGCCGACACGACCGCCTGGTTCGTCCCGCTGCCGTCGCGGTAGTACAGCGCGGCCTCGAAGGACACGCCCTCCAGCATGTTTCCGCCCCCGGCCACGACACCGAAGGTCAGCGTGTAGGACTTGCCGGCCTCAAACCGGGCGTCGAAGGCGCGGGAAGGCTCCGGATCGTTCCAGTCCACCGAGTCGTAATCCTGAAAGAAGCCGACACCGGGCACGGCGAAGAAATACGCGGCCTGGAGGCCGTCGCAGTTGTCAATGTGGTCGGGTGATCCGGGCGGGGTGTTGCGGAACACGCCCGTGAGCTGGTCCCAGAGGAAGCCGCCGCCTTCGTCAAATTCCGGCGGCTTGGGGGCCTCCTGCCAGGCGTCCATCCGTGTATCCACAAACTGCGTGGCCGGAAGCTCGAAGGAGCCGTTCGGCACCGGAACCGGCTGGGCGAACAATCCGCCCGGCCAGCCGCAGCATGAAATGCCGGCCGCCAGGAGGAGGATGCGCAGCCGGTTCACGTCGGGCGGGGAATCGCGGCGGCCGACCGGCCGCGAAAACGGCTTCACGCCCGGCGGCGGCGCCACAGCCACCCTCCGGCCGCGCCGAGGCCCAGCAGCGTCAGCGTGCCCGGCTCTGGCACCGCCGTGACCCGCACGTTGTCCGCCTCCCAGTAGGCGGTGCCCGGCGCGCCGTTGGCCGACGTGGCCAGCAACCGCACCCCGATGTTCTTCCCGGCCCAGGCGTCGCCCGCCTGCACCACGGGGGACTGCGCCCCGATCTCGAACAGCACCGGGGTGGTGACGTAGTCCGCCGTGGCGCTGACCTGGGTTGAGGCCACCGTCACCGGGCTGCCGCCGGCGTTGTAGAAAAGGCTGATCTGGAAGGTGGCGCCGGGCGTGAGCGCGCCGCCGCCGCGCAGCCCGATCCGCAGGTCGTAGGACAGGCCGACCTCGAAGAGCGAGCCGAGCTCCTGCGAGACCGCCACGCCCGGCACGGGGAAGAGGAACGCCACCTGGTTTCCGTCCGCGTTCTGGAGGTGCCGCGGATCTCCGACCGGCGCGTTCGGGAACATGCCGGAGAGGTTCGCCCACTGGTCCGCCGGAAACCCGTCCGGTGCCGGTGCCTTCTGCCAGGAATCGAAGATCGTGAGCGCCGGGAAGCCTTGCGGCACGACCGGCGCCTCGAAGGAATGGTTGGGAACGGAGACGGCTGCGGCGGGCAGCCCGGCGGACGTGGCGGCGAGCACGAGCGCGAAACAGAACGACGGGTGGCGGAAAGAGTTCATGGCAGATCTCTGCATCAAATTGGAGTTCAAGTCCCACCCGAAAGGCACGACCGGGCGGGCAGCTTGACCAAGCTTCGACTCCCGGCCTGACGCCGCCAGGGGAAATTTTCTTCAGCCGTGGCGGCGCCGCCCCGTCGCCCGAATTCACTGGTTGTAGGAGCCGGGGTGAGGAGGCTTTGACATTCTTCGAAAGCTGGGGACTCCTCACCTCGTCTCCTACGTTCGGAGGTCTGCTTCTTCCCGCGGCGGGGCGCCGCGGACATCTTCGGCGACGCGGGCGTCGCCGCCACGGGTTACGCCGGCTCGCCGAACTCGCAGTTGTAGTTCGTGCCGCACTTCGTGCATTGAGCGTCGGTCAGCGTGAGTTCCGCGGACCAGGCGTAGGGCGTGGCGCATTTCGGGCATTTCACCACCCAGCCGGCGGATGCCACGTCCGGCAACGCGTTCTCCACATCCACGGCCAGCACGAGGTCCGGCGCGTGCAGCAGCGTGAGCGCGTCCGGCGCGGGCTGGGCCAGGTCCACCAGCCGCGAGGCCTGCGCGCTGACCACGGCTTCGAAGAGGTTCCGCGCGAGGCGCGCGTTGCCGAAATGCTGGTCGCGCCGCGCGTGCTCGACGTGGAAGTAGCGCAGCACCCGCTCGCGCAGCGCCGGCTCGAGCCGCAGCCCGCTCCGGCGGCACATGGAGGCGAAGATGCGCGCCAGCTCGGCCGGCGAGTAGTCCGGGAAGTCGATGTAGCGGTTGAAGCGGGAGCGCAGGCCGGGGTTCGAGTTGATGAAGCGCTCCATCTCCGCCGGATAGCCCGCCACCACCACGATCAGCCGCCCCCGTTCATCCTCCATGCGCTTGAGCAGCGTGTCCATCGCCTCGCGGCCGTAGTCCTCGCGGTCCTTTGCCAGCGTGTAGGCCTCGTCAATGAACAGGATGCCGTCCAGCGCCGAGTCCACCGCCGCGTTGGTGCGGTGCGCCGTCTGTCCGAGGTACTCGGCCACGAGGCCGGCGCGGTCGCACTCGACCAGGTGGCCCTTCTTCAGCACGCCGAGCGCCCGGTAGATGCGGCCGAGCAGGCGGGCGACGGTGGTCTTGCCGGTGCCGGGATTGCCGGTGAAGACGGCGTGGTAGCTCGTGGCGATGGGCGGGAGGCCCTGGCTGGCGCGCATCTGCTGGAGCCGCGCGACGTTCGCCGCCTCGCGCACCTTGGCCTTGACCGGCGCGAGGCCCACCAGCGCGTCCAGCTCCGCGAGGATGGCGGTGACGTTGTCCGCGGCCAGCTCGGGACGCGCCGAGGTCAGGGCGACGTATTCCTCCACCTGCCGGCCGGTCTGGTGCAGCAGGTACTGCACGAAGCGGTTTTCCCGCGCGCTCAGGCGGCCGTCCAGCCCGGCCAGCGCGTCGCACACATCGCGCACCGCGTGGTGGATGAACTGCAGCGCCGCCGGATGCAGCTCAAGGCGCGCCGCCAGCCGGCAGATTTCCTGGAAGGTCTTCTCCGGCCCCTCCTTCACCGCGTCCGCCACCGCCTCGCGGAGCTGCTTCAGCCGGTCGCCCGCCGTGTCCAGGTGCTCGCGGATGGCGTCCCGCACGTGCAGCCGGCGGTCGGGCTGGTAGGAGCCGTTCAATTCGCGGAAGCGGTCGGCATGCGGTCGGCGGAAGTAGCCGATGAAGCCCGCCACCATCTCGTCCGGCCGGCGGTTGTGCAGGCACGCCACCCAGAACTGCGCCGAGCCGTCCGCCACCAGGCTCAGCTCCCCCGTCGGGAACAGCACGGACCACGCCCCGCCCACCAGCCGCCGCACCGCCGCGCCCAGCGCCTCGAGCAGGTCCTCGGTGCCCTGCGCCGTGCGCTCGTAGGTGACCTGCGGCGGCAGCGCCACCTCGAGGTACTCGCCCAGCAGCCGCAGGCCGAAGAGCGACCGCGCCAGCCGCTCCACGCACAGCGCGTCGCAGCCCGTCACCTCCGCCACCTCCGGGAGGTCCCGCCGCAGCCGCTCGAACTGCATCGTGAACTCCCGGTCCGCATCCACCAGCCGCTGCGCCTGCTCCTCGTTGAGCTGGCCGGCGGACTGCGCGCGTGCGACCAGATCCAGCCACGGCACCCGGTTCAGGGACTCCGTGTCGTGCGGGTTGAGCGGCCGGCCGGCCGGCGCGGGCCGCTCGAGCAGGGCGGCCAGCACGCCCGGCGGCACCAAGGGATGCTGGCTCACGTCGGCGGCAAGTCGGCTGTAGGGCATGGCGCGGCGTCATCACGGCGCGGCTGGTGCCGGCAGCGGGACTTGAACCCGCACGACGGTTGACCGTCCCGGGATTTTAAGTCCCGTGCGTCTGCCATTTCGCCATGCCGGCCGCCGCGGTGACGGCGCCAGTTCTCGCCCGGCCCATGGCATGACACAAGCCCATCGGGCCGCCGGTTCTGCGGGGGGCCTCCGGTTGCCAGCACGCGGCACGGGCGCCGGGCGGTGAACAACTCCCGCCGTCGCCGCCGAGGGGCGTTTTCCGCGCGCGCCGGAGGTGAGCAACTTTGCCGACAACCGGGGCTGGCGCTCCGACACGCGCCACGGTGAACTCCGGCCCCTTGCTCGCGATGATTGACTCCGTAGAACCCCTCGGCGGACCGGGCGACCGGCCCGTCCCGCCCGCCCCGACCGACCTCCGCCGCGGCGGACGCCGCCGCAAGCCGGTGGAGGCCGCGCCGGGCGTGGACCGCCTCCCCCCCCACGCGCCCGATGCCGAACGCGGCGTGCTGGGCTGCATCCTGCTTTCGCCCAACGAATGCCTCGGCCTGTGCCTCCAGAAGATCCGGGGCGCCAAGAACCCGGGCGGCCACCCCGCACCGGCACCCGGCCAACGCGACGTCTGGGAGCCCTCCCCCGCCGCCGCGGTCTTCTACGACCTGCGCCACCAGGTGCTCTTCGACACCCTCGTCGCGATGTACGACGCCAAGGTGCCCGTGGACCTGATCACCGTCGCCCAGCGGCTCAAGGACGCCGGGCTGCTCGAGGGCGTGGGCGGTCTGGGCTACCTGAGCACGCTGCCGGACGCCGTGCCCTCCGCGGCCAACCTTGAGTACTACCTCGAGATCGTCCTCGAGAAGCACCTGCTCCGCCGCATGGTGAACACCTGCCAGAACGTCATTTCGCGCGTGTACGGGTTCGAGGGCGGCGCGGACGAGCTGCTGGACGAGGTCGAGCGCGACATCCTCCACATCAGCGAGGAGCGCGAGAAGGTGGAGATCCTCGGGATGCCTGAGCTGATCGGGAAGGCGATCAAGAACCTCGAGCGCCGCCTCGAGCGGCAGGGCGAGCTGGACGGCCTGCCCAGCGGTTTCGGCGACTTCGACAAGATGACCAACGGGATGCGGCCCGGGGAGATGATCGTGATCGCCGCACGGCCCAGCATGGGCAAGACCTCGCTGGCGATGAACATCGCCGAGCACATCGCCGTGGACAAAGGCCATGCCGTCGGTGTGTTCAGCCTCGAGATGACGGCGGAGTCGCTCGTCGAGCGCATGCTGTGCTCGCGTTCCGAGGTCAACCTGCGCGACATCCGCGACGGGTTCTTTGCAGAGCGGGAGCTGCCGCGGCTGACGGACGCGGCGCAGCACCTCGTGGCGGCGCCCCTGCACATTGACGACACGCCGGGCCTCTCGATCCTCCAGCTCCGGGCCCGCGCGCGCCGGATGCACCAGCAGCACGGGATCAAGATGGTGGTGATTGACTACCTCCAGCTCCTGCATTCGGAGTCGCGCAAGGCGCGGGACAACCGCCAGCAGGAGGTCGCCGAGATCTCCTCCGGCATCAAGGGGCTGGCCAAGGAGCTCAAGATCCCGATCATCGTCCTCAGCCAGCTCAACCGCGAGCTGGACAAGGACAAGAGCCGCAAGCCGAAGCTCTCCGACCTGCGCGAGTCCGGCGCCATCGAGCAGGACGCCGACGTCGTCGGCCTGCTCTACAAGCCCCCGGAGGGCGACGACGACGACGGCGAGAGCGTGCCGCGGGACCATCCGGACGGCGTGTCCGTCAAGCTGCTCCTCGCGAAACAGCGCAATGGCCCGACGGGCGACGTGGACCTCCTCTTCTTTAAGGGGTTTACTCGGTTCCGCGGCGCCGCCAAAGTGCGCCCTGACGATGTCCCGGCGGAATAGCCTTGCCACAAGTACGACGCTGCTCTGGAGCCTCCTGCTGCTCGCGGGGGGCTTTGGCTCGTCGGCGTGGGCGCAGCAGCGCGACCCGCGCAGCGAACCTGCCATCAAGAGCATCGAGGTTCGCCATGTCGGTCCCCGGGCGGTCAGCGACCAGCTCGTCCTGGCGAACGTCCGCGTCAAGGAGGGCGACCGCTACAGCAAGCTCAACATCGATGACGACGTCCGCAACCTCTACGCCACCGGCTACTTCTACAACATCCGTGTGACCGAGGACCGCGCCGCGGACGGCGTGAAGCTCACCTACTTCGTGCAGGGCCGGCCGGTTCTGGCGGACATCCGCTTCGAGGGCCATGAGCGCTTCAGCCTCCGGCGCCTCCAGAAAAAGGTCACCTCGCAGGTGGGCCAGCCGCTGGACGAGGCGCAGCTCTTCGCCGACGCCCGCGCCATCCAGGAGTCCTACGAGAAGCGTGGCTTCCACGGCACGACCGTCACCAACGTGGTGAACATCGACGAGAACGCCGGCCGCGGGACGGTCACCTTCGAAATCGTCGAGTCGCCGCGCATCCGCATCAAGAACGTCGAGTTCGTGGATGCGCCGGCCTTCACCCAGCGCAAGCTGCGCAAGTCCATCAAGACCCGCCGCTGGAACTGGCTCTCCTGGCTCACCGGCACGGGCCGGCTCAAGCAGGAAGAGTTCGAGGAGGACCGCCAGCGCCTCGCCGCCTTCTACCAGTCCGAAGGCTTCATCGACTTCGAGGTGAAGGACGTGAAGCGCGTGCCCGTGGACGAGCGACGCATCATCATCCAGTGGTTCGTCTCCGAGGGCCAGCAGTACCACGTCGGCACCATCGCCTTCGAGGGCAACAAGCTTTTCACGACCAACGAGATCATTGGCAGCATGCGCCGTCGCGTCGGCACGCGGGTGCAGCCGGGCATGAATCTCAGCCCCGGCGACGTCTTCCGCCCCGAGCTTCACGGCAAGGACATCGAGCTCATCGAGGACTTCTACGGCTCCCGCGGCTACATCGACGTCAACTTCCCCTCGACGCTGCGCGCCCTCAAGATCCCGAACGTCCAGTCGAACACGATCGATCTGGTGTACCGCGTGAACGAGGGCGACCGCTCGTATATCGAGCAGATCGAGATCAAGGGCAACTCCAAGACCCGTGACCGCGTCATCCGCCGCGAGCTCGCCGTCGCCCCCGGCGAGATTTTCAACATGGTCCGGGTGAAGGTCAGCACCAACCGCCTCTACGGCCTCCAGTACTTCGAGAAGGTGGACGCCCGCGCCGAGGAGACCGAAATCCCCAACCGCCGCAACCTCGTCATCAACGTCTCCGAGAAGAACACCGGCAACTTCACCATCGGTGCCGGCTTCAGCTCGGTGGACTCCCTCGTCGGTTTCGTCGAGGTCAGCCAGGGCAATTTTGACCTCTTCCGCCCGCCCCACTTTGTCGGCGGCGGGCAGAAGATCCGCCTCCGCCTGCAGCTCGGCACCGAGCGTCAGGACTATCTCATCAGCTTCGTCGAGCCATGGTTCCTCGGCCGGCGCCTCGCCTTCGAGGTGGACCTCTACCACCGCGACCTCGACTACGTCTCCGACATCTACGACGAGATCCGCACCGGTGCCCGCGCCGGCCTCACCAAATCCCTCACCGAGTTCATCCGCGCCGGCCTCTCCTACACCATCGAGCGCGTCGAGATCGACATCGACGAGAGCGCCAAGTTCGTTCCGGTCACCCGCACCGACGGTCCCGGACGCACCACCACGGTCGCCACGGGCCTGCCCGCCGCCTCGCCCGAGATTCAGGCCGAGGAGGGCGACCGCCTCGTCTCGAAGGTCGGCAGCACGCTTGTCTGGGACTCCCGCAACAGCGTCCTCCTGCCGGACAAGGGCCAGCGCATCGAGCTGAACGCCGACCTGGCCGGCGGACCCCTCGGTGCCGACACGGACTTCTACCGGCTTGAGGTGCGAGCCGCGCAGTACATCCGGGGCTTTGACGAGGGGCACGTGCTCGAGTTGATCGGCCGCATCGGAATCATCGAGGCCTATGACGACACGGAGAGCGTCCCGCTCTTTGACCGCTACTTCCTCGGCGGCCTGTACAGCCTGCGGGGCTTCGACTACCGCGAGGTCGGCCCGGTGGACGTGAACGGCGAGCCGCTCGGCGGCGGCACCTATTGGTTCGGCTCGGTCGAATACAGCATCCCCATCATTGAACGCCTGCGCTTCGCCATGTTCTATGACATCGGCATGGTTTACCAGGATGCCTACAGCTTTGACCTCACCGGTCGCCAGACCCAGTCGTACAACGACAACTGGGGTGTGGGCATCCGGCTGAACCTCCCCATCGGCCCCATCCGGCTCGACTACGCCTTTCCTGTCACCGCCGAGGATTACAACGACACCGATGGCGGCCGTTTCCAGTTCGGCGTCGGCTACACCCGCGAATTTTGACCCTTCAGCCCCTGTCTAAACCGCACCCATGAAACTCCGCACCCTCCACCTCACGTTCCTTGCGCTGGCCGCTTCGCTCCTCACCGCCGCCGCCCAGACGCCCCTGAAGATCGCCACCATTGACCTCCGCAAGGTTTTCGACGGCTACTACAAGACCAAGCAGGCCGACGTCGGCCTCAAGGAAGAGGCCACCGGTCTCGAGAAGACCGCCAAGGGGATGCTCGAGGACTACAAGAAGTCCAACGAGGACTACAAGAAGCTCGTCGAAGGGGCCAATGACCAGGCCGTCTCCGCCGAGGAACGCGCCAAGCGCGACAAGACCGCCAAGGACAAGCTCCTTGAGATCAAGCAGCTCGAACAGCAGGTCCAGTCTTTCCAGCGCCAGTCCGAGGCCACCCTCCTCGAGAAACGCCGCCGCATGCGCGATAATCTCCTCCGCGAAATCCGCGAGGCCATCGTCACCAAGGCCCGCTCCGGCGGCTACAACCTCGTCATTGACACGGCCGCCGACAGCGTCAACCAGACCCCTGTCTTCCTCCTCGCCGACACCGGCGCCGACCTCACGGACGACATGATCAAGGCGCTCAACGCCTCCGCGCCGGCCGACGCCCTCCGGCCCGCCGACGCTGCCGCCAAGCCCGCCAACTGACGGCTTCAGTCGGCACATTCCCGTTTCCCGCCCCGCCGCCGGCCCGCCCGGCGGCGGTTTGCTTCCTGTCTGTGGCGGCGACGCCTCGTCGCCGGATGTGCCCTGTGGCGCCCCGCCGCACGGATGGCCGTGCGACGCGTGCTGGCCTTGGTCGTGCCCTGGGCACACAGTGTCGCCCATGCACCGCCTCTTCTTTCCTCAGCGCCGCCACGGCCGGTGGCTGGCCCACCTTTTGCCCTTGGCCTTTTGCCTTTTGCCTTTTTTCCTCCGAGCCGCGGACGCGCCGAAGTTCGAGCTGAAGGACGGCGACCGCGTCCTCTTCATCGGCGACACGTTCTTCGAGCGCGAGGTGGACTTCGGGCACCTCGAGACGCGCCTCACGGCCGCCTTCCCGGACCGCAACGTCACCTTCCGCAACCTCGCGTGGGCCGGCGACACGCCGCTGGGCCGCGCGCGCGCCAGCTTCGACTGGAACAAGCCCGAGGAGGAATGGCTCAAGCGCGTGAAGGAGCAGGTCGCGCTCGTGAAGCCCACCGTGGCCTTCCTCAGCTACGGCATGACGGCGGCGCTCGAGCTCGCCGAAACCCCGGCCGCGGAGCAGCCGGCGAAGCAGGAGAAGTTCAAGGCGGACCTTGGCAAGCTGATGGCGGCCATTGAGGAGGTGAGCGGGCAGGAGGTGAGGTTTGTGCTGCCGGGCGTCATCTGGTGGCATCTCACGGACACGCCCGAAGGCCGCGCGGTGGACGCCGCCGTTCAGGCCGTGGAGAAGGCGATCTCGGAGACGGCCGCGGTGCGCGGGGCGCGGCGCGTGACGCCGGAGAAGGCCGAGGCCCGCGTGGGCGGCGACTTTGCGGTGCGGCGTGACTCCGGCGGCGTCGTGCCCAACGAGGCCGGCTTCCGGCTCTACGCCGCAGCGCTGACGCGGGAGCTGGCCGGCGAAGCCGCGCCCACGCTGTCGCCCACCCCTTGGTCCGGGCCGCTGACGCCGGCCGAGGCCGCTCTGAACGCCGCCATCCGCCGGAAGAACGACCTCTTCTTCCACCGCTGGCGGCCCGCGAACTGGACCTATCTCTTCGGCTTCCGCAAGCACGAGCAGGGCCAGAACGCCGTCGAGATTCCCAAGTTCGACCCGTTCATCGAGGAGTGGGACCGCCGCATCGCGAAGCTCCGCGACCTGAAGAACCAGGATCCCGCCGTCGTGGCCGAAGTGAAGGCCCTCACGGCCCGGAAGACCGACCACCACGACCCGAACTTCAAGCCACAGCCGCGCCCGACCTTCGACACTTACGACGGCCTTGAGGTCACGCTCTGGGCCGAGAATCCGCTGCTCTACAAGCCCATCCAGATGAACTGGGATCCGCAGGGCCGGCTCTGGGTCGCCAGCTCGCGGATGTACCCGCAGATCAAGCCCGGCCAGGACGCCGAGGACGCCGTGATCGTGCTCGAGGACACCGACCGCGACGGCACGGCCGACAAGTCCACCGTCTTCGCCGACGGCCTGCACATCCCCACCGGCGTCGTGCCGGACGGGAAGGGCGGCTGCTACGTCGCCGCGAGCCACCAGCTCCTGCACTTCGCTGATACCGACGGCGACGGGAAGGGCGACCAGCGCACGATCGTCATGAGTTCCTTCGGCACCGAGGATACTCACCACAACCTGCACACGCTGCGCTGGGGGTATGACGGACATCTCTACCTGAGCCAGTCCATCTACACCCACACCCATATTGAGACGCCGTGGGGCGTGCGCCGGCTGAATTCCGCCGGAATCTGGCGGTGGAACCCGGACACCTGGAGGCTGGACATTTTCACCAAGGGCGGCTGCAACCCCTGGGGCCATCACTGGGACCAGTGGGGCAACCATTTCTTCACCGACGGCGCCGGCTTCAAGGGCGTCTATCACGCGATGGAGGGCGCGACCTACTTCACCTATGCCGACATGCGGCGCGAGGCGGACAGCATCAGTCCCGGCAACTATCCCAAGTTCGCCAGCCTCGAGGTCATTCACAGCCCGGCCTTCCCGGCCGAGTGGCAGGGCCACCTGGTGACCTGTGACTTCCGCGCGCACCGCATCGTGCGCTTCGCGCTGAAGGACGTCGGCTCGACATTCGAGACCGTGGAGCAGCCCGACCTGCTGCGCTCCACGAACGTGACCTTCCGGCCGATTGACGTGCGGCTCGGGCCGGATGGCGCCCTCTACATCGCCGATTGGAGCAACCCGATCATCCAGCACGGCGAGGTGGACTTCCGCGACCCGCGCCGCGACCACGAGCACGGCCGCGTGTGGCGGGTGGCGAAGAAGGCGGAAGGCAGAAGTCAGAGGTCAGAAGTCAGTGATCTCACCCGGCTCGGCACGCCGGACCTCCTGGATCTCACCCTCTCCAACAACGGCTGGTTTCAGGAGCAGGCGCGGCTGGTGCTGCGCCAGCGCGGGGCCGAGAAGGTCGTTCCGGAGATTGATCCCTGGCTCGCGCGGAAGAAGGAGCCGCGCGCCAAGCTGGAGGCCATGTGGCTGCGCGAGGCCTTCGGCGCGCCTAATCCCGCGCTCATCGGCCAGCTCGCGGCGGCGGACGACGCGCGCCTCCGCACGGCGGCGGCCAGGCAGCTGGCGAGGTGACGATCCCGTTCGGTCCGCATGAGTGCATCCGACTTCATGGCCGGCCTTGAGGCTTGGCGGAAGGAACGCCTGCAGATTCTCGAGGAGCGCAAGGCCCGGCTGGCCGGCCTGCCCTGCAAGATACCTGATTCACTCTACGATCCGGAAGACGGCCTGCCGCGCTTTCCTTGGGCCTGGTACCAAGGGCAGCTGATCGTGCTCCGGCCGGTGGAGACGGACGGAATGCCGAACCGATTCGGCGGCGCGCACGAGCTGGCCTGGCAGGGGCCTGCAAAGGGCTGCCGGCCCCATCTTCTGCTCCGCCTCCGGCCGTCCTCGCTGCCCTTCGGCCTGCCTGCCATGCCGGCCGACGACCTGCCGCTCTTCCATCCGTTCCGAAGCAGCGAGGGGCCGGAGCTGGCCTATGCACCCGGGCCTGACGGCGCCCTCATCGCGAGTCAGTCGCCCCGCGCCCGCCGGGCTGACCGCGACTATCCGTATCCGGACTATCCCGAGGTTTTGCCCTCCCGTGGCCTTGCGATTGAAGGCCCCCATCCGGTTCCCTACCTCGCGCTCTTCCCGGCCGGCAGCCACCGCACGCTCTCGGTGCAGGATCTGCCGGAGGACGGCGAGCAGTTCCTGATCGTTGTCGTCACCGCGCGCGAGAAGACCTTGGGAGTCTCCTTGCTTGGTCCTGAGGCCGAGGACAACTCCGTGCAGGTCGTTTTCGTCGTGAACCCGGCCACGAGCGCGGTGTGGACTTACAATCAATGCACCTGAGTCCCGGTGGCCAGACGCCTGCGCTCGGCCTGAATCCACCCGATCACCCTGGCCGCGGCCTCCTCCACCTTCACTGCCTGCAATGTGCCGCCGCGGGGCTTCAGCTCCACCTCGCCCTTCGCGAGTGATTTCTCGCCGATGCCGACGCGCAGCGGGAAGCCGACCAGTTCGCTGTCCTTGAACTTGAAGCCGGGCCGTTCGTCGCGGTCGTCGAGGATGACCTCGATGCCGGCGGCGGTGAGCTCGGAGTAGAGTTTCTCGGCGAGCTTCATCGGCGCGGAATCACCGGCCACGTTCAACGGCGTGAGGCAGACTTCGTAGGGCGCGACGCTCACGGGCCAGACCACGCCGTCCTTGTCATGACTCTGTTCAAGCACGGCCTGGAGGGTGCGCGTGACGCCGATGCCGTAGCAGCCCATGACGCACGGGCGCCGCTGGCCGTCCTCGGCGAGGAAGGTGGCGTTCAACTTCTCGCTGTACTTGGTGCCCAGCTTGAAGACGTGGCCGACCTCGATGGCGCGGCGGATCTTCAGCGGCCGGCCGGTCGCCGCGCACAGCTCGCCGGCGTTCACGGTGCGGAAGTCGGCCCAGTGAGTGACCCGGAGGTCGCGGTCCAGCTCAACGTGGCGGAGGTGGAAGCCGTCCTCGTTGGCGCCGGTGGTCATGCCCTTCGAGCCGCGAAGCTGCTCGTCGGCATAAACCTTCACGCCGGCGGGGACGTTGGCCACGGCGCCGAGGGAACCGGGCTTCGCGCCGAGGGTGGCGACGCATTCCTCGACGGTGGCCGGCCGGGTGTGGGTCGCGCCCGTGCGGGCCATGAGCTTGGCCTCGTTGAGCTGGTCGTCGCCGCGCAGCAGGATCAGTGCGGGCTTCGTGTCCAAGACGTACACCAGCGTCTTGATCTGAGCGTGCGGTGGCACGGAGTAGGGTGCAGCCGCCAGCGCCTCGATGGTGAGGACGCCTGGCGTGGGAAACTTCTCCGGTGCCGCCCCGGTCGAGACCGCGGGCGTGGGCGTGAGCGGGCCGCGGCTGACGGCCTTCTCGATGTTCGCCGCGTACTCGCCGGACTCACAATAGACCACCTCGTTCTCGCCCGTCTCCGCCGGCACCATGAACTCATGGGAGTAGTTGCCGCCGATGACGCCGGTGTCGGCCTCGACGGGAAACACCGTCAGCCCGCAGCGGGCGAAGATGCGCGTGTAGGCGTCATACATCTTCCGGTAGCTCGCCATGGCGCCCTCGTCGGTCGCGTCGAAGGAGTAGGCGTCCTTCATGATGAACTCCTTGGCGCGCATGAGGCCGAAGCGCGGGCGGATCTCGTCGCGGAACTTGAGCGTGACCTGGTAGAAGTTCACCGGCATCTGCCGGTAGGAATTGATCTCGCCGGCGGCGAGCGTGGTGATGACCTCCTCGGCGGTGGGGCTGAGCACCCATTCCTTCTTGGCCGAGTCTCGCACCTTGAAGAGCACGGACGCGGCGGTTTCGTAGCGGCCGGAAGCCTGCCAGATGTCAGGCGGCTGGAGGGCGGGCATCTGGACCTCGAGCGCGCCGGCGCGGTCCATTTCCTCGCGGACGATGCGTTCGACCTT
The DNA here is from genome assembly GCA_046155815.1 of Limisphaerales bacterium. Taxonomy (GTDB): domain Bacteria; phylum Verrucomicrobiota; class Verrucomicrobiia; order Limisphaerales; family CAIMTB01; genus JBJXFY01. The sequence goes on along the minus strand of JBJXFY010000021.1, from coordinate 14,269 downwards.
GCGGAGGGCGCGGACGCCGAGCGGGAGGAAGGTGTAGAGGCCGCCAGTCAGCTTGCGCACGAGGCCGGCGCGCAGCAGGAGCTGGTGGGAGATGATCTCGGCGTCCGAAGGAACTTCCTTCAGCGTCGGAATAAAGGTTTGGGTCCAGCGCATGAACAGGGGCGGGAGTAAGCGGGCAGAACCAGCCCGCGACAAGCACCGGATGGCGAACCTTGGTCCGGGGCGGTGGGCAGGCCCCGCACGCGGCGGCGGTGCGGGCTACTTCACCGTATTGACCAGCGGCGCCAGCCCCTGGATGCGCACCTCGAGCCGGTCGCCGCCCTGGATCGGGCCGACGCCGCTCGGCGTGCCGGTGAGGATCACGTCGCCGGGCAGCAGGGTCAGGTTCGTCGAGATGAAGCTGACGATCTGGTAGCAGTTGAAGATGAGCTGGCTGGTGTTGCTGTTCTGCCGGAGCTGGCCGTTCTGGAAGAGCTGGATGGTCAGGTCGTGCGGGTCAACCTTCGTCTCCACGTACGGCCCGAGCGGGGTGAAGGTGTCGAAGCTCTTGCAGCGCGCGAACTGGCTCTCGGAGTTCTGGATCGTGCGGTCGCTGACGTCCTGCGCGGCGGTGTAGCCAAGGATGTAGCGGGAGGCGGCGGCGGGCGTGACGTTGCGGATGCGCCGGCCGATGATGATGGCCAGCTCCGCCTCGAAATCCGTGCGGTGCTCGGGAAAGGGCACCTCGATCTTGGCGCCGTCGGGGATGAGGGAAGTCGGCGCCTTGAGCCAAAAGAGCGGCTCCTTGGGCAGCGGCTTGCCGGCCTCGCGCGCGTGGTCCGCGTAGTTCAGGCCCACGGCGATGACCTTCGACGGCGCGACGGGCGTCAGCAGCTTGAGGCCCCTGGCGGGCGTGGGTTTCTTGTCGAAGGAGGGCGAGCCAAACACGTCGCCCTGGAGGCGGAAGAGTTCCCCGTCCACCACCTTGGCGTGGAAAATGTCCTCACCCTTCTGGAATCGCCCGATGGCCGCCATGACGCCTTCAGCCTGACAAACCGGCGGCGGGCGTCGCAAGGCGAAAGCCCGACCGGCCGCGGAAGGCCACGATTGACAACTTTTTGTCCACGGCGGCTCAACCCGCCAGCGCGACCAGCGCCTCGTGGCCCCGGTGGCCGATCACCCGCACCGGGCTGCCGGGCGGGATGAGCTCGCCTTGGGTCACCACGTCGAGGAGCAGGTCGCCGAACTGCGCCTTGCCGCCCGGCCGCAGCGGCGAGATCGCGACGCCGGTCAGGCCCAGCTCGCGCGCCTGCGCCTCGGCGATGGCCCGCTCGGTCTGCGTCCCGCTCGTGCCGCGTGACACCGCGAGGCGCTGCATCGGCGTGTGGGGCAGGATCTTCATGGCCGCCCAGCCCAGCCCGAGCGTGAGCAGGGCCGCCACCACGAGGTTCTGCACCGGCAGTCGCAGGGCGCCGACGGCCGGCACCGCCGGCATGCCCGGATAATGGTCCACCGCCGCCATCACCAGTGCGACGAACATCAGCGTCGCCCCCGTTGCTCCGACTAGGATCGTGCCGGGGAAGAAGAACAGCTCCACCGCCACCAGTGCGAGGCCCAGCGCAAACACGAGAATCCACTCCATGCCCGACAGCCCCGCCAGATAGCCGCCGAGGAAGTAGAGCGCGAAGGCGCAGATCGCCACGACCCCCGGCACGCCGAAGCCCGGTGTCTTGAATTCCATGTAAACCCCCACGATGCCCAGTGCGAGCAGCAGCGGACTGATGGCGTTCAGCCAGAACCCGAACCGTTCCACGCCCGTCGGCTGGATTTGCACGCGGCCGTCCGCCGGCGCGCCGAGCCGGTCCAGCAGCGCTTCCAGGCTCGCCACCGTGCCGCGCGAGACGAGCGGCTGCGGCGGCTCGCCGAACTTCCGCTCCGCCTCGTTGTTCGTGAGCGTGAGGATGTCCCCCTTCGCGTTCAGCACCTCGTCGCCGACCTTCAGCTCCTTGTCCGGGTCCATCATCGCCTCGATCACGGCGAAGTTGTGCCCGTACTTCTCCGCCCGGGTGCGGATGAGCGCCTTCAGCCCGGAGTTCATCTTGGCCTCGACCGTGGCCGGCAGCTCGACCGGCATCCCGCCCGGCCCCATCGCCATCGGCGCGGCGGCCCCGATGACGCTCTCCGGCGCCATCCAGATTTCCTGGGTGCCGAAGGCGATGAACGCCCCGGCGGAGAAGGCCTTCGCGTTGACAAAGGTCACCGTGCGGCCGGGGAAGCGGCCGAGAATGCCGAGGATTTCCTCCGTCACGTCCACCCGCCCGCCGTTGGTCTCCAGGTCAATCACCAGCGTGCCGGCCTGCGCGTCCATCGCCTCCTTCACGCCGCGGCGCACCACGTAGGTCATCGGCGGCATGATGTCGCCGCGGATGGGCAGGATGAAGACCTTGCCTGGCGCGGCCGGGGCGGCTTCCGCGGGCGGCTCCGCCCGCTGGATGGCCGGCGTGGCGAATCCCAGCAGCAGCGCGGCGACGGTGAGGAAAAGGCGGCGCGCATTCATTGGGGGGAAGCTAGGCATCGCACCCCGCGCGGCAAGCGGGCCGGCCTGAACGTGCCGCCGTCACCTTGCTGGCAGGATGCCCGTGGCGGCGAGGCCACGTCGCCGCAGGTGTCCGCGGCGCCCGGCCGCGTCATCCAACGAACCCTGCCCGCGCCAGCAACGCGCGGCATTCCGCCTCCGTCGCGCCGATGCGGCCGCGGTGGTCCAGCAGGTCGGCGGCCAGCACGGGGTGCCAGTTCCGTCTGTCCAGGTCGGCCAGCCCGCCCAGATCGCAGCGGGCGAGCAGCGCGGCGACTCCGGCACCTAGTGCCGCGGCGTGTCGGGAACGATCCAGACCGGAGCTTTCCTGCCGATGCAAGGCCAGGAGACCAAGCTCCTTCAGCGCCGGCCCGAACTCCGGGTGGCTACGCAGCAGCAGGCCGCCCGCGACTTCCGGCCGCCCGAGCCGCCGCGCCGTCTCGCCGTAGATCACCGCCGCGAAGTAAAGCCGGGCCACCTCGTTGAAGGCCGCCGGGTCGCCGAGGCTGGCGTACAGCGCGCCGAGCAGCCGCTCGACGGCCGCCCAGTCCGCGCGCGTGTCGTCGGCGTAGGTCGCGAGATGGGCGGCCAGCGCGGGCGTGCCCCACGCCTCCTGGAACGCCCGCGCCAGCCGGTGGATTCCCAGCAGCGTCAGCGTGAAGCCCGTGGACATCATCGGGTCCACGAAACCCGCCGCCGAAGGCAGCAGCGCCCAGCCCGGCCCCGCCGCCGGCCCGACGCCGAAGGTCAGCCGCGGCGCGTGGACGAACGGCGTGACCGGCTCCGCGCCGGCAAACTGCGCGCGCACCGTCGGCAGCCGCGCCAGCAGCCGCGCCCATGCCGGAGCGCCCTCCGCGAGGTTCAGCTTGCGGGCCAGCGCGTCCTCCGCCGCCACGCCTGCGCTGGTGATGCCATGATCGAAGCGCAGCACCCAGATCCACCCGCCGGGGAAGCAGTGATGCACCGCCGCGTCATCCGCCGGGTATGGCGCGGAGGCGATCGCCGGCGTGATGGGCAGCGCGTCCAGCCGCCGCACGCCGTGGAAATGGGCGTACAGCGCCTGCGTCGCGGGCATCGTGGGCGCGGGCCGTTCGGCGAGGCCGAGCGAGCGCGCCAGCACGCCGCGGGGGTTGTTGCCGGCATCCGCGACGAACCGGGCCTGAAGCATTTCTTCCCGGCCGTCCCGCCGGCAGGTCAGCGCCGCGCCGGCGGGCGAAACCTTCACTTCCATCACCTCGCAGCGGTCGCGGTACTCCACGCCCAGCGCCTCCGCCTCGCGCACCAGGAAGTGGTCGAAGGCCGGCCGGTACCAGTGCGTGTCGGCGATCCCGTCATGCGGGCTGGCGGCCACGAGCAGTTGCCGGCCGCGCGTGGTGTCGTCGGTGAACGCCTCGCCGAGACGGTGATGGAAGAAGGTGAACCCGCGCTTCAGCCCGACGGGCAGGTCCGGGTACGCCGCGCGCCAGGCGCCCCATTTCACGAGCGGCTTGAGTCGCGGCAGGCCGTACGCGTCGGCGAGTTCCTCCAGGAGCAGGTTCGCCAGCGGCGTCGAGGATTCGCCGATGACGAAGCGCGGGTGCGTCCCCCTCTCCAGCAGCGCGACCGTCCGGCCCAGGCGCCGCGCCACCATCGCCAGCAGCGACCCGCCGAAACCCGAGCCGACGATGGCGAGGTCAAACTCCCGGTTCACGGTGGGGGATGCCGGCGGTGCCGGGGAGCGGGTCCATCCCGGGGGCCGGCCGCAAGCGGCGCAGCGCCAGCAGCGTGTAGAACACCACGGCCACCGCGTAGGTCACCACGCCCAGCCCGACCGCGAACGGCACGAGCCGCAGGCCGCTGAAGAGCATGAGGCCCGCCCCGAGCAGCGCGAAGAGGCCCATCCGCGTCACGAGCAGCAAGATGAACTCGCCGCGCCGGCCGTTGCGGAGCGTGTCCGCCCGCCACAGGCGGTAGCCGCTCTCGCCGTACAGGCGCATGAGCCAGGCGGAGTCGAGGTTGTGCGCGGCCACGAGCAGGCTGGTGGTGGCCACGGCGATGGCGAGCAGCGGCCACAGGCCGAGCAGCACGCAGCCCGCGAGGTTGAAGGCCGCCCCGCCGCGCCAGCCGAGCCGGCGGGCGACGGGGTTCGCCTCGAGCGCCAGCGTCGGCGTGGCGATCCACGTGCTCAGCAGGTCCGCCCCGCGCGCGAAGCCGAGCAGCAGCGCAAAACCCGCGTGCGCCAGCGACCCGAACGCGACGAACTCGTCCGGCCCGAAGGCGTCACTTCCGGCCATAAATCTCGTCGGGATCCTGCAGCCTCGGCTCGGTCACCTCCGCTGCGCTGCCGCCACGAATCGAGCGGAAGAAGCACGAGCGGTAGCCCTCGTGGCAGGCTGCGCCCGTCTGCTCCACGCGGATGAGCAGCGTGTCGCCGTCGCAGTCGAAGGCGATGTCCTTCACCCGCTGCACATGGCCGCTGGACTCGCCCTTCATCCAGAACTTCTGCCGCGAACGGCTCCAGAAGTGCGTGAGGCCGGTCGCGATGGTCTGCTCGAGCGAGGCGCGGTTCATCCACGCCATCATTAGCACCCGCCCGTCCGCATGGTCCTGGATGATCGCGGGAATGAGGCCGTCGGCGGTGAACTTCAACGGGTCCAGAAAGCTCATCAGAAGGGGTAGGATGGCTGGCCGGGCGTCCTCCCGCCACGGCGAATTCTTCAAACCGGCCGCACCGCCACGCCGCGCGCGGCGAGGAACTCCTTCGCCTGCGGAATCGTGAACGTGCCGTAGTGGAAGATGCTCGCGGCCAGCGCGGCGTCCGCGTGGCCAAGCGTCAGCACGTCGGCCAGGTGCTCGAGCGCGCCGGCGCCGCCGCTGGCCACCACCGGCACGGGCACGGCGTCGCTCACGCGCCGCGTGATCTCGAGGTCGTACCCGGTCTTCATGCCGTCCGCGTCCATGCTGTTCAGCACGATCTCCCCGGCCCCGAGCGCCACGGCCTCCCGCGCCCACGCCAGCGCCTCGCGGCCCGTGGCCTCGCGGCCGCCCTTCGCGAAGACCTCCCAGCGGTCCGGCGCGACGCGCTTCACGTCCAGCGAGACCACGATGCACTGGCTGCCGAACTTCTCCGCCCCGGCGCGGATCAGGTCCGGCGTCCTCAGCGCGGAGGAGTTGAGGCTCACCTTGTCCGCGCCGGCGCGAAGCATGGCGTACATGTCCTCCACGCTGCGGAGGCCGCCGCCCACGGTGAGCGGCATGAAGCACTCCGAGGCGGTGCGCTCGATCACGTCCACCATCGTCGCGCGGCCGTGCGCGCTGGCGGTGATGTCGTAGAAAACCAGCTCGTCCGCTCCCTGCTCGTTGTAACGCATGGCCAGGGCGACCGGGTCGCCCACGTTGCGCAGGCCGCCGGCCTCAGCGCGGCCGAACTGCGCGCCGCGCGTGACGTGCCCGTCATGCACGTCGAGGCAGGGGATGAGGCGTTTGGCGAGCATCAGGAAAAATCCAAGGACCAGGTTCCAAGCTCCAAGAAAGCTCCCAACCCCAAGCTCCAAGGCGCACGCAGCAGCAGGGTTTGGCCCGTGGAACTTAAAGCTTGGGGCTTGGAATTTCCCACCCCGTCCGGCGCGACGGTTCTCATGCCGCCACAAGCTTCACTGCCGGTTCAGCCGCGACACTCCCGCCCAGCTCGCGATGTGCGTGGCGGAGCATCCGTTCCGTGGTCTCCCAGCCGAGGCAGGCGTCGGTGATGGACACGCCGTGGCGGAGCGTCGCGGGATCGCCGGCGGGCTGGCTGCCCTCGTGGAGGTGGCTTTCCACCATCATGCCGATCAGGGCGGTGTTGCCCGCGACGCGCTGGGCGATGACCGAATGCCAGACCTCCTCCTGCCGGAGATGCTGCTTGGCCGAGTTCGCGTGGCTGCAGTCCACCATCAGCCCGCGCGGAAGCCGGGCGGCCTCGAGCCCGGCCACGGCGGCGGCGATGCTTTCCCGGTCGTAGTTCGTGCCGGCCTTGCCGCCGCGCAGCACGACGTGGCCGCAGGGGTTGCCCGCGGTGCGGACCACGCTGGTGAAGCCGTCCTCGTCAATGCCGAGGAAACAGTGCGGGTGCCGCGCGGCGAGCATGGCGTCGAGCGCGATCTGGAGGCTGCCGTCCGTGCCGTTCTTGAAGCCCACGGGCATCGAGAGGCCACTGGCCATCTGGCGGTGCGTCTGAGACTCCGTGGTGCGCGCGCCGATGGCGGCCCACGTCACCAGGTCCGCGATGTACTGCGGCACGATGGGGTCCAGAAACTCGGTGGCGGCGGGCAGGCCCAGCCCGTTGGCGTGCAGCAGGATTTCCCGCGCACGCCCGAGGCCGGTCTCGATGTCGTAGGAGCCGTTGAGGTGCGGGTCGTTGATGAGGCCCTTCCAGCCGACGATGGTCCGGGGCTTCTCGAAGTAAACGCGCATCACCAGTTCGAGGCGGTCGCCGAGCTCGCCGCGCAGCGCGGCGAGGCGCCCGGCGTACTCGCAGGCGCTGCGCACGTCGTGGATCGAGCACGGCCCGACGACGACGAGCAGGCGCGGGTCGTCGCCGCGCAGGATGCGCTCGACGGTGGCGCGGCCGGTGATGACGGTCCGCAGTGCGGCGGGCGGGGACGGGACGCGGTCCTTGAGCAGGCGCGGCGTGATCAGCCGCGCCAGGTTGACGACGCGCAGGTTTTCAGTGACTTGCATGCACAGATTCGGGGGCGGAACGAACGTCGGCCGCGCCGCCGGGGCGGGGAAGCTAGGGCGGCGGCGGGGAAAGTTCCAAGGCCAAGTCCGCCCCCTTCACTCCGCCCGGCTGCGGACCTCTCCGCGGGCGAGGCGGGTGCGGAGGTTCGAGCCGGCCGGTACTTCCCGCGCGTCGCGCAGCACGCGGCCGCTGTCGGCTTCCAGGGTAATCGAGTAGCCGCGGGCGAGGACGGCGTCGGGCGAAAGCAGGCGCAGGCGGGCCTCGGCGACGGCGAGGCGCTCGCGGCGCGCGGCCACCCCGCGCGCGGCCAGCGGGTTGAACTCGCCGAGGCGGCGTGTGAGTTCATCGCGGAGCTTTGCGAGGCGCAGCCCCGGCCGCAGGCGCGCGAGGCGGCGGGCGAATTCGCCGGCCGACACGCGGCGGCCGCGGAGCCCGCCGGCGGTGGCGCGGGCGAGGCGTTCGCGGGCTTCGTCGAGGCGCTGGGCGCGTTCGGCAAGCTGGCGGCGCGGATGGCGTCGTTCGAGGCGCTGCGTGGGGCCGCCGACGTCCCGGGTCAGCGCGGCGAGCCGGCCGGCCATGGCGCGCCGCAACCGGGTCACGTCATCGGCCAGCGTCCCGCGCGCGGCGACGTAGCCGGCGGTGAGCAGTTCGGCGGCGGCGCTGGGCGTGGCGGCGCGCAGGTCGGCGGTGAAGTCGCTGATCGTGAAGTCAATCTCGTGCCCCACGGCCGAGACGACCGGGAGGGCCGACTCCGCGATGGCACGGGCCACGGTCTCCTCGTTGAAGGCCCACAGGTCCTCGAGGCTCCCGCCGCCGCGGGTTACAAGGATGGCCTCGGGGATGGACGTGGAACGGGGGAAAAGGGGAGAAGGGGAAAAGGAGATCGAACCCCCGCCAAACCGCCCCTCGGCTCCTTTTCCCGTCCGCGCCTCTTCCTCCATTTCCCTCTCCGCCACAGCGTAGGCGTTGAGCCGCCGGATGGCCGCCGCGATCTCCTCCGCGGCACCGGCGCCCTGGACGCGGCAAGGGGCGAGGATCAGTTCGAGGCCCGGATGACGGCGGCGGACGACGGAAAGCACGTCGCGCAGCGCGGCGCCTGCGGGCGAGGTGACGAGGCCGACGCAGCGGGGGAAGCGCGGCAGCGGACGCTTGCGCTCCGGCCGGAAGAGGCCCTCCGCCTCCAGCCGGCGCTTCAGCCGCTCGAAGGCCGCCATGAGCGCGCCCTCGCCCCGGGCCTCCACCGCGCGGACGAGGAGCTGATACTGCCCGCGGGCCTCGTACACGGTGAGTTCCCCGCCGAGGTTCACGCAGGCGCCGTCCTGCAGCAGCCCCCGCGCGACGCCCGTGACGCCGCGGAAGAGCACGCAGGCGAGCTGCGCGGCGGCGTCCTTGAGGGTGAAATAGGCATGGCCCGAGGGCTGGGAGCGGAGGTTGGTGATCTCGCCCGTGATCCATACGTCGCCGAAGCGGCCCTCGAGCAGGCCCTTCACCTGCCGGGTGATCTCCGTGACGGAGAACAGGGTGCGCGCCGCGGGCGCCGGAGCCGCGGGCTCCGCCGGGCGCGCGCCGGAGAACAGGTCGCCGAACTCCCACTGGCTGGTGGCCGGGCGCGGCATGGCTTCAGCAGCGAACCGCGGGGAAAGGAGGAGAACCGCAGATGAACGCAGATGAACGCAGATTCAACAGCGCTGATCGCAGCCGCCAGCGGCTGAGTGCCGGAGCCTTCGCCACCCCTCCCCATCTGCGTTTTTCTGCGGTCATCTGCGGTTCCAGTTGTCGGCGTTTCAGGAGTGCGCGGGCAGCGGCTCGGAAACGCGCTCGATGGCCAGCGCGCGGCCGGTCTGGTCGTCCACGCGGATGAGCGCGCCCTGGAGCAGGATGCGGCCGGCGGCGATGCCAAACTTCGCCGGGGCGCAGGTCTGGAACTTGCGCACCACCGGATCAATCTCGCGCCCCAGCACGCTCTCGTGCGGCCCGGTGAAGCCGGCGTCGGTGAGGTACGCGGTGCCGCCGGGGAAGATCTGCTCGTCGGCCGTCTGCACGTGCGTGTGCGTGCCCACGACGGCGGAGACCTTCCCGTCGAGCATGCGCGCGAAGGCGATCTTCTCGGACGTGGCCTCGGCGTGGAAATCCACGAAGATCAGCGGCGTGTGCCGGCGCACGCGTTCGACCTCGGGCGGCGCCACGGTGAAGGGGTTGTCCAGCGGCGGCATGAAGGTCCGGCCCTGCGCGTTCAGGATGCCCACGGAGGGCAGGCCGTCGCGCTGCCAGACGGTGCTGCCCTGGCCCAGGGTGCCGGCGGGGTAGTTCAACGGGCGCAGGAAGCGCGTCTCCCGGAGCAGGAGTTCACTCACTTCCTTCTGGTCCCAGAGATGGTCCCCCGTGGTGATGATGTCCACGCCGGCCGCGAAAATCTCGGACGCGGTGTCGGGCGTGATGCCGGCGCCACCCGCGCTGTTTTCGCCGTTGGCGATGACAAGGTGAAGGTCGTGGCGGGCACGCAGGGCCGGCAGCAGCGTGCGGACCGCCCGCCGGCCGGGCGCGCCCACGATGTCACCGATAAAGAGGAGGTTCACCGCGGCCACCCTAAAAGGAAGCGCGGCCGGGGCAATGAACGAGTCGCCAGCGGGGCGCGGACCGGCGACCTGAATGCCCGTGCTCCTCCCCGTCCTCGTGCTCGAACGTCCGTTGCAGACGAGGACGGGCAGGAGCACGACGAAGAGATGAGAAATGGCATTGCACCGCAGGCCGGGCTGTCGCGAGCCTCCCTCCATGCACCTGCCTGCCACGGCCCTCCTCGCCCTCGCCTGCACGCTTGTCCTGCCGCTGCGCGCCCACGAACCCGCCGCCGAGATGGCCGCCGGCGCCACCGCGTGGCTGGCGTCGCTCACGCCCGAGCAACGCGCCAAGGCGACCTTTGAGTTCAAGAACGAGGAGCGGCTGAACTGGCACTTCATCCCGCGCGACCGGAAGGGCCTCGCCTGGGGCGAGCTCACCCCGGCCCAGCAGCATCTCGCCCACGCGCTGCTCGCCACCGGCCTGGGCCAGCGCGGCCTCGTGAAGGCCAGCACCATCATGAGCCTCGAGACCGTGCTCAAGGAGATCGAGAAAGGCTCCGGCCCGCTGCGCGACCCGGCCCGCTACTACGTCACCATCTTCGGCGAACCGGCGCCCGCCGGCACCTGGGGCTGGCGGCTCGAAGGCCATCATCTCTCCGTCAACTTCAGCATCGTGAAGGGCCACCTCGCCGGCACGCCGTCCTTCCTTGGCGCCAACCCTGCGACGGTGAAGGACGGCCCGCTCAAGGGCCTGCGCGCGCTCGGCCCCGAGGAGGACCTGGCCCGCGCGCTGGTGAAGTCGCTCACGCCCGAGCAGCGCCGCGTGGCCGTGATCGCGGACAAGGCGCCGGCGGACATCTTCACCGCCGCGGAGAAGAAGGTCGGCCCGCTCGAGGACAAGGGCCTCCGCGCCGGCGACCTCGAGGAGGGCCAGAAGGAGCAGCTGCGCGCGCTGGTGGAGGAATACCTCCGTCGCGTCCGGCCGGAGATGGCGGAGGCGGAGATGCGGAAGATCATGGACAGCGGCCCGGAGAACATCCGCTTTGCCTGGATGGGCGGCCTCGAGCCCGGCGAGGGGCACTACTACCGCGTGCAGGGCGCGACCTTCCTGCTCGAGTACGACAACGTGCAGAACAACAACAACCACATCCACGCGGTGTGGCGTTCCTTCGACGGAGACTTCGGCGTGGACCTCCTGCGCAAGCACTACGCGGAGAGCCCGCACTGACCCGCTCAAGGCCGCGGGTAGCCGCCGGTCCGCATGTCCGGCGCGCACCACGCGCGGTTGGGCAGATTCGTCGGGACGATCCTGATGATGGAGTTGCCGACCTGTTCGCTTCCTCCGCTCTCGGAAATAAACTCGGCGCGGCTGACGAAACCGGCGGAGCCGTCAAACCGGCCTACATGGCAGCCGTGGCTGTCATTGGTGGCGTTTTGATTCGATACCGGGAGCCGGCTTGGGCCGTGCCGGGCAGAAGGGGTTTCGCTCGGGTAGCTCACCGCATCATTGAAGAGAAAGGGCCGGGTCTCATCCGCCCCCACAGAAGAAACGCATCCGGCGCAAACCGGCTGAGCTGATGCACAGCCCCAATCCGAATATCTGCGTGGCCGATCACGGAACTGTTCATGGTGTAGCTCGTGATCTTGAGATCACGCTGGCGCCACGATGAATAAGGGCTGCCGGAACGCTCCGTGACATCCTGCGGGCACATGAAAACGGCCTCACGGCGGAGGTAGGGCCAAAGCTGGCCCGCGCGCAGGTAGGGGAGCTGGGGCGTGGGATCGTCCTTTCCCACCAAGTAGGGGATGGTCTGGCCGTTCACCTGGACGGCATGCGCCCAGCAGTCCGCGCCGCGCAGGCCCCAGCCCGAATGAGGCAGGGTGTCGCCGTGGTCCCCGGCATACATGACGGAAGCCATGGCCAGTTGGCGCACATGATCCAGGCAGGCCGCCCGGCGGCCGTCGCGTCCGCCCGTGGCGCCCGTCACCAGCAGGGCCATCACGCCCAGCGCGGCCATGAGTCCCACGGCGTCAGGCCGTGTGAAGGCGCGGCGTGACTGCGAATGCGGGCGGACCATGACGGAAGGCGCCGATGGGCTCGGTTGTGACCCTGCGTGAGTCAAGCTGACGGCCGCGGTAACGGGTGGAAGCCTCGCCCGTCGTTCCTCATGGCCGCGCGGAGCATCATCCAGCTTCTGATTCTCTCAGTCGTCCCGATGCTGGGTGTCTGCGCCCTGGGAGCGGAGCCTTTTCGCTTCGGACGCAGCTCCATCACGCCCGCCGGCGGAACCCATGCGCCGGTGCTGGCGGGCGACGGCCGCAGCCTCTTTTTCCTCGCCACGGCGGCCGGCCGGCCGCTCGGGCCGCTCCAGGTCTGGCATCGTTCCCTGCCCGACGGTCCGTTGACGCTGGTCACGACCAACGCCGCCGGACAGGCGGCCGACGGGCACTCGCCTGATTTGGCCGTCAGCGCGGACGGGCGTTTCATCGCGCTGGCGACCGAGGCGGCGAACCTCGTGGCGGACGACACCAACGGCCGGGTGGACCTTTTCCTCCGCGCCCTGCGCCTGGGACGCACCATGGCGCTCACGCTCGACCTCCCCGGCCTCGGGCTGCTGGTCCGGGTCGCCTCCGACGGGGCTTGGTCGGCGGACAGCCGCAGCTTCGCCTTTGAGGCATGGGACGAGGCCGGTGCCGGACGGGGAGTGTTCGTGGCGCAGGAGGCCGAACCCGACGCCGACGATGACGGGCTGGATGACGACTGGGAGGTGGCCAATTTCGGATCGCTCGCGCGGGACGGGTCCGATGACTTCGACGCGGACGGCCTGGATGAACGGACGGAGTTCGACGCCGCGACCAATCCGAAGGATCCGGCGTCGGGCCTGCGCGTTCACTCGGCGGGCGTGCCGGACGGGGAAACGCTCCGCTTCAGTTACGCGACCGTGGCCGGGATGACCTATCAGGTGGAATCGGCGCCGGAAGTCACGGGTCCGTGGTGGCCGGCCGGGCCGGTGGTCCGCGCCGGCGGGACGATTGGTGAGTTCGGACTTCCGGCGGACGGGCCGCGCGCTTTCGCCCGCGTCGTGCCGGTGCCGATCCATTGAAGGGTCGGTGCCACGGGGCCGTTCTCCGCTTCAAGCCTCCTGCCGCGCCGCCACCGCAGCCTTGCCCGCGGGTTTTCCCGGCCCCCAACCTCCGCCCCGTGCCGCCGCTCGCCTACCTGCTCACCGCGTTGGGGGCCTACCTGCTCGGGTCCGTCCCGTTCGGGTACCTCGCCGCGCGGCTGAAGGGCGTGGACCTGCGTACCCTGGGCAGCGGCAACATCGGCGCGACCAACGCCATGCGCGTCCTCGGCAGGCCGGCCGGCATCGCCGTCTTCACCCTAGACGCGCTGAAGGGCTGGACCGCCGTCGCGCTGCTCCCGCTCGCCGTGACCGCCGGCCTCGGGGCGCCCGGCCCCGGCACGGGCCTGCGCATCCTGGCCGGGGTCGGCGCCGTGCTGGGCCACAACTACACCTGCTGGCTGCGCTTCAAGGGCGGCAAGGGCATCGCCACCTCCGCCGGCGTCCTGTACGGCCTCATGCCGGTCACAGGCCTGATCGCCACCGCGGCGTTCTTCGCCGCGCTCGCCGCCACGCGCTACGTCTCGGTCGGCTCGCTGGCCGCCGCCTTGTCGCTGCCGGTCTCGGCGTGGCTCTTCGAGGCGGACCGGCGGCTCTTCGCCCTGGCGCTGCTGCTGGGACTGCTGGCGATCTTCCGCCACCGCGGCAACCTCCGCCGGCTTTCCGCCGGCACCGAGCCGCGGCTCGGCCAGAAACCCGCGGCCCCACCGCCCGCATGAACCGTGAAACGCACGTTGAACAGCGAAGGCGCGAAGAGGCGCAGGAGAAAAAACGGATGAAGGCCGCCCGGCAGAACCAAGGCGGAGAAAATCCCCGACGGGCTTCCAGAACTGGCAGGCCTTGCGGCTGAACTTCACTTCCCCGCGCCTTCGCTGTTCCATGAAACCCTTCTGCCCCGCATGAACACCACCGTCCTCGGTTCCGGCGCCTGGGGCACGGCGCTCGCCCTGCTCCTCCACCGCAACGGCCACGCCGTCACCCTCTGGGGCCACGATCCCGCCGACCTCGCCGACCTCGCCGCCACCCGCCGCAATCCGCGCTACCTCCCCGGCGTGGAGCTGCCCGCGGGCTGGCGCGCGGAGCCGGACGCCCGCACCGCCTGCTCCGGCGCGGATCTCGTCGTCATGGCCGTGCCCTCACGGGGCGTGCGGGAAGTGGCCGCCGCGCTCGCCGGTTATGCCGGCCTCGTCGTGAGCGTGACCAAGGGCATTGAGTTCGCCAGCGGCCTGACCATGAGCGGCGTCATCGAGTCCGCCGCGCTGCGCGCCGCGGTGGTGGCGCTGTCCGGCCCGACGCTCGCCGCCGAGGTCGCCCGCGGGCTGCCGGCGGCCATCGT
>JBJXFY010000322.1:0-11385 GCA_046155815.1 Limisphaerales bacterium | reverse complement strand
ACCATGAGCGGCGTCATCGAGTCCGCCGCGCTGCGCGTCGCGGTGGTGGCGCTGTCCGGCCCGACGCTCGCCGCCGAGGTCGCCCGCGGGCTGCCGGCGGCCATCGTCGTGGCCGGCGCGGAAGATGCCGCCACGCCGGCCCAGGCCGCGCTGCACCAGCCGCTCTTCCGCGTCTATCGCAACGCCGACCGCCTGGGCGTCGAGCTGGGCGGCGCGCTCAAGAACGTCATCGCCATCGCCGCCGGCGCGTGCGACGGCCTCGGCTACGGCGACAACGCCAAGGCCGCGCTGCTCACCCGCGGCGCCGCCGAGATGCGCCGGCTCGGGGTGGCCTGCGGCGCGCGCGCCGAGACCTTCTCCGGCCTCAGCGGCCTCGGCGACCTGACCGTGACCTGCTTCTCGAAGCTCAGCCGCAACCGCACGCTCGGCGAGCGCCTCGGCCGCGGCGAACGCCTCGCGGACATCATCGCCAGCACGCCCTCCGTGGCCGAAGGCGTGCCTACGGCCACCGCCGCCCTGCGCCTCGCGGAGCAGCATGGCGTGGACACGCCGATCATCCGCGAGGTCGAGGCCATGCTGCATCGCGGCAAGGATCTCCGCAACGCCGTCCACGACCTGCTCCGCCGCGACTCGAAGGCGGAGGACTGAACCGCCGGGTGGCACCACGAATGGACACGCAGGCCCGCGAATCCTGAACCGCAGCCGCCTCGTCGCATCTGCGGAGCGCCGGCCTCCGGCCCGGCGTGAATCCGTCCCTTCGCAGGTGCCGGCAAGATGCCGGCCGCACGCTCGCCGGGCCGGAGGCCGGCGCTCCATTCAAGGCCACCATCCGTCAGGAGCCTCTTCAGAATCCGTGTCCATTCGTGGCTGGAATTGGTCCTCCTGTGATCCGCACCTTTTCCCATGCCTGCTCCCAACTCCGTCCTCGTCCGCGTGCCCGGCACCACGGCGAACCTTGGTCCGGGCTTTGACACGCTCGGCCTCGCGCTGCGCCTCTACAACCGCGCGCGCGTCACCCGCGCCGCCGGCCGCGGCGTTACGCTCACCTCGCCCATCGCCGACGACGCCCGCGCCGGCGCGGAGACCATGCTGCGCGAGGCGGCGGACCTCTTCTTCCGCCGCACGCGCCGCGCGCGCTTCGGCGTCACGGCGCATCTGGCCGGCGACGTGCCGGTCGCGCGCGGGCTGGGTTCAAGCGTGACCGCGCGCCTCGGGCTGGTCGCCGGGTTGAACGCCCTCGCCGGCGAACCGCTCGACCGCGCCGGGCTGCTGGCCGTGGTCACGGAGCTCGAGGGCCACCCGGACAACGCCGCGCCCGCGGTGTACGGCGGCTTCACGGCGGCCGGGCTCGTGGAAGGCGCGGTGCGCTGCGCCCGCTTTCGCGTGCCGGCGGCGTGGCGCTTCGTGGCGCTGATCCCCCGCTTCGAGGTCAGCACGCCCGCGGCGCGGAAGCTGGTGCCGGCGCAGTTCACCAAGGCCGACACCGTCCACAGCCTGAACCGCGCCGCCCTCATCACCGCCGCCTTCGCGCGCGGCGACGCCGAGGCGCTGCGCGGCCTCTTCGACGACCGCCTCCACCAGCCCTACCGCGAGCAGCTCATCCCGGCGCTGTCCCGCGTGATCCGGGCCGGCGAACGCGCCGGGGCCGTGGGCGGCTGGCTGAGCGGCTCCGGCTCCACGATCATGGGCCTCGCGCTGGACCGCGCCGAGGCAGTCGGCCGCGCGATGCTCCGCGAACTGCCCGACGCGGACGTGCGGGTGCTGGCGGCGGACAACCGCGGGGTGGGCGTCAGCGCGGCGGGCTGAAACCGCTGCCGGCGATCGGCCGCATCATTTCAATGTTTCGCGCAACTCCGCCCTCTTTCCGCGCAGCTTCTCCAGCGTCCGCCGGTGGCGCGGGTCGGCGGCGAGGTTGTGCTGCTGCCCAGGATCGCGGCGCAGGTCGTAGAGCTCCTCCGCGGGCGGGGCTTCATCCAACCAGCGCCACCAGCTCCAGCGCGCGGTGCGCACGCCCTCGGAACGCGGGATGCGGCCGCCGTAGTTGAAGTGGTGCTCGTAGAAGAATTCTTCCCGCCAGTCCCGCACCCGCCGGCCTTCGACCAGGGGGCGCAGCGAGCGGCCCTGCATGCCCGGCGACGGCGACAGGCCGGCGTAGTCCAGCAGCGTGGGCGCGAAGTCGAGGTTCAGCGCCAGCTCGTCGCACACCCGGCCGCGGCCGGGCCGGCGCAGGTCGGCCACGAGCAGCGGCACGCGGATGGATTCCTCGTGCATGAACCACTTGTCCGCCAGCCCGCGGTCGCCGAGGTAGAAGCCGTTGTCCGAGGTGAAGACGATCACCGTGTTCGTGGCCATGCCCAGATCCTCGAGCGCTGCGCGCAGCCGGCCGACCTCGCGGTCCACGCCGGCGATCAGGCGGGCGTAGTCCGTGCGAGTCTCCTGCGCGCGTTCCGGCGTGGCGAAGCGGCGTTCCCAGCGCGTGCGCGCCTCGGAGCGCTGCACGGCCGGATGCAGCCGGCGGAAGGCCTCGTCCGTCGCCAGCGGCGGCGCGGGCGGTGGGTTCGTCACGAAAAGGTGGTCGTCGCGCGGGTCAGTCGGGAAGAACTCGCGCGGCTGGCCGTCGCGCGCGTGCGGCGCAGTGAAGCTGATGGACAGGCACCACGGCCGCCCTGGCGGCGCGGTACGCAGGAACTCCAGCGCCTCATCCCCGAAGCGCGCCGTCGCGTGGGTGCGCGTAGGGTCGTCCGGCTCGACGAACAGCCCGCCCTGGCCCGGCCGCCCCCGCCAGTAGTCGAACTCCTTCGCCATCGCCGCCACGGCTGCGGCGTCGCCCACGCCGAACTTGCCGATGAAGCCCGTGCGCCAGCCCGCCGCGCGCAGCCGCGCCGGGTAGGTTTCCGCCCACTGCGCCGGCGTGAACGTCCTGGCGAAGTCCTCGACGCCGTGCCGCCGCGCGTACTGCCCGCTGAAGATTGAGGCGCGGCTGACGGCGCAGATCGAGGTGGTGACGAAGGCGTTGGCGAATCGCGTCCCGTCGCGCGCGAGCCGGTCGAGGTGAGGCGTGTGGATGACGGCGTTGCCGGCCGTGCCGAGCGTGTCCCAGCGCTGGTCGTCCGTGAGCAGGAAGAGGAGGTTGGGCCGGGCGGGCGAGGCGAACGCGGCCAGCACCAGGGCCGTGAAAATGAGCGCGCCGCGGGTCACGCAGAGTGGAGGTTTGAGGCTGGAGCCGGTGGTCGGGATTGAACCGACGACCTACGGTTTACGAAACCGTTGCTCTGCCGCTGAGCTACACCGGCCCGGCTGGCCTGCCGCGGATCCGGCGGGCGTCGGGAGTAAGGGGGAGCGACGCGCGGCGGTCAAGGCGCGGCGCCGCGCCGTCCGGCGTGGCTTTACCGATCAGCGTTCCGTGTCAATGCTCCGTCCAATGCCCGACCCAAATCCCTCCCCGCAGTCCACCGCGGCGCCATGGCTGGGACGCGTGATCGCGTTGGGCATGCTGCTCATGTTCATCATGGTGGCGGTGGGCGTCTGGGGAGTGCTCCGCCACGCGCGGGAGCAGGAGCGCGTCACGCGCGAGGGCGGCGGCCTGGCGCCGGCCGCCGCACCCGCCCGGCCCTGAGCGCCTTGGCGCCGATCCGGATGGCGCGTTGACGCCGGTACGCCCGGTGACCTTTCCTCGGCGCATGAAGGCTCGCGCCCTCCTCCGGCCCCCGTCGCCCGCCGGCTTCACGCTCATCGAGCTGCTCGTGGTCATCGCGATCATTGCCATTCTTGCGAGCATGCTCCTGCCGGCCCTCGCCAAGGCCAAGGCCAAGGCCCACCAGGCCGCCTGCCTCAACAACCTCAGGCAGCTCAACCTCGCGCTCCTCCTCTATGCGGACGACTTCAACGACACTTTCCCCGGCGCCGCCTCCAAGGGCGCCTTCGAGCCCATGCGCGAGGACTGGATCTTCTGGAATGTGAACCGCGCCGTAGCCAACCGTGACTTCTTCCAGAACCCCCGCAACAGCGCCATCGGCCCCTACATCGGCAGCTTCACCACGAACCTCTTCCGCTGCCCGGCCGACCTGGACGTGCGCCGACGCGCCCGGCAGCAGGCGCGCAACCCGGGCCAGAACCTCTACCTCTACAGCTATTCCCTCACGAGCCTCGTGGACGGCAACCAGAACCGCGGCATCTCCAGCATCTACGCGCCGAACAACTCCGCGCCGCCGCTCCACTTCCAGGCCTCCGCCATCCGCAATCCGGCAAGGAAGATCACGGTCGTCGAGGAAAACGGCGACGCCCGCTTCAGCGAGCCGATCGATGACGGACGCTTCGTGCCGCCGGGCAACCTCCTTTCAGGCCGGCACAGATACCCGACCGGGACCGCCGTTTCCTCGGCGGATTACCGTGCCAAGGGCCGCGGGATGGCCGCCTTTGCCGATGGCCACGTCCAGCCCATCACGCCCGCCGAGGCGGCGAGCCCGGAAACCTACGACGCGCCGCGCTGACCCGCCTCCGCGAGCCGGCGCAGGTACTCCCACGAATAGATCCCCGTGGTGTGTCCGTCGCGCCACTCGGGCCGCACGGCGTAGCCGCCCACGGGTACGAGGCGCACGAGATCAAAGGACGCCGCGGTCAGCGGCCGCTCCGCCGGGCGGTACACGTTGCCCAGCACGTCCTGCTCGCCGAGGCAACCGGCGCACGGGCAGAAACGCCGCAGCGTCTCCAGCGGAAGGTACGCCTCGCCGCCGTCCTCCCAACGGAGGGCCAGCTCGCCGCCGATCACCTGCACGTCCACCGCACGCATCGCCGGCAAGCGTGGTGGCAACACGGTCCCCTGCGGAAGGGTGAATGTGCCTCCCGGTAAAATCTTGGCGCGTCACGGCACCGCCTCAGGATCTTCCCGGCGCGGGCAACGAAACTGAAAGTTAGCTTATTCTAACTTACGGCTTGCACTCAAATTAGGCAGGCCTAATCCTTCGCGCCATGAACGAATGCCTTCCCGCCGCCGCCATCGTGCCGGCTTCCTCCGAGCGACGCCGGAGCCTGGCCTTCACGTTCTTCGTTGCCGCGCTGGCGTTGCTCGTGACGGCATGGCCCGCGCACGCCGCCCTGAAAGTCACCGCCACCACCACGCTCGTCGCGGACCTCGCCCGCGCCGTGGGCGGCGACCGCGTGCAGGTCGAGGCGCTCATGGGGCCGGGCGTGGATCCGCACCTCTACAAGCCCTCGGCCGGCGACGTGACCGCGCTCCAGCGCGCCGACGTGATCCTCTACTCCGGCCTGCTGCTCGAGGGCCGCCTGACGGACGTGCTGGAGAGCCTGCGCCGCCGCGGCCGCAAGGTCTTCGCCGTGGCCGAGGCGGTGCCGGCGGAGAAGCGCATCGCCGACGAGGAACATGCCGGCGCGCCCGACCCGCACGTCTGGGGCGATCCGGCCTTGTGGGCGCTCGCCGCCCAGGCCACGGGGCGCGCGCTCGCCGCGGCGGATTTGGCCAATGCCGCGCACTACGAGGCGGCGGCGGAAAAGCTGGCCGCCGAGTTCCGCACGATCAGCGAATGGGGCCGCGCGCAGGTCGCCCGGATTCCCGAGGGCCGCCGCGTGCTCATCACGAGCCACGACGCCTTCCGCTACTTCGGCCGCGCGTTCGGCCTCGAGGTGATCGGCGTGCAGGGGATCTCGACGGCGACCGAGGCGGGCCTCGCGGACGTGACGCGCATCGCCGACCTCGTGAAGCAGCGCGGCGTGAAGGCGATCTTCGTGGAAAGCTCCGTTTCGCCCGCGACCATCGAGCGCATCAGCAAGGACAGCGGCGCGCGTGTCGGCGGCGAGCTCTTCTCCGACGCGCTCGGCTCGCCGGGCGAGTTCAAGGAGGTGGCCGGGCAGCGGCACGATGTCGGAACGTACGCCGGGATGCTGCGGCACAATCTGGCGACGGTCGTCGAGGCCCTCCGCTGAATCCGCCATGAACCCACCGGCCGCGGCCGCGGATGTACGGACAGTTCAGCATGATGATCGGCGAAGGCGTGAGGAAGGGCGGGCAGTCCTCTGCCCGCCGCCAATGCCGGCGGACGTCCGCCCTGCCTTGATCCCGGCGTCGGCACGCGCAGGGCGACCCGCCCTGCCGCCCGCACATCAGGCCGCCGGCCAGGGCGAGGAGATGACATGAGGCCACGCTCCTTCCCGCAAGCGGTTCAACGCGCCTGCCTGGCCATCTGCATTGCCCCCTGGGTCATCGGCGCCACGTCAGCGGACGCCGACGAGTCCCGCCGCGACGCCAAGGCCGGCTACCATCTCTTCCACCGCACGCCGGCGGAGCTGCGCCGCGATCTTTCGACCGACCGGCCCGACCGCACGGAGAGCGCCTTCACCGTGGATGCCGGGTGGTTCCAGATCGAGGGCGACGTGACGGTCTTCGCCTGGGACCGTCACAACGTCGAGCGCGCCGAACGCGACGTGGAAGCCTTCGCCTTCCTGCCGCTCAACCTGAAGGCCGGCCTCACCCGCGACGTGGACCTGCAAGTCATCGTCCTGCCGTGGCTGCGCGAGACGGTACGCGAACCCGGCCTGCCGCCCGCGCGCACGACCGGCTTCGGCGACGTGCTCACGCGCGTGAAATGGAACCTGTGGGGCAACGACGGCGGCGCGACCGCGCTCGCGGTGATGCCCTACGCCAAGTGGCCCGCCGCCGCGGACGGGCTCGGCAACGGGGCGGTCGAGGGCGGCCTGATTGTGCCGTTCAGCGTGGCGCTGCCCGCGGGCTTTACGCTGGGCGCGATGACGCAGTTCGACCTGCGCCACGATGACGACGGCGACGAGGCCCACGCCGGCTTCATCAACACGATCACCGTCAGCCGCGCGCTCGTCGGCCAGCTGGGCGCGTTCGTCGAATTCTTCTCCGACGTGGAATCCACGGGCGACCCGTGGGCGGGCACCTTCGACCTCGGCTTCACCTTCGGCCTGACGGAGGACATCCAGTTGGATGCCGGCGTGGTGCTGGGGCTGACCCGCGCCGCGCCGGATGTCGGCGCATTCGCGGGGTTCGCGGTCCGCTTCTAGCTTGCCGCCATGAAGAACGGCAACGACACGCCCCCGCCGCTGGAGGTTCACGACCTCACCGTCGCCTACGACCGGCGGCCGGTGCTCTGGGGCCTGGACCTCGCCGTTCCGGCGGGGAAGCTCGTGGGCATCATCGGCCCGAACGGCGCGGGCAAGAGCACGCTCATCAAGGCCTGCATGGGCGTGCTGCCCGTGGCCGCCGGGTGGATCAAGATCTTTGGCGAGACGCACACCCGCGCCCGCCGCCGCGTGGGCTACGTGCCGCAGCGCGAGTCCGTGGACTGGGATTTCCCCGTCAACGTCATGGACCTGGTCCTGATGGGCCGTTACGGCCGCATCGGCCTGTTCCGCCGGCCGGGGAAGGCCGACCGCGACATCGCCCGCGCCTGTCTCGACAAGGTCGGGATGCTCCCTTACGCCAGCCGGCAGATCGCCAATCTCAGCGGCGGCCAGCAGCAGCGCGTCTTCCTCGCCCGCGCCCTCGCGCAGGAGGCCGACCTCTACTTCATGGACGAACCCTTTGCCGGCGTGGACGCCGCGACGGAGGCCGCCATCGTCACCCTGCTCCACGAACTGCGCGACACCGGGAAGACCATCCTCGTTGTCCACCATGACCTGCCCACGGCGCGGAACTACTTCGACCTGCTCCTGCTGCTGAACATGCGCGTCGTGGCCTTCGGGCCGACGGACGAAGTCTTCACCTACGAGCTGCTCCAGAAGACCTACGGCGGCCGGCTGACGATCCTCAGCGAGGTGGCGGAGGCGGTCCGCGCCCGGGGCGCGGGATTGTGAATGGTGGATGGAAGATGGTGAATGGTCATCAACGACGGGGCCGTTCATGGGAATTGCACGCACATTTCGGGAACTGAGGGTTTATGTCGCGGCCCGCGCCGCGGCGAAGCGCATCTTTGAAATGACCAGAACCTTTCCGGCGGAGGAACGCTACTCGCTGGTGGACCAGATCCGGCGTTCATCGCGGTCCACGAAGAACCAGATACCCGAGGCCTGGGCCAGGCGCCGTTACAAGCTGGCCTTCATCAGCAAGCCCGACGACGCCTTGGGTGAATGCATGGAACCCCAGGGCTGGCTCGATGACTGCCTCGATGCCGGCTACATCAACGAACAGACCTGGCGCGAGCTGGACGCCGAGTACCAGGCCATCGGCGGCATGTTGAACAGCATGATCCTGAAGGCCGACAGCCTCTGCACTTTGCCGGCCAATGCCGCGCCCCGCGCCCAACGGTGACATGCCCCACTATTCACCATTCACCATTCACCATTCACTGCTGGGGCTGATGGCCACGCTGGCACCGGACCTCCCCGCCCAGCTCACCCGCTTCCTCTCCCTCGCCGACCCCGCCGTCCGCGCGGCGCTGCTCGGCGCCGTCCTGCTGGGCGTGAGCTGCGGGCTGCTGGGCAGCCTCATCGTCGTCCGGCGCCTGGCGCTCATGGGCGACGCCCTGTCCCACGCCGTGCTGCCCGGCGTCGCGGTGGGATTCCTTTGGAACCAGTCCAAGGATCCGGTCGCCATCTTCCTCGGCGCCGCGGCCGCCGGGCTGCTGGGCACGATGACGGTGGGCTGGATCCAGCGCACCACGCGCCTCAAGGAGGACACCGCGCTCGGCCTCGTCCTCGCCGGCTTCTTCGCGGTCGGCATCTGCCTGGTGACCATGATCCAGCGCCTGCCCGGGGGCGCGAAGAGCGGCCTGGACAAGTTCTTCTTCGGCCAGGCGGCCGCGCTTGGTGCCGGCGACCTGTGGCTCATGGCCGGCGTCGCCGCACTGGCGCTGCTGGCCGTGACCATCGCCTACAAGGAACTGCTCGTGACCAGCTTTGACCCCGCCTTCGCGCAGGCGCTCGGCCTGCCCGTCCGCTGGCTGCACCACGGCGTCATGCTGCTGCTCGCCTTCACGGTGGTCAGCGCGCTGCAGGCGGTCGGTGTCGTGCTGGTGTCCGCCATGCTCATCACGCCCGCCGCCACGGCGCATCTGCTGACGGACCGTTTCCCGCGGCTGCTCGCGCTCGCGGCCGGCACCGGCGTCGCCGCCGGCGCGCTGGGCTGCCTGCTGTCCTTCCTCGGCAACCGCCTGCCCACCGGGCCGCTGATGGTGCTTGCCGCCAGCACGGTGTTCGCCGGCGCGTTCCTGTTCGCACCCCGCCACGGCCTCGTGCCGCGCGCGTGGCGCGGCCGCTCCCGCCGGGCGCGCATTGCCCGCGAAAACACGCTCAAATCCCTCTATCATGTCCTGGAGGACCGCGGCTTCCGCGGCGAGGGCGTGTCCCTTCGCGAACTGGCCGGCCGCCGCCGCGAAACCCTCGACGACGCCGCCCGCCAGGCCCGCGAGCTCCGCCGCCACGGCCTCGCCACCGTCGCGGAGGACGGCCAGCTCATCCTGGCCACGCCGGGCGGGTTGCAACGCGCCGCCGCCCTCGTCCGCAACCACCGCCTCTGGGAGCTTTACCTCACCCACGCCGCCCACATCCCCGCCGACCACGTCCATGACGACGCGGAGAACATCGAGCACGTCCTCGGCGAGGAGACGGTGCGGCAGCTCGAGAAGCGCCTTGCCTACGCGGACCGCGACCCGCACGGCCGGCCGATCCCGACCGAGGAGGAAATCAGGCTCGCCGGCGCAGGCGGCACCCGTGCCCGCCCGCCCGCCGGCTACCGTGCCGCAGAAGAACGGGATGAACGATGAACAGCGATGACCATATGGATGCTCACAGAAGACAGCAGCGGGAACGAGGCCTGGAAGAGAGGCGTCCGACCAAGTCTCAATCTTACTCTCCATCCTACTCATGATCTCACTCCAAAACCTATGCTTAAGCTGTGAAGAGCAGGATTAAGCTGCAATCATGTCCCCTCCATTCTCTCCGTTTCCTTCTGTAGAATGAACCCGGCGCCTCCGCGATGAACAGCCTCATCCCACCCTTCGACTTCCAGCGCGTCTTCCTCGTGCCGTGGGCGCAGGACGCCGCGCTCAACGGCTGGGTGCTGCTGATGGGCTTCCTCGTGACGACGGCCTGCGGGCTGGCCGGCGTGTACCTCGTGCTGCGCCGGCTCGCGCTGATGGGCGACGCGATCAGCCACAGCGTGCTGCCCGGCCTGGCCGGGGCGTTTCTGATCGGCAGCCTCCTGGCCGGCGGCGGCCCCGGCACGGGCCACGGTGCGCGCAGCCCCGGCCTCATGTTTCTCGGCGCGCTGATCGCGGGGCTGGTGACCACCGTGCTGGTCGAGTTCATCCACCGCCGCTCGCGCATCAAGCAGGACGCCGCCATCGGCATCACCTTCTCGACGCTGTTCGCGCTCGGGGTCGTGCTCATCACGGCCTTCGCCGACCACGTGGACCTGGACCCGGACTGCGTGCTGTACGGGGAGATCGGCTTCGTCGCGTTTGCGGACTTTGTGCGGCTGGGCGGCCGCGAGCTGGCGCCGGAACCGGTCGCGCTGATGGCCGCCGTGGCGCTGCTCACGACGCTGTTCGTGCTGCTGTTTTACAAGGAGCTGCTGCTGACCTCCTTCGACCCGGGCCTCGCCACGGCGGCCGGCATCCCGGCTGGCGTGGTGCATTACGCGCTGATGGGCTGGCTGGGCGTGGTGGTGGTGAGCGCCTTCGAGGCCGTGGGCGCCATCCTCGTGATCGCGATGCTGATCCTGCCGGGCGCCACCGGCCTGCTGCTGACACGGCGCCTGCCCGCGATCCTGCTGCTGGTGCCGGCGCAGGCGGCGCTGAGCGCGCTGCTCGGCCTGCACCTCGCGCTGTGGCTCGACTGCTCGACGGCGGCGGCGATGGTCGTCGCGGGCTGCGGCCTGTTTCTGCTCGCGTGGCTGGTCGGGCCGGAGAGCGGCTGGCGGCGATGGCGCGCCCGCCTCCGCGCCGCGCGCGAAGTGTGGTCGGACACCGCCGCGCTCGACCCCGCCGGCCCGGTGCGCTAGTCAATCCCGGTGCAGCCAGCCGCGGCCCCGCCCGCCGAATCCGGTGATCCCCGACCCTTCGCCGAGCGCCCCGTCGTCGCCCCGGCGGCGCGCCCCGCGCCGTGGGTGCAGCTCAAGTACTTCAGCTTCGCGCCCGCCATCTACCCGGCGATGATCCGGGAGGCTTCGCCCGGCATCCCGCCCGGCGCGCTGGTGCATGTCTTCGACAAGGACGGCCGCCATTTCGGGCAGGGGCTGTTCAACCCGAAGGCCCGCGTGCCGCTGCGCATGTTCCACCACGGTCCGGAGCCGGTGGGCGAGGACGGCCTCACGCACCTCCGCGACGCCGCGCTCGACCTGCGCCTGAACACGCTCGGCCTGCCCGCGCAGACGGAGGCCTTCCGCGTGATCCACTCGGATGGCGATGG
>JBJXFY010000318.1:0-17159 GCA_046155815.1 Limisphaerales bacterium | reverse complement strand
ACTGCATCGCCCACCTGCTCGAACTCATCCCGCACAAGAAACTCAAGCGGGAGAAGATCGGGCTGCCGGACCGCGAGACGAAGCACGCGTACGACGACCGGGCCGCGCTCAAGGGCCGGAAGTTCGTGCCGGAAAAGTATTGAGGCCCTCCCGCCGTGTTCCCGGGTCTGCCCCATCCGCCCGCTTCCCCATGACTCCCAGGAGATTCCCATTCCCGACCTTGCGTGGCCACGGTTGCCGGCTGGCCGCAGCCCTCCTGCTGGGCTGGGTCCACCTTGCGGCCGACGCCGCGGATTTGCCCAAGCTCCCACCCCTCACCACCGTCTCCGGCAGCCCCCGCCTGCCAGGCAAGTTTGTCTGGGCCGACCTTGTCACGGACAATGTGCCCGCGGCCAAGAAGTTCTATGAAGGCCTCTTCGGATGGCAGTTCTACGACTACGGCGGCTACCTGATCGCCCACAACGCCGACCGCCCGGTCGCCGGCCTGTTCCAGCGGCCCCGGCCCGCCGACCGTCCTGAGGCGAAGCCCCGGTGGTTTGGCTACATCTCCGTGAGCGACGTCGGCCGGACGTTGGCGAAGGTGGAGCAGGGCGGCGGCCGCGTGCTGGCCCCGGCCGCGAAGCAGCCGAAACGCGGCGAGCAGGCCGTCCTCGCCGACCCGGAGGGCGCGGTCTTCGGCGTCATCCGGTCGAGTTCCGGCGACCCGGAAGACTTCCAGGCTGAGCCGGGGGACTGGATGTGGATCCAGCTCCTCAGCCGGAACGGAGAGAAGGCGGGGGAATTCTACCGTTCGTTCGCCGGCTACGAAATCATCCCCAACGAGAAGGCCGGCCGGCTGAGCGACTTCGTGCTGGCCAGCGAAGGCTACGCCCGCGCGACCATCCGGACCCTCCCCGCCAGCCGCACCGACGTGCCGCCGGGCTGGCTGCTGTTCGTCCGCGTGGACAGCGTGGCCGCGTCCGTGGCCCGCGCCGGCGAACTCGGAGGCAAGGTGCTGC
Organism: Limisphaerales bacterium; assembly: GCA_046155815.1. Classification (GTDB taxonomy): domain Bacteria; phylum Verrucomicrobiota; class Verrucomicrobiia; order Limisphaerales; family CAIMTB01; genus JBJXFY01. The sequence goes on along the minus strand of JBJXFY010000318.1, from coordinate 16,161 downwards.
TCGCGCCGCGCCCGGACCTGCTCGACGGCCAGGTGGCCGTGCTGGCCGATCCGACCGGCGCCGCCGTGGGCATCATGGAATGGCCGCAGGGACTCACGAAAGGAGGCCGGTGACATGAAAAAGAAGCTCAAATCCGCATGGCTGGTGTCCTTGACCGCCTGCGCGCTGCCCCTCTGGACCGGCTGCGAAAGCAGCGGCGGCGGCGGTGGCAGCGCCAACGTGAGCGGCAGCATGTACTACGGCGTGGGCTTCTACGACCCATGGTACTACGGCGGCCACTCCTACTACGACGACCCGGACATCATCGTGACGCCGCCGGACCGTCCGGAAGGCGGCAGGCCACGCCCGGAACATCCCATCGCCCGGCCGCCGGAAGTGGCCCCCAAGCCAACGCCAAGGACATCCAGCCGTGCCACCCCGCCGGCCTCCACACGGGTCGCGCCTTCGGCATCGCCGCGGCCGACGCCCTCGATGCCATCCATGCCGCGCGGCGGCGGCCGGCGGCGCTGAAAGCCGTTTCCGGTCATGGAAGTTCCCTCCTGCTTGACAGTCCGCGCTCCCCAGCCGCGCCGGCAGGCAAGCACTGCCGCCGATGTTCCGGCTCCCCGGCTTGAACCTCTTGACCACCCCGTGCGCAGCCAGCGGCGGAGGGATGCCGGCAACAGGGCTGGGAGTCTGGGCCGACGCCCCGCCTCGCCCCGTGCCCGGAACGGCTTCCAGCCACGGAAGCAAGGATGACCCCCATCCGCACCCGGCTGGAGCAGAACCTGGGCTGGCTTACCCTCGGGCTCCTGCTGGCCGCGTGCGTGTGGATCCTGCGGCCCTTCTTTTCCGCACTGCTCTGGGCCGTCGTCCTGAGCTGGTCCATCTGGCCGCTGCATGCGCGGCTCAGCCGGCGGCTCGGCGGCCGGCGGATGCTGGCATCGCTCCTTCTCACGCTGGCCATGGTGGGCGTCGTGCTGCTTCCCTTCGTGGCGGTCGGCGTGTCGCTCGCCAACAACTTGGACGAGCTGGCCGCGGCCTTCCGGCGCACGCTGGAGGGCGGACTGCCGGGCCCTCCCGCGTGGCTGGCACAGGTCCCGGTCCTCGGCCCGGCGTTCGCCGGGAAGTGGCGGGCATTCACCGGCGACGAGGGCCGGCTCCTGCAACTGGCCGAGCGGCTGATCGAGCCGCTGCGCGGCATGGTCCGGGCGGCCGCCGCGGGGCTCTTCGGCGGGCTGTTCGCCATCGCGTTGAGCCTGCTGCTCACCTTCCTGCTGCTCGGGCACGGCGCCGCGATCGGCGCGCAGGTGGAGTGCTTCATGGGCCGCATTGCCGGCGGCCGGGGGCACTACCTGCTGCAGCTTGCCGGCAGCACGGTGCGGGGCGTGGTCTACGGAATCCTGGGCACGGCGCTGCTCCAGGCGGCGATGGCGGGCGCGGGCTTCTATGCTGCCGGCGTGCCGGGGCCGGGCCTGCTCGCGCTGTTGATCTTCCCGCTGTCCGTGGTGCCGGGCGGGCCGCTGCTGGTGATGCTGCCGGCGGCGTTCTGGCTCTTCCACGAGGGCGCAACGGGCTGGGGCGTCTTCATGGTGGTGTGGGCGGTGATCGTTGGGGCGGCGGACAACGTCGTCCGGCCGTGGCTTATCAGCCAGGGCAGCGCGATGCCCTTCATGGTCGTCCTGTTCGGCGTGCTGGGCGGGGCGATGGCGTTCGGCTTCATCGGCGTGTTCATCGGCCCGACGCTGCTGGCGGTCGGCTACCGGCTGGTGGGCGAGTGGATGGCCGGCAGCCCGCAGACGGACCAGGCGGTCACAAAATGAACCTGGGCCGACACCATTCCCGCCCCGCCATGAACTTGCCACTGCTGCGCGATTGGCGTCGCCGCCCCGGCCGGCACTGTGCGCCTTGCTGCCTCCCGGGCAGGCTGCTCGCCGCGGGCTCCGGCTTCGGGGGCGGTGCGAAGTCCATGCGGTATGCACGGTGGGGCCTGCGGTCGGTGCGACTTGCCATCGGGCCCGCCTACGCCCCGGGCATCCCGCGCCGTGCGGGGCCGCCCCCCACCATGCCCGCGACGTCGGGGTCTGCTATTCGCTGAGCGCGCTCACCGTGTCGTCCCCGCCCTTCACCAGCTTCAGCCGCCCCCGGCCCAGCTCAAGCAGCGCGGGCAGGTCGCCGTAGCGCGCTGCGCCGGGGAGGAAGTCCGGCGAACGCAGGTCGAGAACCTGGCCGAAGCGGAAGTCGCCCGGCGCGAGCACCGTCAGCGCCACCTCCGGGCCGGAAACCGCGCGGGCCGCGGCGGCGACGGCTGCCATCGGTCCGTCCGCCGCCACCAGGGTTGCGGACGGCGTCCGGTCCTCCTGCGGCTTCGTCACGAAGGCGAGCACGGTCAGCACGTCATGCACGCGCTGCGCGAAAAGCGTGTCGTTGTACCCGAAGGTGTAGGCGGCGGCCTCGCGCGGGTTCGTCACCCGGCGGGTTTCGGTCACGGGCGGCTGGTCCGGGGCCAGAAATTCGCCCTGCATGAACAGATCCACGCCCCACACCGGATGCCCTGCCTCGAGCAGCCGGGCCACCTCGGGGCGCGGCTTCCCCTGCGCGTCCAGCAGGCCGGCCTTGCCCTCCCGGCTGAGCCAGACGACCGCCGGCCGGGTGGACTCCTTGGGCATCAGCCAGAGCACCACGGGCCGCTCGTCCCGCGGGCGGTTGATGAGGAGGCCGCCCATCCAGTCCCAGCCGAAGTCGCCGTTGAGCTCGGTCTTCGTCATGTTGAACACGACTTCGCCGGCGTCCTCCGCGCCGCGCCCGATCACCGTGCGCCAGGCCCCGCGCAGGAAGTCCCGGCGGGCCCCGGCGTCCATCGCTGCGAGCTGACGCTGCGTGTCCTCATGCCAGCCGCGCAGCAGGCGGCGCTCGAAGTCCGGGTCGGCCGCCTTGGGCGCGGGATGCTGCGCGTCCCAGACGGTGAGTTCCTCCCTGCTGAGGCGCTGGTAGTCACGCTCAAGCACGGGTTCCCTGAAGCCCAGCTTGAAATGCCGGTTCAGCCAGCTGTAGAAGGCGGTACGGGAAACCGCGTTGTAGTTATGCGGAAATTGTTCGCCACGGTGGAGCATGACGTGGTCCGGCGCGCCGAGCAGCGCGTAGAGCCGTTGGAGGTCAGGAAATCCCTTCGTCGCCATCTCCTTGGTCCAATCGTTCGCCGTGGTCATCCCCTGCGGCTTGGGAGCAAAGAGCGCGGCGAACTCGACGTTGCCGGTGCCGACGCGCAGCAGGCTGGCGTTTTCGCAGGTGCAGCCGCCCTGCATCGCCGTGCTCACCATCACCGCGGGGAAGGAGAGCTTCACGCGGTCGTCCACCGCGGCGAGGATGAAGCTTTGCGTGCCGCCGCCGCTGGCGCCGGTCACCGCGACGCGCGCCGGGTCCACCTCCGGCAGGCCGAGCAGGAAGTCGAGCGAACGGACGGCGTTCCACGTCTGCAGGCCCATCGCGCTCTGGAGGTGCGCCTCGGCCGCGGGGCTGAAGAGGCCCCAGTTCTCCGCCGTGTTCATCTCGGGCCGCTGCTTCGCGAAGCCGTGGACCAGCTCGCGCGAGAGCTGCTGCGAGTCCGAATCACCCAGCATGTCCCACTGCCAGACCACGCAGCCCATCCGCGCAAGCTGCACGCACATGGACTGGAACCGGCTCCGCCCGCCGACCTCGAACTTCTCCTGCCCGCCGGCGATTTCCTCCTTCAGCTCCTCGTCGCCGAGGATGCTGAGGCGCGCATCCTTCCAGTGGCCGTGTGCAAAGAGGATGCCCGGCGCCTTCCCGGTCACGTGCTTTGGCCGGTAGAGATTTCCCGTCACGAAGAAGCCGGGCATGGACTCGAAGTACACCTTCTCGACCGTGTACTCGCCAAGGTCGCGGCGGCCGTGGATCACCGGGTTCAGCGGCGTCCGCGTCGGCATGGGCCACAGGCCCTGCGAGACGAGGATGCGGCGGCGCACGTCGGCGGCGCGCGGCGTCCAGTCTTCGCGCGTCCCGGGGGGCTGGAAGGGGAAGTAGCCGTCGAGATCCTTCAACGGCTCCAGCCGGCGGTCGTTGGGCCGCTCGCCCGGCGGCAGGACACGCAGGCCGGCGGCGGTTGCCGCGACGTGGGGGCTGGCGAGCAGGAGGACGGCCGCGACAGGTAACGTAAGGCGCATGGCGTTGGATAGCGCCTTGCCCAGGGTGACCTCAAGCCGTGGAAAGCGGGCGGTATCCCCGCTACGCCTGATAGGCCTCCATTCCCACGCACGAACAGACCAGGTTCCGGTCGCCGAAGACGTTGTCCACGCGGGCGACGGCGGGCCAGAACTTGAAGTCACGCAGGCCCGCCACCGGGTAGGCCGCCTGCTCGCGGGAGTAGGGACGATCCCAGGCATCGGCACAGACCTGATCGGCGGTGTGCGGGGCGTGCTTGAGCAGGTTGTTCTTCGCGTCCGCCTCGCCGCGCTCGATGGCGAGGATTTCGCCGTGGATGGCAATCATCGCGTCGCAGAAGCGGTCCAGCTCGTGCTGCGGCTCGGACTCGGTAGGCTCGACCATGAGCGTGCCGGCCACGGGCCAGCTCAGCGTGGGCGCGTGGATGCCGAAGTCCATGAGGCGCTTGGCCACGTCCTCGGCGGTGACGTGCTTCACGGGCAGGAGGGTGAACTCCGCCGACGCGGGCAGGCTGCCGGCACCGTTGGCCCGGCCGGCCACGATCCGCCGCAGGTCCAGGATGCACTCATGGGCCACGAGGCCGTTCGCCGCGCGGTAAACCACGGGGAAGTAGGGTTCGAGCCGCTTGGCGATGTAGTTCGCGTTCAGGATGGCGACCTGGGTGGCCTGGGTCAGTCCGTCCGCCCCCATCATCGCGATGTACATCCACGAGATCGTGTTGATGCTGGCGGATCCCCACGGCGCGGCGCTGACGGCCCCGATGGGTTCCTCGCCGCCGAGGTTCACGACCGCATGGCCGGGCAGGAACGGAATGAGATGCTCGGCCACGCAGACCGGGCCTACGCCCGGCCCGCCACCGCCGTGCGGGATGCAGAAGGTCTTGTGGAGGTTCAGGTGACAGACATCCGCACCGATGATCCCGGGCGAAGTAAGTCCCACCTGCGCGTTCATGTTCGCGCCGTCCATGTACACCTGGCCGCCGGCCTCGTGGATGAGCGCGCAGACTTCCTGGATCGAGGCCTCAAAGACGCCGTGCGTGCTCGGGTAGGTCACCATGAGCGCCGCGAGGTTCGCGCGGTGCTCGTCAATGCGGACGCGAAGGTCTGCGAGGTCAATGTTGCCCTCCTTGTCGCACGCCACCGGCACCACGACCATGCCGGCCATCACGGCCGACGCCGGATTGGTGCCGTGCGCCGAGGTCGGGATGAGGCAGACGTTCCGGTGCGTTTCGCCGCGCGACTGGTGCCAGGCGCGGATGATGAGCAGGCCGGCATACTCGCCCTGCGAGCCGGCATTGGGCTGGAGCGAGACCCCGGCGAAGCCGGTGCACTCGCACAGCCACTGCTCCAGCTCCTCGAACATCTGCTGGTATCCGCGCGTCTGCGCGAGCGGGGCGAAGGGATGCAGCTTGGCAAACTCGGGCCAGCTCACCGGAAACATCTCCGCCGTGGCGTTCAGCTTCATCGTGCAGGAACCCAGCGGGATCATGCTGTGGCACAGCGAAAGGTCGCGCGACTCGAGGCGGCGGAGGTAGCGCAGCAGCTCCGTCTCGCTGTGGTGGCGGTTGAAGACCGGATGCTGAAGGAAGCTGGAAGCACGAAGCCGGAAGCCCGACGCTTTCGGAGCAAGCTGGCTGACTGCGAAGTCAGGCCGCGAGCCTTCGTTGAAGATGGTCAGCAGCAGTTCCAGCTCGGCCGCCGTCGTGGGTTCGTCCAGCGTCACTCCGACATGCGTGGTGTCCACCCGGCGCAGGTTCACACCGTGCGCCTCGGCCACCTTGTGGATGGCCGCGGCGTTGGGCACCAGCACGGTGAGGGTGTCGAAAAAGGTCGGGTTCACCACCTTCAGCCCGGACTTCTCCACGCCGGCGGCGAGCAGGCCGGTGAGCCGGTGGACGCGTTGCGCGATGGCCTTGAGTCCCTCCGGCCCGTGGTAGCAGGCGTAGGCCATGGCCATGTTCGCCAGCAACGCCTGGGCGGTGCAGATGTTCGAGGTGGCCTTGTCGCGGCGGATGTGCTGCTCGCGCGTGCCCAGCGAGAGCCGCAGGGCGGTCTTGCCGCGCGCATCCTTGGACACGCCGACGAGGCGGCCGGGCATCTGGCGCTTGAAGGCGTCCCGCGTGGCGAAGAACGCCGCGTGCGGCCCGCCGAAGCCCAGCGGCACGCCGAACCGCTGCGCGCCGCCGACCGCCACGTCCGCGCCGAACTCGCCCGGCGCCGCCAGCACTGTGAGCGCCAGGAGGTCCGCGGCGACCACCAGCATGGCCCCCGCGTCGTGCGCGGCCCGGGCAAACTTGGCATAGTCCGACACCGTCCCGTCCGTCGCCGGATACTGCACGAGGGCGCCAAACACCTGCGGCGTGAAGGCGAACGTCCGCCAGTTGCCCACCACCACCTTCAGCCCGAGCGCCTTCGCCCGCGTGTGGACGAGGTCGGCGTTCTGCGGGTGGCAGTCCGCGGCCACGAAGAACACCTCGCGCTCCGGGCCGGGCTCGGCGGCCTTCACACGGTGGCAGAGCATCATGGCCTCGGCGCAGGCGGTGGCCTCGTCGAGCAGCGAGGCGTTGGCAATGTCCAGGCCGGTGAGGTCCGTGACCAGCGTCTGGAAGTTCAGCAGCCCCTCCAGCCGGCCTTGGGAGACTTCCGCCTGGTACGGGGTGTACTGCGTGTACCAGCCGGGGTTCTCGAGGATGTTCCGCTGGATCACCGGCGGGGTGATCGTGTCGTGGTAGCCCATCCCGATGAAGGAGCGGAACACCTGGTTCTTCGCGGCGATCTCCCGCAGCCGGGCCAGCGCCTCGAACTCCGACAGGGCGCGCGGCAGGTCGAGCGGCTGGGTCGCGCGGATGCGGGCTGGAACGGTGGCGGTCGCCAGCGCCTCCAGCGAGTCCAGGCCCAGCGTGGACAGCATGGCGCGCTGCTCGGCGGCGTCAGGACCGATGTGGCGGCGGACAAACGGGTCGCTAAAGGCGAGGTCGGCGGGGGTGGTGCTCAAGGTATGTGCGTCGCGGAGGTTTGGGCGGCCCGGCGCGGGGCCGGAAAAACGGGCATCAAACTAGCGAAGGACCCCCCGGCGGCAAGTGCGTTGTCCGGAACCGGGGCACCGGCGTCCGATCCGGCACGGAGGAGGCGGCCGTTGGCAGGCTGCCCGCGACGAGGAGCCGCCGCCACGGATGCCGGCTGCCGAAAGGGCGCGCACTCCGCGCGCGCCGTGCGTGTGCGGGGCGTAACGTCCGAAGCGGCTCCGCGGCGCCGGTGTCGGAGCGTCCGTGCCGCCGCGGCGGGCCGCGGACCGCCCAACCCGCCGCTTGGTGATGCCTTCCGTGGTCGGTCGAGTTCATTTTGCCAGGAGAGAAGTGGCCAGTGCGGCCCCCTGGCCCAGCCTTGACCCGGCGGCGGGGGATTGGCTACGCAGAAGGTGTTCCCCGCATGAAACGTGGTCGAAAGACCCGTTGTCTCTGAAGCCCTTATCAAGGCCATGAGCACCCCACAACCCCGCCGCCTGCGTCTGCTGTTCCTCCTCCTCGCCGTCCTCGCGCCCGCCGCCGTGGCGGGCGAGGCGGACATCAACCTGCCCGACCTCGCGCTGGTGAAGTTCCAGATCTTCGGCGCCACCGTCAGCGGCCACGCGCTGCTGTACGCCGGCCTCGTCGTCTGCCTGCTCGGCGCGGCCTACGGCTGGATCCAGTACCAGCAGACCAAGGCGCTGCCCGTGCATGAGTCCATGCGCGCCGTCTCGAACATCATCTGGGAGACGTGCAAGACCTACCTCACGCAGCAGGGGAAGTTCCTCGCCGCGCTCTGGGTGCTGATCGCGGTGTGCATCCTCTATTACCTGCTCGGGCTCCAGCACAAGGGCTTCGGCGCGGCCGTGGTCGTGCTGCTGTGCTCCATCCTCGGCATCCTCGGCAGCTACGCGGTGGCGTGGTTCGGCATCCGCATCAACACGGTGGCCAACTCCCGCACCGCCTTCTCCGCGCTCGGCGGCGACGCGCTCAGGACCCTCTCCATCCCGCTCCAGTCCGGCATGTCCGTCGGCCTGCTGCTCGTGTGCGTCGAGCTGTTCTTCATGATCGGCATCCTCGTCTTCCTCCCGCGCGAGCTGGTCGGGCCGAGCTTCCTCGGCTTCGCCATCGGCGAGTCGCTCGGCGCCAGCGCGCTCCGCATCTGCGGCGGCATCTTCACCAAGATCGCCGACATCGGCGCCGACCTGATGAAGATCGTCTTCCAACTGCCCGAGGACGACCCGAAGAACCCCGGCGTCATCGCCGACTGCACGGGCGACAACGCGGGCGACTCGGTCGGGCCGACGGCGGACGGCTTCGAAACCTACGGCGTGACGGGCGTGGCGCTGATCGCCTTCCTCGCGCTCGCGCTCGCCGCCGCGCCGGCCGTCTGCGGCACGCTGATCGTGTGGCTCTTCGCCATGCGCATCCTGATGATCATCACCTCGCTCGTGTCCTATGAGCTGAACCGCGTCGCCAGCGGCGCGCTGTTCGGCGGGAAGCGGGAGTTCGACCTCGAACAGCCGCTCACGAACCTCGTGTGGCTCACCTCCGCCGTCTCCATCGCGGTAACGTTCCTGGCGAGCTGGCTGTTGCTGGCGGGCTTTCAGGACGCCGCCGGGACGCCCTTGCCGGCGCTGTGGTGGGTGCTCTCGGTGATCATCAGCTGCGGCACGATTGCGGGCGCGGTGATCCCGGAGTTCACCAAGGTCTTCACCAGCACGTCCTCGCGCCACGTCCGCGAGGTCACCAACGCCTCCCACCACGGCGGCGCGTCCTTGAACATCCTGTCCGGCCTCGTCGCCGGGAACTTCTCCGCGTTCTGGATGGGCCTGACCATCCTCGCGCTGATGTTCCTCAGCTACCTCTTCTCCCAGCATCCGGCGGTCCTCGGGCTGATGCCCGCCGAGTTCGCCTTTGCCGCGCCCATCTTCGCCTTCGGCCTCGTCGCGTTCGGCTTCCTCGGCATGGGGCCGGTGACCATCGCGGTGGACAGCTTCGGGCCCGTCACGGACAACGCGCAGTCCGTCTATGAGCTGAGCCAGATCGAGTCGCGCCCGGGCGCCGCGGCGGAGATCGAGCACAGCTTCGGCTTCAAGCCCGACTTCGAGCATGCCAAGCTGCTGCTCGAAAAGGGCGACGGCGCGGGCAACACCTTCAAGGCCACCGCCAAGCCCGTGCTCATTGGGACCGCCGTCGTCGGCGCCACCACCATGGTCTTCGGCATCATCATGCTGCTCGAGCACGCCTTCGGCGGCGTGGTCGCCAAGCTCAGCCTCGTCCAGCCGCAGGTTCTGCTCGGCCTGCTCATGGGCGGCGCCGTGATCTACTGGTTCACCGGCGCCAGCATGCAGGCGGTCGTCACCGGGGCCTACCGCGCCGTCGTCTTAATCAAGGAGAACATGAAGCTCGACGCCGCCACCGCCTCCATCGCCGACAGCAAGCGCGTCGTCGAGATCTGCACCCAGTACGCCCAGAAGGGCATGGTCAACATCTTCATCGTCGTCTTCTGCTTCGCGCTCGGGCTGGCCTTCTTCGATCCCTACTTCTTCATCGGCTACCTCGTCGGCCTCGCCTTCTTCGGCCTTTACCAGGCCATCTTCATGGCCAACGCCGGCGGCGCGTGGGACAACGCCAAAAAGATCGTCGAGACCGAGATCCGCGCGAAGGGCACGCCGCTCCACGCCGCCACGGTCGTCGGCGACACCGTGGGCGATCCCTTCAAGGACACCTCGAGCGTGTCGCTGAACCCGGTGATCAAGTTCACCACGCTCTTCGGCCTGCTCGCGACCGAGATCGCGGTCGTGATGAAGCAGCAGCATCCCGGCTCGCCGCTGCCGTGGGTCACCGGCGGGATCCTCTCCGTGATCGCCCTCGTGTTCGTGTACCGCTCGTTCTACGGCATGCGCATCCCCGCCGCGGACATGGGCGCGGAGGACGTGGTGGTGATTGGCGCGCCGGAGGATCGGCTTCAGCCGTGATCGTGGCGGCGCTCGGCAGGTAGGGCTGGTTCTCCGAACCAGCCTGCCCGGTCGGAGACCACGTGCGACCGATCGGGCGTCGCTGCCGCGACGCCCCATCTTTCTCCGGGCCCGCCGCCTTCCGCCTCGCCGCCCCGCACCGCCGCTGCCTGCCGCCCACTTGGGCCTGCACTTGAGCTTTAAAGTCTGCGCTTTGAGCCTGGCGCCCCGCGCCCCGCCATCGCGCCTTTGAATCTTCGCCGCGGGCAGTCATCTTGTCGGCGCCATGAAACTGCCACTGCTGCTCCTGCTGACCGGTCTTGCCGCGCTTCCCGCGTTGGCCGCGATCCAAAGCCGACCGGTCATCTACAACGACGGCGACACCAGGCTCGAAGGCTGGGTCGTGTACGACGACGCCGGGTCCGGCCCGCGCCCCGGCGTCCTGGTCGTGCACCAGTGGAAGGGCCTCGGGGACTACGAGAAGAAGCGCGCCGAGATGCTGGCGAAGCTGGGCTACGTGGCCTTCTGCGCCGACATCTACGGCCAGGGCGTGCGCGCCGGCAATCCGCAGGACGCCTCCGCCCTCGCCGGCAAGTACAAGGCCGACCGCCCGCTGCTCCGCCGCCGCGTGGCCGCCGCGCTCCAGGCCATGAAGGCATTGCCCGAGGTGGACGGCGCGAAGACCGCGGCCATCGGCTACTGCTTCGGCGGGACCACCGTGCTCGAGCTGGCGCGCAGCGGCGCGGACACGCTCGGGGTGGTGAGCTTCCACGGCGGGCTGGGCACGGACCTGCCGGCGAAGCCCGGCCTGAAGGCCAAGCTGCTCGTGCTGCACGGTGCGGACGATCCCTTCGTGCCGCCGGCCGAGGTCGAGGCCTTCGCGCAGGAGGCCCGCGCGGCCGGCGCCGACTGGCAGTTCGTGGCCTACGGCGGCGCCGTCCACAGCTTCACGGACTGGAACGCCGGCAGTGACAACTCGAAGGGCGCCGCCCACAACGAAAAAGCCGACCGCCGCTCCTGGGTGAAGATGCAGGAGTTCTTCCGCGAGCTGTTCGAGAGCTGAGGGGACGGGCTGTCGCCCCGCCGTTTCTGCATGGAGACCGTCCGTGGGCGTGGGGACCCTGCCCCGAGTCCACCTTCCTGAAGCAGACGACGGATGGTTGGGAAACCGGTACACGCGGCCCGGCCGGAACCTGCAACCGCCCGCCGCCTCGCCGTGTGCTTGCAGCGTGACAACAACCGACTCCGCCGCTTCCATGCCCCCGGCCCTGCCCGCCATGAACGACGCCTCCCTGCCGCCCGCCGCGCCCGCCCACGACGACGCCCGCACCTGGATTGTGGGCTGCCATCTCGCCGGGCTGCTCGGACTGGTGCTCCCTTCCTTCGGGGCCATGATCGGCCCGCTCGTGGTGTGGCTGCTCAAGAAGGCCGACGACCCGCGCATTGATGCCAACGGCCGCGAGGCGCTGAACTTCCAGATCTCGATCTTCATCTACTCGTGGGTGCTGGGCGTGATCGGTGCGCTGACCTGGTTCATCCTGATCGGCTTCGTCTTCCTCGGCATGGCCATCCTCGTGGGCCTGTTTGGCGTCGTCATGGCCGTCGTCGCCGCCGTGAAGGCCAGCAACGGGGAAGACCAGTACCGCTACCCGCTCACGATCCGGCTGCTGTAGGACAGGGGCTTTCCAGTTCGCAGTCCAACGTGGGATTGGACTTTCGTCGGCGAGTGCGGACCCTTCCGGCCGTGAGTCATCGCCTGCCCTGCGCGCCCGCCCTTGTCGCCCTCGGTGCCCTGGTCGTCCTCCACGCCTCCGGCGGCGACTGGCCGCGCTGGCGCGGGCCGTCCAACGACGGCCACGCTCCCGTCGGCACGGCGGCCTTGGAGTCCCTGCCCGCCGAACCACGCGTGCTCTGGCAGGCGCCTGCCGGGCCCGGCCTCGCCTCGCCGGTGAAGGCCGGCGGCCTGGTGCTCGCGTTCGACGCGCAGGCCGGGCTGGAAACCCTCCGCGCTCTCGACGCGCGGACCGGCGTCGAACGCTGGCGCGCGGCGATTGACGAGCCCTTCTCCGACAGCCAGGGCCCGACCGGCCCACGCGGCACGCCGCTCGTGGACGGCGACCGCGCCTACGCCCTTTCCTGCCGCGGCGAACTGCACTGCCGCGCGCTGGCGGACGGGGGCCTGCTCTGGCGCGTGAACTACCAGACGAACTTCGGCGCGACCTTTACCGGCGAGCGCGGCAACACACCCGGCGCCGCCCGCCACGGCAACAACGGCTCCCCGCTCGTGGACGGTCCGCACCTCCTCGTCCAGCCCGGCGGCACGAACGGCGCCGGCGTCGTCTGCCTCGACAAGCTCACCGGCGAGGTCGTCTGGAAATCCCTTGATGACATGGCCGGCTACGCGCCGCCCGTGGTCGCCGAACTCGCGGGCCGGCGGCAGGTCATCGTCTTCACCGCGGAGGGCGTGGTGGGCCTGGACCGGCGCGACGGCCGGGAACTGTGGCGCGTGCCGGTGAAGACGGCCTACGCCCGCCACGCCGCCACGCCCGTCGTCGTCGGCGACCTTGTCCTCGTCGGCTCGCACCAGGCCGGACTGCTCGGCCTGCGCATCACGGCCGCGGGCGACGGCTGCCGCGTCGAGACGGCCTGGACCAGCCGGGAGGCCGCGCCGAATTTCGCCAGCCCGGTGGCCGTGGGCGGGCACCTGTACGGTCTCGGCCCGACGAAGAATGTGGTCTGCGTCGAGGCCGCGACCGGCGCGCTGAAGTGGTCGCAGCCCGGCGTCGTCACCACGTCGGCGGACAAGGCCTTCGGCGGATTCCTCGTGATCGGCGGGCGCCTCCTCGTGCTGACGGACGCCGGCGAAGTCGTGCTTTTTGATGCCAATCCTGCGGCGTACCGTGAGCGGGGTCGGGCACAGGTGGCGGGCGTGAACTGGTGCAACCCGGCCTATGCGGACGGCGTGCTGTACCTGCGTGACGGGCTGAAAAATGAAGGTTTGTGGCGCGCGGTGCGGCTGGCCGATTGACCGCCGTCGCTGTGGCCAACCACGCCGGTGGAATCCGCCTTCGATTGCCCGCTGCCGGGCCTTGGGCGGCAGCGTTCGTGCGGGGCGGGGGCGTCCCGCGCCGACTTTGTGAAAAAAATCACAAAGAGCTTGTCCGCCCCCCCTCGATTGCTAGCTTGATCGGGCCTGCCGGTGCGTTGCGACGCCGCCAGGCGTTTCTTTCCGGCATGAAAACCACCGAGTTTGGGTACAACTCGAAGATTGAGGGCGAGGTCGTCCATACCCGTGTGGACGCCGCGCTGGCGTGGTTCCGGGAGAACTCCCTGTGGCCGATGCCGATGGGCCTCGCCTGCTGCGCCATCGAACTCATGGCCGCCGGGGCCGGCCGCTTCGACATTTCGCGCTTCGGCTCAGAGGTGATGCGCTTCTCCCCGCGCCAGTCGGATGTGATGATCGTGGCCGGCACGGTGACGTACAAGATGGCCCTCGCCGTAAAGCGCATCTACGACCAGATGACCGAGCCCAAGTGGGTCATCGCGATGGGCGCGTGCGCCTCCACCGGCGGCATGTACCGCAGCTACGCGGTGCTCCAGGGCGTGGACAACATCATTCCCGTGGACGTGTACGTGGCCGGCTGCCCGCCGCGACCGGAGGCGCTGCTCGACGCGCTGATCAAGCTCCAAAAGCAGGTCGCCCGCGAGCCGGTGCTGAGGAAGCTGACCCTTTTCTCGCGCGAGCAGGCCGCCGCCCCGGCCGGGGACGCAGTCGCTGCGACGGCGCACTAACCCCGCGGAACCATGCCGACCCCGCTCGACCTCGCGCTCCGGCTTCACAACCACTTCGGCAATCTGGTCTCCGCCGCCGTGGAGTTTCGCGGCGAAGCGACGGTTGCCGTGGCCGATCCGGAACGCATCACGGAGGTGTGTGAGTACGCCAAGAAGTCCCTCGGCTTCGACATGCTGCTCGACCTCAGCAGCGTGGACGAGCACGACCGCGACCCGCGCTGGACGGTGGTCTATGAACTGTTCGGGCTCGGTCACCTGGCGCACCTGCGGCTGAAGACGCAGGTGAGCGAGGAGAAGTCGGAGCTGCCTACCGTGACTTCGGTCTGGGCGACGGCTGACTGGCATGAGCGCGAAGTGTACGACATGATGGGCATCCGCTTCCGCGGCCACCCCGATCTCCGGCGCATCCTGATGTGGGAGGGCTATCCCTACTTTCCGCTGCGGAAGGATTTTCCGCTGGCCGGCAAGCCGACGGAGCTTCCGGAGGTGGCCTTCACCCGCCCGGCGCCGCTCGAGGGCGGGCCGTTTGTGACCGCGCCCGGCCGGAGCGAGTCGGCCGACCGCGAGCCGCGCGTGCGCGCCTCCGTGGACAACTGAGATGCCCACCATCCAGGACATCACGGTGCGCGACGCCTCGGCCCGCACGGCCGAGGCGGAGGAGGAGCAGCTCGACCTGCAGGGCGAGAAGATGGTGCTGAACATGGGGCCGTCCCACCCGGCGACGCACGGCGTACTGCGCATCATCCTGGAACTGGACGGCGAGGCCATCACCCGGGCCACGCCGGACGTGGGCTACCTGCACCGCGGCGACGAGAAGATCGCGGAGAACATGACCTACAACCAGTTCGTGCCCTACACGGACCGGCTGGACTACCTCGCGCCGCTCGCCAACAACGTGGCCTATGCCCTCGCGGTGGAGAAGCTGATGGGCCTCACGCTGCCGCGGCGCGGGCAGTACATTCGTGTGATGTGCTGCGAGCTGGCGCGCATCTCGGCGCACCTGCTGGGGCTGGGCGCGTTCGCGATGGACGTGGGCGCGATGACGGTGTTCCTGCACACGTTCACGGAGCGGGAAAAGATCTACAACCTGGCCGAGTCACTCACCGGCGCACGGTTCACGACCAGTTATACACGCGTCGGCGGGCAGACCCGGGACCTGCCGCCCGGCTGGCTGGCCGCGGTGGGGAAGTTCCTGGACGAGGTGAGCACGGCGATTGACGAGTCGGACACCCTGCTCACCCGGAACCGCATCTGGGTGGACCGCACGAAGAACGTCGGCGTCATCTCCCGCGCCGATGCGATAGACTACGGGATCACCGGCCCGAACCTCCGCGGCTCCGGCGTGGATTATGACGTTCGGAAGTCACTTCCCTACCTCGTGTACGGCGAGCTGGAGTTCGACATCCCCGTCGGGTCGGTGGGCGACTGCTACGACCGCTACCTGGTCCGCATGGAGGAGATGCGGCAGAGCGTCCGCATCCTGCGCCAGTGCGTGGAGAAGATTCCCGGTGGCGCGGACAACCCGAAGCTCGAGCCGATCAACGTGGCCGACGGCAAGGTCTTCCTGCCACCGAAGCAGAAGGTGATGACGAGCATGGAGGAGCTGATCCACCAGTTCATGCTGGTCACGCAGGGCGTAGACGCGCCGGCGGGCGAGGTCTATTTCGGCGCCGAGAATCCGAAGGGCGAGCTGGGCTTCTATATCAACAGCCGCGGCGGCGGCGTGCCCTACCGGCTGAAAATCCGCGCCCCATCCTTCGTGAACCTGAGCATCCTGCCGAGGCTGCTGCCCGGCCACATGATCAGCGACGTGGTGGCGGTGCTGGGCTCGCTGGACTTCGTGATGGGCGAAAGCGACCGCTGAACTTCCATGAGCTTCACCGTGCCCGCTCCGTTGGAAGCCGAACTGGACCAGTTGGCGGCGCGTTACCCGCAGAAGCGCAGCGCCTCGCTGATGTTCCTGCACGCCCTCCAGGAGCATTTCGGCTGGCTGTCGCGCGACGCCATCGAGTGGACGGCCCGCAAGCTGGGCCTGCAGCCGATCAACGTGCAGGAGCTGGTGACGTTCTACCCGATGTTCCGCCGCCAACCCGCAGGTGCGACGCACATCCGCATCTGCCGCACGCTCTCGTGCGCGCTCGCCGGTGCGTATGAGTTGCGGAAAAATGTCGCGGCTGCGGCGGGGATCGACCTTGCGAAATTTGAGGAAGAGCAGAAGCGCACGGTCGTCCACGGGCATCCGCA
>JBJXFY010000313.1:0-2702 GCA_046155815.1 Limisphaerales bacterium | reverse complement strand
CGAGCGTGCCCATGCCGGCTTGGTGCGGGTGCAGGCCGGTGAGCAGCGCCGCGCGCGTGGGCGAGCAGCGCGCGGTGTTGTGGAATTGCGTGAAGCGCAGGCCGCCGCGCGCGAGCGCGTCGAGGTGCGGCGTGGGAATCTCACCGCCGTAGCAGCCGAGGTCGGAGAAGCCCATGTCGTCGGCGAGGATGAGGACGATATTGGGGCGCGGGGCCTGCGCCGCGGCGGCTAGACCGGGCAGCAGCAGGGCGAGGAGGAGGGCGGGCGTGAAGCGCATGAGGCAGGGGCAGGGAAGGGCGGGGGAAAGACGCGGCGAGACTGACCGCGCCCGCGGCCGAGGGGAAGCCTTGGGAACGCACATCCGGCTGACGGAAATCCACGCGCAGCCCGCGACGCCGCACGGCCAGCGGGGAAACAAATTGCGTCGCACGGCCACCGCGGATGACGTGCAGCGCCTTTGTCAGATTCGCGTCCACCGTCGCCTTCTTGGCACTGGGTCGGTGCCCGGACTGGACTCGACCCCCTCGACACATTGCACCCATCGCTGATTCCGATTGGAAGCTAAGTGACTGTGCCGGGAGCAGCTGAGCGATTTGGCGGGACTTTTGCGGAAAACTTTTCTTCGCTCGCGGGATGAATCTTCTGAAGTCGGTGCTCCCGACGAAGCCGTTGCCCGAAGCGGCGGCCATTTTGCTGCGCACCGTGCAGGTGCATTTGCTCGACACCTCGGAGCTGCGCGAGCGCGCGCAGGGCCTGCTCGCCGCGCACCATTATTTGGGCGCCGTGCAGGCCGTCGGCGAGCAGGTGCATTACGCGGTGAGCGATGCGCAGGGCACGTGGGTCGCGGTGCTGATTTTCGCGGCGGCCGCGCTGCATCTGCGCCCGCGCGAACACTGGATCGGTTGGAGCGACGAGCAACGCCGCCGGCGCCTCGCGCTGGTGGCCAACAACGTCCGTTTCCTGCTGTTACCCGGACGCACGGTGCCCAATCTGGGTTCGGTGGTCTTGAGCCGCGTCTTGGCACGGCTCAGCGAGGACTGGCAGGAGCGCTACGCCCATCCGGTGCTGGTGGTGGAAACCTTCGTCGATCCGGAGCGCTTTCAGGGCACCGTTTATCTGGCCTCGGGCTGGAGCGAAGTGGGCCGGACCAAGGGCCATGGCCGCCAGTCACGCGACTATTACGAAAACCACGACCGGCCCAAGCGGCTGTTCGTGCGCGAACTGGTCCGGCACGCACGGCGCAGCCTGCAAGCCGAGCACCTCAAGCCCGCGCTCGCGGCGGTCGAAGCGAAGGTGCCGGTGCGCAGCCCGCTCCAGGCCGCCGCGCTCCAGTCGCTCGCGGAGCACTTTCGCGCGGTCCCAGACTATCGCGGGCGCATGGGCCAGTATCCGCTCTTCGCGCTACTGGGGATCGTCGCCTGCGCCTACCTCGCCGGCGCGCCGCGCGGCCAGAAGGATCTGGCCGCCTTCGCCCGCCGGCTCTCGTCGCGCCAGCGCGCCGCCCTGGGCGTGCGCCGCACCTCCGCCGGCGAGCATCCCGCGCCCAGCCAGCCGACGTTCTGCCGCCTGTTTGCCCGCGTCTCGGAGCAGGCCATCGAAGCGGCCCTCTTGGCGCACCAAGCCCAGGTGCGCGGCGCACCGCCCAAGGACGAACTCGTCGTGCTCGACGGCAAGGTGCCCGGACACAGCGGCGGACTCAAGGTGGTCACCGCGGTCACTGCGCCCAGCCTGCACTACTTGGGCAGCGAGGTGGTGGCGGAAAAGACCAACGAAATCCCGGCCGTGCGCGCACTCTGTCAACGGCTCGAACTGGCTGGCCGACTGGTCAGTATCGACGCGTTGCACACGCAGAGCGAGACCGCCCGCCAGATCGTGCTAGAGCACGGCGGCGATTACCTGATGACGGTCAAAGCCAATCAACCCGCCCTGCAGGCGGTGGTGCAAGCGCAGGTGCCCGATCCGGGCGCCCCCTTTTTGCCTCGCTGAAAGATCCCGCAGCGGTCCGCTGGACCGATTTGGAAAAAGGCGCCCCGGTGACCCGCCCGCTCGTCGCCCGCGCCTTGGACGGGGAAACCGCCGGCTTTCCCCTGGTGGCGCAAGCCGCGCGCGTGCAGCGCCAACGCGAAGGGGTGGCACCGGAAACGCTCTCACTGATCACCAGCCGACCCGCTCGCGAACTCTCGGCCGCCCAATGGCTGGAGGCCAACATCACGCACTGGAGCATCGAGACCGGACTGCACGCCCGCCTCGACGCCTCGCGCCACGACGACCGCTGCCGCCTGCGTCGCCGCCAAGCCGTAAAAATCCACGGCATGTTCAACCGCTGGGCCAACCGCCTGCTCCTGCACTGGCGCAAACGCCCCCATCACACGACCACCGACTTTATCGCTCACATGGCCGAGGATCACGACCGCCGTGCCGTCTCCGCCGTCCTCTCCCGCTCTTTCCCTTCGTGAATACGCGGTGGCCCTACCAGCCAAACCGGAACCCGCCATTGACAACCGCGGTCGCGGTGTGCCCTTCTGTCGGGCTTTCATTCCATGAGCATCCTCCTCGGTATCCTCACCTTTGTCCTCATCCTTGTCTCGCTCTTCCTCGTCCTCGTCGTGCTGATGCAGAAGTCGAAGGACGCCGGCGTGGGCGCCGCGCGCGGCGGCGGCGCGGCCGAGGCGGCGGTTGGCGCCGATACCAACAACGGGCTC
>JBJXFY010000307.1:0-9683 GCA_046155815.1 Limisphaerales bacterium | reverse complement strand
CCTGCATTTGCTGCGACACTTCGCCGTCAGTTTTTCATTGTGAACATTTCATCCGCCATTTTTGACCGCAGCGCGCCGGACCTCGACTCGTGTCCCGACGAGTCGCTGCCGGAATTCGCCTTCATCGGTCGCTCGAATGTCGGCAAGTCATCGCTGCTGAACATGCTCGCGGGCAAGGACGGCCTGGCGCGCGTCTCGCCGACGCCGGGGTTCACCAAGCTCATCAACATCTTCACGATGAACCGCACGTGGCGGCTGGTGGATCTGCCGGGCTACGGGTTTGCGCAGGTGGCACGGAAGGACCGCTCGGCGTTCAACGAGGCGGTGGCGGACTACCTGTCGCGGCGCAGGAATTTGAACTGCGTGTTCCTGCTGATTGATTCGGGGCTGCCGCCGCAGAAGATTGACCTGGAGTTTGTGCAGTGGCTCGCCGGCAACGCCACCCCGTTCGTGCTGGTCTTCACCAAGAGTGACCGTTCCAAGACCGGGGAAGTGCAGGCGAACATCGCCGCCTTCTTGGCGGCCATCGCCGGCTGGTTCGAGCAGTTGCCGGAGTGTTTTGTCACCTCTGCGACAACGGGGCGCGGGCGGAATGAACTGCTTGGACTGGTCACCCAATCGCTGGCCGAGCTGGCGGCGCAGGCGCGGGAGGCGGCGGAGCGCGCCGGACTGCCCGCGCCCAGCCGCAAGGCGACGCAGGCGCCGAAGAACCGCCCCGACCTCAACCGGCCTTGGTGAGCATCGTGTATCAGCACAGGGGGCAGTTCTTGATACCGGCTTCTCCTCGCGAGCTTTCCCTTGGCGATACCGCAGGTGGTTCAGATGGCCGCGCGTGCCCATCCCCGGTCGGGTCGCGATCCAGCACCCGGTCAGCGTCGTCTGTGCCCGCCACCGCGCCGCCAGCGCCACCCTGGCAAAGTCCCTTTTGGGCCTCGTACAGAGATCAGCCTCCTGCCAGAGCCTCCGCTTCAATTCTTCCGTGATGCTTTGTTCCGCCACCACTTCCGCCGTCTCGGCCCGCTCCTTGCTGAAAGGCTCCAATTGGACCCTGCCTTCTGGGCGCTGCGTGGTTCAGCGCTTCACCGATCAGCCAGTTGGTGGATCGTCCCGTGCAGCGAGCGATTGAATGACGTGCCGTCGGGGGTGAGGAGAGTCAACTTGAGCTCGTAGCACTGCGTGGGCGTGAGCGACGGAATGTCGACGGTGACGGTGCGGGCATCGGCGCCGAGGCGAGCCCCGGTGATCTCGAGCGGGTGCTCGCCGTAATGGTTGGAGCCGTAGGTGACGGCGCGCTTGAGCGTCCAGACCTTCATCGAGAACGCGTCGGGTTTCACGCTGGCGGGGTCGAGCGGATCGCTGAAGGTGACCGAAAACGAACCCTTTGCGGCGTGCAAGGCCAGGGGAACGTCCGCGGGTTTGTCGCTGCGGCGGATGCGATGGAAGCCGCCGGGTGCCGTGGCGTTGCCCGCCCAGCTGAACAGGCCGCAGGTGTAGAGCGCGCCGTCGGCGGCGAACCGTCCCCGCATGATGCCGGTAGGGAAGGCGGGCAGCGGCAGTTCGCAGACCGCGCCCTGCCATTGGCCGTCGACCTCCTCGTGCGGCACGATGAAGGCGCGGCCGGTGCCGTAGCTGAGATTGAGCAACGAGCCACCCAGCGAACCCCAGGCATCCTTGGGCACCCAGAGCAGTTCACCGGGGCTGCGGTCCTTGGCGTTGGTGATCCAGACCATCGGTTGCTCCATCGCGGCGTCGGACGTGTTCGTCACGCTCGTGTAGCCAAACAGGTTGCCGTAAAAGCCGCCCGTCTTGACCCGGTTGATGCGGTTCTTCGGTGTCCAATGGCCTTCCTGGTCGGTCACGAAAAACGTGCCGTCGTCGTTCACGCAGACGCCGTTCGCCGCGCGGAATCCGTTCGCGACAATGTCGGTGCGCAGGCCGTCGGCGCTGACGCGCAGCAGCGTGCCGTGATGCGGCACCAGCGCCGGCAGCGCGTGGCGGGCGGATTTGGCGTAGTAGAAGTTCCCCGCCGCGTCGGTCTGCAGGCCCATCGCGAACTCGTGGAAGTGTTCGGTGACCTGGTGGTCGCTGTTGAAGCTCTCGATGTAATCCGCCTCGCCGTCGCCATTGAGGTCGCGCAGGCGCACGAGCTGATCGCGGCAGGTGATGAACACGTCGTCGCCCCGGAACTTCACGCCGAGCGGCTGGAAGAGCCCGCTCGCGATCCGCCGCCAGCGCAACGGGGCCGGGGCCGCGGCCAGGAGGCCGTCCACGCGCCACACGTCGCCATTCCAGGTCGCGACCAGGGCGGCCTGGCCGTCCGGCGTGAAATCAAAACCACCCGGACGCATCCAGCTCTGCCAGGGATTCTCAATCGGCAGCGGGAACGTGTCCGCGATGAAGGCGCCGTCCGCCTTGCCGGCCACCGACGTCGTGACGACTTCCCCGGCCCACCGGGGCGGGCCGCCGTGCGTGAGGGGTTCCAGATCCAGCGGGGTGTTGAAGGTCCTCGTCAGGGCGGCGAGCGCGGCGGTCTCGGCGCGGGAAATGAAGAGGCGCGTCTTCGCGTCACCGGGCAGCTTGGCAATCCAGAAGCCGCCGTCCCGGCGCAGCGAGCCGTCGCCGACCAGCGCGACGTTCACCGAGTCCGGCGCGACGCGCAGTTGCAGCGGTTTCGCCGACTTCCCCACGTTCAGTGTGCGGGTGAAAACCGGCGTCTCACCGGCATCGATCCAGCCCGGCAATTCGAGCACCCGCGTGCCGCCAATGCGGGCGGCGATGACCGCCTGGCCGCCGTGCAGGTACGTGCCCTCGTAGTGCGCCCACTCCCGCGGCAGGGCTCCGTAAAGCCGTTGATCGCGACCCGCCGGCCGCGGGTCCTCCCAGCTTCCTTCCGGCGACGCCCAGCCCGGACCGACCGGGTTGATGAACTGCCGGTCGCCCGTCAGCCCGGTGTGCGTGCCATGGCTGCCGTCGAAGCCGATGCCTTTCCAATCCACGAAATCTCCCGTGGTCGCGGTGGCGACCCGCATCGTGTCATGGTCATAAACCATCCACGCGCGGCCCTTGCTCACGCCGCCCGCGCCTTTGTCGAGGCGGACCGCGATCCCTTTTTGCGCGATGTTTCCGGGCGCGATTTCATACGTCCAAAAGAGCGCGGGCCCGAAGTTCATCCGCTGGTATTGCGGTCGCGACCGATCCTCGTTCTCCGTCTCCACGCGGGCGGGGTCTTTCGGCGGCGATGGGCGTGCGTCCAGCTTCGAGTTGGCTTCCTGGTTTCGTTCCTGCGCGTGCGCGCGGATCTCCGCCTTCGCCTTCGCCAGCCGCTGGGGCCACACAAAGGTCGGCGCCTTTTCCGGATTGTAGCCTGCCAGGTGCCCGGTCAGGCGTGTCGCGGGTTTCGTATATACAAGCACCGTGTCGCCGAAGACTTCGCGGCACATCGCGGCGAGTCCGGGATCATACTCCAGCAGCAGCGCCCGGGTGTTCACATGGTTGTGGTCGTGGTCATTCACCCGATTGTTGTCGAACCACGACTGCACCCCCTCGGCGAAGTATTCGTGGTGATTCACGCTCGCATTTTTGCCCTTCCAAAGCCCGGCCTTCATCGCGCGCCCGTAGGTTTCCTGCAGCCGGGCATCGAAGGTCGGGTCCACATTCACCATCCCGCGCAGATGGATGCAGTGCGCGAACTCGTGGATCAAAATACACTCCGTGGCATACGGGTCGCCGGGGAAACCGAGCACATTCTCCTCCGCGCTGGTGCAAAAGGGATCATTCTTGCTCCCGCCCGTGCCTCGGGCACGCGCATCCCAGAAGGTCTTCGCACCCAGTCCGCCCATGTCCGGCGTCGTCTCCTCCCCGAGGTGCGCAAATTCCGGGAGATCCGTGGTGAACTCATCGTGGGCCAGGAGACCCATCCGTGCCCCGCTCCGGATCAGCGCCCTCCGCACATCCGGCCGCCGCTCCAGCATCCGGTTTACGAGAAACGCCGCTTCCTTGAGCGCGTAGGGATTCACCTTCGCCGAGGCCACAATCGGAAAGCCCTCGGCACTCACCGCCTGCGTGTAGAATGCCGGTACGCCGTCCCGGCTTGGCGGATCAAATCGGACCGCCTGCACCGGCACCTCGCTCGTCACCGTGAACTCCGTGCGATCCTCGCGCCCCACGAGCGCGAAACGATGGCCCAAAGTGGTGGTGACGGTCGTGTCCTTGCCGGGCGGAACGGAGCCGTTCGCCACCCGTTCCGCGTCGCTCTTCAGCCAGAACACATCGAGCGTCTGCTGGCTGCCGTTGAGAACATGCAGGACCGGTTGCGCCTCCTGCGCCGGCAGCGGGAGCGCGGCACACAGCAGCGCGGCAACGAGACAAACGCGGATACGGTGGATCATGGGAAGTGGGGCTGGTCACTCCACGCAGACAACGCGCTTCCCAAGCACCTCCGGCTTGGGCGTGATTCCCAGGCCGGGCGCGTACGAGGCCTCCATGAAGCCGTTCAGGCGTTGCGGCGCGCCGGCGGCGGTGCTGACGGTGACGTAGCTTTGGAAGTCGGTGCTGGTGAAACGGAACGCCTCGGGCGTGCTGTGGGCGAGGTGCGCGATGGCGGCGGTGCTGATGTCGCTGCCCCACGAATCCTCCAGCGCCATCGCAAGGCCCATGCTCACGCAGAGGTCGCGGGCCTGCCGGGTCTTCGTCAGACCGCCGAGCTTGATGATCTTCAGGTTGGCCACATCCATCGCGCCGATCCCATACCCGCCACCCCGGCCCGACCCGGAAGACCGGAGTCCCTCAGAATTCCGCGCGTTGATGCCGCCGGAAGGTGGGGTTGGCAAGGGCAGTTCCAAGGCCGGTCGCGGACTGCCGGTGGATGGGCCAGCGGGCGACGGCCTTCCGGAGTTGGCCCGTCGCCGGGAATCCGGGGCCGGTAAGCGCGATCCACCGCCCGATTCCCCGCATGGTGGCGGTGAAAAACTTTCACCCTGTACGCCACGATTTGATTGAACACCGGCCGTCACCAGCTTATCACACGACCGTCACGTATGAGCGTGCTTCGTGGCCCCTTCCCGGCGGCACCCGGTGCCGTGCGGGAAGCTTCTTCCCTGGACCACGGATCTCCCGACAAAAACCCCAACCCGAGCATTGTCATGGCCAAGACCATCGAGCAGATCGCCGACACGATCACCAACCAGAAGGGGCACTTCCCGCACACGGACAGCCGCCCCCAGAAGGCCCAGAAGCACCGCTACGAACGCCGGAAGGTGCGCGAGTTCATCAAGCTCGGTGAATGGGCCGGTGGCGAGCTTCAGCCCCAGCCCGCCGCCTGACCCCCGCTGCACACTGGACGCCGCGCCTCAGACCGGGGCGCGGCGTTTTGCCTTTCCTGCCTGCTGGCAGTCCGGGCAGACGCCGAAGAACTCCAGCCGGTGCGTCACGGTTCGGAAGCCGGTGGACTGCGCGATGCGCTGCTCCCAAGCCTCCGCCAGGCAGTCATCCAGCTCGACGATCCGCTGGCAGGCGGTGCAGACCAAGTGATGGTGGTGGGCGTGGTCGCCTTCGCGGACCACCTCGAAGCGGGCCATGCCGTCGCCGAAGTCGTAGCGGTTCACCAGCCCCATGTCCTCGAGCATCTGGGTGGAGCGGTACACGGTCGCGAGGTCGCACAGTCCCTTCGGCAGCGCCTCATGGATGTCCTTCACGGACACCGGGTGCGGTTCCTGCCGAAGCAGGTCGAGGATGGCGCGGCGCGGACCGGTGATCTTGCGGGCGCCGCGGCGGAGCTTGTCGGTCAGGTCGCCGAGGGCGGGCGACTTCCGGCCTTCGTGGTGGCCGCAGCCGGGACCGTGGACGTGGGCGTGGCGGGACATCGGCTCAGCGCCCGGCGCGTAGACGGTCCAGCGGCTGGGCGAGGGCCAAGGTTGCGGCGAAGACGACGAGGCACGCCAGCACAATGGCCGGACCGCAGGGCAGGTCCCACACGCAGGAGGCCGCCGTGCCGGCGAGGCCTCCGAAGAGGCCGATGGCCGCGCCGAGCAACAGCTCCTGGCGGAGGCTCCGGGCGACGTTGCGCGCCGCCGCGGCCGGAATGACGAGCAGCGCACCGACGAGGATGATGCCGACAAGGCGGATGCTGACGGTCACCACGCAGGTGAGCAGCACGACGAAGCCGTAGTTCAGCCAGCGAACGTTCACGCCGGCGACATGCGCCAGTTCGGCGTGCGCGGAGGACAGCGCCAGCGCGTTCAGCCGCCACGCGCCAAGCGCCACGACCAGCACGAGCAGCACGGCGGCCAGTGTCAGTTCCAGCGGGCCAACGGCCAGGATGTCGCCGAACAGCGCGTTCAGCAGCTCGCCGCGGTAGCCCTGCGTGCGGCTCAGCAGCACGGTACCCACGGCGACCGAGGCGGCGAGCAGGAGCGCCATGATGGTGTCGTTGAGCAGCCGCGTGTGCTCGCGCAGCCAGATCATCAGGCCGGCCACCAGCAGGCTCACGGCAAGCATCGGCAGCGTCGGTTCCGCGAGGTTGAGCAGGAAGGCAAGCGCCACGCCGGTGAGCGCGGCGTGCGCAACGGTGTCGCTGAAGAAAGCCATCCGCCGCGCGGTGACAAACACGCCGAGCAGACCGCAAACCGGCCCGAGCAGGGCCGCGGCGAGCAGCGCGCGCTGGACAAACGGCTCAGTGAACATGGCCGGAATGGTCGTGTGCGTAGCTGGTCACCTGCAGCCCGAAGGCGGCCCGCAGCGCGTCGGTCTGAATTACATCGTCCGGCCGGCCCTCGCAGCAGATGCGGCCATTGAGCGCGCAGACCCACGTGGCGTGCCGGTGGACGAGCGACAGGTCGTGCGACACAAGAACCACCGTGAGCCCGCGCCGCCGCTGCACGTCGGAGATCAGCTCGTAGAAGGACTGCTCGCCGGGTGCGTCCACGCCGGCCGTCGGCTCGTCGAGGAGCAGCAGCTGCGGCCGGCCGAGCAGGCTGAACGCGATGAGCACGCGCTGGAGTTGCCCGCCGGACAACGTGGCGACCAGCAGGTCGAGGAGACGGTCCACCCCCAGCTCGCGCGCCGCCTCGCCCAGCGCGGCATCCGTGGCGGCGCGCGGCCGCCAGAACCAGCGCCCCGCCCCCGGCGCACGAAGCGCGAGGAACTCACGCACCGTCAGGTGGAATCCGCGCTCGATCGCCAGGCGCTGCGGCACGTAGCCGAGTCGCGGCAGCGCGCGACGCAGGTCGGTCTCGCCGAAGAGGCGGATCTCCCCGGCCTCCGCCGCCTGCAGGCCCAGCAGGCAGCGGAGCAGCGTGGTCTTGCCGGCGCCATTCGGGCCGATCAGGGCCACCATCTCGCCCGCCACGATCCGCAGCGTCACATCCGCCAGCACCAGGCGCCCGCCGAGGCGGACGTTCAACCCGCGCACGTCCACGACCGGTTCGCCTGCGGGCTGGCTCACTGCGCGGCGGGCTTCAGCGCGGCCTCAAGCGCGTCGAGATTGCGGCGCATCGCGACGTCGTAGGCGCCGGGGCCGGGCATCGCGGTCTGCTCGAGCGGGTCCAGCGTGGCGAGGTTCAGGCCGAGATCCTGGGCGAACCGCTGCGCGAGACGGCGCGCCCCGCCGGGCTCGATGAACATCACCCGCACGCCTTCCGCCCGGACGCTGGCGGCCAGCCCGCTGAGGTGCCGGGCCGAGGGCTCGACCTCGGCGGACTCCTCGACCACACCCGCCTGCCGGAGCTGGTAACGGCGCACGAGATAGGGAAACGCGTCGTGGTACGCGATGAAGGGTTGCTGGCGGACAGGGCCGAGGCGGCGCTCAAACTCCTCGTCGAGGACGCGCAGGCGTTCCACAAGCGCCTCCGCGTTGCGCTGGTAACCGGCGGCGTTCGCCGGATCCGCAGCGGCTACGGCCTGCCAGATGTTCGTGACCATGTACCGGACCAGCACCGGGTCGAGCCAGACGTGCGGGTTGATCGGATGCTGGTGATGCTCGTGGCCCTCGTGGCCATGATCATGGTCCGCGCACTGCCCGACGATGAGGGCGCTGAGGGGAATGCCGGCGGCGGCCTCAACAACGCGGAGGCGGGGCGGCTGGCCGGCGCGCTGGAGCGCGCGCTGGAGCCAGGCTTCCAGGCCGAGGCCGTTGACAATGAGCAGGTCCGCATCCTGAAGCCGGCGCAGGTCGCGCGCGGTGAACTGGAAGTCATGCGGGTCGCCACCGCCGGCCAGCCAGTTCTCGACCTGTCCATACGTGCCGACGATGTCCGCGGCGACGGCCTGGAGGGGTGGAAGCGTGGTGAGGACGCGCAGCGGCGCGGCCGGGGCGGACCACGGCCCGATCCAGCCGAGCACGGCCAGGAGCAGGGCGGCGAGGCGGGGGTGCATGACGCAAATCATTTGCAATGCACGCGCAAAAAGCAACCCGCGCGTTCCGGCGCCGGAGCGCGCGGGCGCAGGCCTACTTCATCAGCAGCATCTGCCGCGCCCGCTTGATGGCGAGCGTCAGGCGGCGCTGGTAGTGCGCCGGCAGGGCGGTGTACTTGCGGGGCAGGATGCGCCCCTGCTCGGTCACAAACTGCTTGAGCAGGTTCACGTTCCGGTAGTCCAAGGCGTCCACGGTGAAGTCAATCTTGGGCTTCGGCCGCGGGGTGCGCGCCTCGGTGGGCTTGCGGTTGCCGCTCTTGGACCGCTCGGTGTTGGTCTTGCGTGGCATGAAATTATTTGATCTCGCGGTGCACGGTGTGGCGGCGGAGGGCGGGGTTGAACTTCTTCAGCTCCAGCTTCTCGGCCTTGGTCTTCTTGTTGCGCGTGGTGGTGTAGCGGCTCGGGCTCGCGCCGAGCTTGCGCGCCTCGGTGCATTCGATGGTGATGATCTCGCGGGGCATGGGAAATGAGGGGACGAGGCGTCTATTCCTTCTCTTTGGCAGGCTTCTCCTCGACCTCGTCGTCATCGTCGATGTCCGACGGGCCGCCGGTCTCAAGCGAGCCGAGGGCTCCAAGGCGGCGGTGGCGCAGCGCGCCGTCGCGCTCGAGCTGCGCCTGTGCCTCGACGGTGAAGCGTGCCCAGGGGATGGCCTCCAGACGGGCCTTGGGAATGGCCTTCCCGGTCAGCTCGCAGGTGCCGTAGGTGCCCTTTTCAATGCGCTTGAGCGCCTCGTCGATCTCGTAGATGGCGTCCTGGTCGCTGGAGAGCAGGCTCAGCGCAAAGTCGCGGTCGAAGTTGTCCGTGCCCGAGTCGGCCATGTGCATGGAGTAGCCGGGCATCTCCTCGGCGGACTCCTTCGCAAGGCCGTTCATCTGCCTGGCCAGCTGCTCTCGCAGGTCAAGCAGGTTCTCGCGGAACCGGTCCCACTCCGGGTTGTGCTTCACGGCGGGTTGCCGCGAGCCTCCGGGGCCGGCGCGCCCGAGGATGGCCGCCGCGGTGGCCGCACCGACGGCCTTGCCCTTCACGGACGCGGCCTCGGGCTTCTTGACGGTCGTTTTCTTGACGCTCACTGGACCTGAAATTTTTGGTTGCTGCCCCGCTCCAACGTACGAACGAACCGAGATCTTGTCCGTCCGCCTGCGAAAGGACGGGCAAGATAACGAGCGACCCCGAACACGCCACCGGATTTTTTGCCGCCGCCGGCGAGCGCGGAACACCCCGGCACTGGCCGGACGGCCTGGCTCAAACCACGGGTGGCACGCTGCCAGCGGAC
>JBJXFY010000234.1:0-2870 GCA_046155815.1 Limisphaerales bacterium | reverse complement strand
CGTTTGAAACTCACTCCCTTCAAGTCGCGCTCAAACAGCGTCCTGCCGTCACAGGTAGCCCGCTCCTTCACAATTCGCGGCTTTTCGGAATCCGTCGCCTGTTGAATGTGGATGACAAATTCAAACGCATGCCCCTCGGAAGTCACGCCCAGTTCGAATTCCTGAACGTCGCTCTTTTGCCAGTTGGTGAACTCCAGATGGGGGACATCTTGGTCACGGTCGCCGCCGAGGACGCCGTCGCCCGTGGCGAGATTGCGGATGAGCCGCAGCGCATCGAACACCGAGCTTTTGCCCGACCCATTCGGGCCGCACAGGACACCAAAAGATTCGAACTCGGTCTGGAATGCCACCAGGCAGCGAAAATTATTGGCGTAGAGTCGAGTTATCATGGGGTGAGGATATTGGTTTGAAACGGGTGCGTGCGTCAATCTGGCCGGCGGCGTCGGCGGTAATGAGGGCGGCGCGCGTATTCCAGCCAACGCTCCTCATGGGCACGTACTCGGACATATCCACGAGTTTAGCCAGCAACGGGGCCGTGGTAATGGCCCCGGCGCCCTTGAGCGGGGCGGTGTCGCGGCGCAGGGGAAGGAAGCGGCGCTCCTTGTTCAGCGGGTCGCGAAAGCGGAACGTGCCCGCCTCCAACTGCGCCCAGTCCGATCCGAACGCGTGGGCCGACATGCAGAGCACCAGCACGCGCGAACGCTCCAGCCCCTCCTCGATCTTCGCCGGGATGCTGTCGCCGGGCTTCAGCATCCATTCATCGAGCCACACCTTCACCCCATCCTTCCGCAACCGTTCCGCCAGCGGCCGCACCACCGCCTTGTCCTTCGCGCTGTGGCTCAGGAACACGTCGTGCCGGAACTCGTCGGGCATGGCTGCGGGTCAAAGCGGGTTGTCGGCGATGCCGGCGGCCGACTCTTTCTTGCAGAGTCCGCCGTCCAAGGTGGCGAGCTTGAGCCCGTGGCTGGCCGCCAACCGTACCAGATGGGCGTCGGTCACGTCCTTCCCGTTGGTGAGCGCGGGAAGCGAATCCGCCGGCACGGCGTCGGCCAGGAAGCGGTGCGACCTGAGCTGGAGGATGGCCCGGAGCGCGGTCTGGGCGTCGCCAAAGGATGCGCCGTAGGCCGCGCTCAGGCTCACGCGCAGGAAGCCCATCTGCGTGACCGGAGCCGTGGCGAACCCGGCCATCGAGTTGAGCCACCGGTTGGCGCGGACGTGGTCGGCGTGGCCTGACCACGCACAGGCCAGCAGGGGGTTGACGTCCAGCAGGTGGCTCAAGGGAGTTCGTTCAGGATGGCCCTGACCCGCTCGGGCGTCATGTGCGGCGCCCCGGATGGGGCAACCAGCACCGGCCGGCCGAATTTCCCGCGAACGAGCCGGGCGCGTTTCGTCTGCTCGCGTTGCAGGACCAGCTTCTCCCCCTCCAGCGAGAACGAGACCTTCTCACTCGCCTCGAGCTGCAGCGCCCGGCGGAAACGCTGGGGTATGACCAGCTGGCCTTTCGTCGAAATCGGGGCGCTGTTCATGGCCGAGTTCTTGCTTGGCTTACCAGTGAGGTCAAGCCGTGGCGGGGCAGCCCAAGCGTCCGGGGTCTTGGGTGAGGGCGCCGCCACGAGGAGTTCCCATTCATCAAGGCACACCGCCCGGTCCCTCGCGCTGTGGCTCGGGAACACGTCGTACTGGAACCATCGGGCATGGTGAAGTGAAGCTCCTGCGTGGCCCGTTGGATACTGCGATGATCCTCACGCCCGGCTCAAGGCGTTGGCGCTGACGAACAGGTTGCGGGAGCGGAAGCCCGCGGGGCTCTCCAGCAGCAGCACGGCGCGCAACGCGGCCAGCGGCGAGGCGAACCACGGGCGGTGCAGCCGGCGGGATTCGTCGCCCGCCCAGCCGGGGACCGGAAAGGCGCCGCGCCGGGCCAGCTCCTCGGCCGTGGCCGCCAGGTAGGCGTCCTGGATCAGGCCCAGTTCGCCGAACGATGGCGCCAGCAGCGCGGGCGGCCCGGCCAGCGCGGCGGCCGTCGGCCCGGCCTGGAATTCGTCCAGGAAGTTGGCGAGGCAGCGGTCGAAGGAGTCGCCCCGGGCGGCGAGCGCGGCGACTTCGGCCAGGGATTTTGGCCTCATGTCCGGCCCTCCTCGAAGAGGCCCTCGACCAGGTACTGCGTCTTCACGGGGATGCGGTTGGCCGGGTAGTACTGCCCGACGAGCTCCAGCACGTCGCGGGCGGATGGAAGCCGCAGTTGGCGGATCAGGAAGAGGATGTCGGCGACATCGGAGGCTTCGCCGGCTGCGCCGCCCAGCCGCGCAGCCATGCACTTCATGGCGAGCAGGTACTCGGGCACGGGCATGGTCAGGCGCAGGTGCGGAAACTGGGGGAGGCCGCCCGCGGTGGTTTCATGCCGGGCGGAGATGAAGCCCTTCACGCCGTCGTTCAGCCAGTCCACGGGCAGGCCCTGCTGCTCGCCGATCAGCCGGGCGAGCTCACGGATGAGCGGCGCGGGCTGGAACAGCGCGTCCACATCCCTGGTCGAGAGCCGGGCGGTGAACGCCAGCACCATCACGGTGCCACCGAACAGGCAGACTTCGCCGATGACGCCCTGCCGACCGAGCCCATCGGAAAGGGCGCCCAACGCGGCGAGAATCTGCTCCCGCGTCAGCGTCGAGCTGGCTTGTTCCCTTCCGCTCACGGCGGCCAAGCTAACGAAGTCCCGGACGTTTCTCCATCCCCGCCTTTGCGCCGGCGAGCGGCAGGAAGAAGGTGCGGAGCCATTGTTCTACGTCGCGGGCGGCATTGCGCCCCGGCTCGGGGCCGCCCGCCCTTCGGTCCGATACTTCGGCAGAGCAGCATGGCGGCGCGGCCGGGGGGGCGCG
>JBJXFY010000302.1:0-16876 GCA_046155815.1 Limisphaerales bacterium | reverse complement strand
CTCGGCTCGTCGGCCGCGCACGCGGGCACGGCGCTGGGGCTGATCCTCGCCTCGCGCATCCTCGGCGGCATCTGCGGCGCGAACCTGACGGTGGCGCAGGCCTACATCGCGGACATCTCGCCGCCGGAGCAACGCTCGCGGCGGATGGGACTCATTGGCATGGCGTTCGGCCTCGGCTTCATCTGCGGGCCGCTGATTGCGGTGGTGGCGCTGCTGAAGTTCGGCCTCGCCGGGCCGGGCTGGTTCGCCGCGGCGCTGAGCGCGGCGAACCTCGGGCTGATGTGGTGCGTGCTGGGTGAAAGCCGGACCGGGGCGGCGCCCGCGGCCGTCCGGCGGCCCGGCTTCGCGTACTGGAAGGAGGTGCTCGCCCGGCCGCGCGTCGGCGTGCTGGTGCTGCTGTTCTTCCTCGCGACGTTCGCCTTCACCTGCTTCGAGACGACGCTCGGGCTGCTGGTGGCGCGGAACTTCCACTTCGCGCCGCAGGGAGCGGACGCGGAGATCGCGACGGCGTTCCTCTTCGCGTTCTGCGGGCTGATCGGCGCGTTCGTGCAGGGCGGGCCGCTGGGCCGGCTGGTGAAGCGGCTCGGGGAGCCGCGGCTCATCGCGGTGAGCCTCGTGCTCGTGGCCGTGAGCCTCGCGCCGCTGCCGTTCCTCGGCGGGCAGATCCATCATTCGCCCGCGCGGCTCGTGGATGACCACGGCGTCCCGTGGTGGCGGACGCTGGGGCTGCTGTTCACGCTCGGCGGCGCGCCGTGGGCGCTGCTGCTGCTGGCGCTGGCCGTGCTGGCGGTCGGTTCGGGGCTGACGCGGCCGCCGCTGTTCGGGATGCTCTCGCTGCTCTCGCCACCGGACGAGCAGGGCGCGACGCTCGGCGTGGCGCAGAGCGCCGGCAGCCTTGCGCGCATCGCGGGGCCGGTGTTTGCGAGCGTGGCCTTTGGCTGGTCGCCCGCCGTCCCATACCTCGTCTGCGCGGCGATTTCGCTCGGGGCGGGCGTGCTGGCGTGGGCGAAGCTGGCGCGCCGTTCCGAACCCGGGACAAATCCATGAGCGGGCAGCCTCGCCTGGCCGCGGCCCGGAGCGCCGGCCTCCGGCCCGCCAAGTCTTGGCAGCGCAACCGCCGCGCCGGTCCGGAGGACGGCGCTCCGCGGCGCTGGTTCTTCCGCGCGTTCCTCGTTTTCGTCTCCGCCGCGCTGCTCGGCGCATGCGCCTCGCGCCCGCCCGCCGAACCCGCCCCGGTCACGCTCCGCGTGATGTCCTACAACATCCGCCACGGCCGCGGGCTGGACGACCGCGTGGACCTTCCGCGCATCGCGGGCGTCATCCGTGACGCGCAGGCGGACGTGGTGCTGCTGCAGGAGGTGGACCGCGGCACGCCGCGCACGGACCGCCGCGACCTCGCCGCCGAGCTGGCGGCGCTGACGGGGATGCATGCCGTCTTCAGCCGCAACATCCCCTACCAGGGCGGCGAGTACGGCAACGCCACCCTCAGCCGGTTCCCCGTCGTCGCGTGGACGAACCTGCACTACCGGATGCTGCGTCCGGGCGAGCAGCGCGGGCTGCTGCAGCTCACGGCCGAAGTGGCCGGCCACGGCCGCGTGCAGTTCTGGAACACGCACATGGACTACCGCCCCGACGACGCCGAACGCCTCAGCAACGTCGCGGAGATCAACGCCCTGCTTGCGCGCACGACGGAGCCGGTGATCCTCGGCGGCGACTTCAACGACACGCCCGGCAGCCGCGTCCACGCCGCGCTGGGCGAGCGCTGGCAGGACGCGTGGCTGGTCGCCGGGGAGGGCGACGGGTTCACGATCCCCGCCGATCGGCCGGCCAGGCGGATTGACTACCTCTGGACGCCGCGTGGCTCGCCGTGGCGGGCGACGCGGGCGTGGGTGCCGGAAACTGAGGCGTCCGATCACCGGCCGGTGGTGGTGGAGTTCGTGGCCGCGGGAAATGCGCCGGGTTCTGCCCGGCGCGACAGGTCATCCGGCCCGGAGAGGCCGGCCGATGAGCGGCGCGACGCCCGACGGGCAAACTGAGCCCATGCCGAGACCCGGCTGCGTATGGTGCGGGAAGCCGCTGTTTCAACGGAGGGTTGGCACGGCGGCCCGGTCAGGCCCAGGAGTTCCCGCCTTTTCCCATGTGCGCCGCAACGCCCACTTCGTCGCCGTGCCCGGACCTGCTATCGCTTGGGGGCGCGCGTGGATGCCACGATGACCATGACCGATGAAGCGGAGGTGCAGGGCGGGCCTTTCGGGGCCTACCACCTGCGCGAACTGATCAACCGCGGCGGCTTCTCGGAGATCTGGCTGGCCACGGATGCGGAGAACCGCCCGGTCGCCGTGCGCCGCCTCCTCAACGACTCGCTCTTCAACTTCACCGACCGCGGCCGCTTCTTTGAAGGCTGCAAGGTGCTGGCCGCCCTCCAGCCGCACCCGTTCATCATTGGCTACGTCGAGCACGGCCGCATCGGGGGCCAGCCCGCGCTCATCATGGAGTATGTCGAGGCCTCGAACCTGAAGCTGCTCCTCGGCCGCGCCGACGACCTGCTCGGCGAGCAGCTCGGCAACATCCTCATCGACTCCGCCTCCGCCCTGGAGCACACCCACGACCGCGGCTGGCTGCATCTCGACTTCAAGCCCGAGAACATCCTCGTCACGCGCGCCGGCAGCGTGCGGCTGATTGACTTCGACCTCGCGCAGCCACGGCCGGACGCGCCGCGCAAGGCCGTCAAGAATCCGGGTACGCCCGCCTACATGGCGCCGGAGCAGCTCCTGCGGGATCCCTTCGACCACCGCGCGGACATCTACTCCTTCGGCGTCACGGCCTACGAGCTGGTCACCCACCAGAAGCCCTTCCCCGGGGATTCGCCGGAGGAGATCCTGGCACGGAGCCTCGACCGGCGTGGGTTCGCGCCGCCGCGCGAGGTGAATCCCGGCGTGCCTCCGGCGCTGGAGCGGATCATCCTGCGCTGCCTCGAGCGCGATCCCGCGCGCCGCTTCCCGCACGTCACCGGGCTGCGCTACGAGCTGGAGAAGGCGCTCTACGTCTGACCGGCCTGCCGGCCGCCAGCGCGGCGAGGAAGCCGCCCGCCTTGGCGAGCGTCTCGTCGTATTCCGCCACCGGGTCGCTGTCCGCCACGATGCCCGCGCCGGTGTGGAACCACGCCCGGCCGTCGCGGACCACGGCGGTGCGGATGAGGATGTTCAACTGGCTCTCGCGGTTGAAGCCGAGGTAGCCCGCGCAGCCCGTGTAGGGTCCGCGCGTCACCGGCTCGAGCTCGTCAATGATGTCCATCGCCCGGATTTTCGGCGCGCCCGTGATGCTCCCACCGGGAAACGCCGAGGCGAGCGCGGCGAGATGGGTCACCTCCGGCCGCAGCCGGCCCTCGATGGTCGAGACCAGGTGCTGCACCTGCGCGAAGCGTTCAAGCCGCACCAGCTCCGGCACCTGCACGCTGCCATACCCGCACACCCGCCCGAGGTCATTGCGCAGGAGGTCGGTGATCATCACCAGTTCCGCGAGTTCCTTCGGGCTTGTCTGGAGTTCGCAGGCCAGTTGCGCGTCGCGTGTCGGGTCCGCGTCGCGCGGGCGCGTGCCCTTGATCGGCCGCGTGGTGACGTGCGCGCCGCTGAGGCGCAGGAACATCTCGGGAGACGACGAGGCGAGCTCGAACGAACCCGCGTCGAGGTACGCGCTGAACGGCGCGGGCGACACCTCCGCCAGCCGCCGGAAAAGTTCGAGGCCGCCGCCCGTCCACGCCGCGCCGAGCCGCTGCGCGAGGTTCACCTGATAGATGTGGCCGTGGCGGATGTAGCCCAGCGCGCGCTCCACCGAGCGGATGAAGCCCTCGCGGCCGGTGGCCGACGCGGCTTCCCCGCCTTCGCCGTCGGGCCGCCCATCCTCCGGGGAAGGCGCGGCTTCCAGCAACGCTCGCCACGCCGACGCCCGCTGCCGCGCGTGCCTGGCGTCGCGCGTGCCGTCGGGACGCAGGCCGGTCGAGACGATCCACACGCGGTCCGCCGAGTGGTCAAAGACAACCAGCGCGTCATGCAGGCCGACGACGCAGTCGGGCAGCTCCAGGTCGTCGGTCGCACGGCGAGCAAGCCGCGGCTCGACATGGTGCCGCAGGTCATAACCCCAGAAGCCGAAACAGCCGCCCAGCGGGAAGGGGAAGTCCGCCTCGTCCGGCAGCTCGAAGCGGGCGGCGAGCGACTCCAGCAGCCGCCACGGATTCCCGAACCACTCGCGCCGGACGCCGCCGACGCGGTACCCGCACGCCGAGCCGCGCGCCTCAAACACCGCCAAGGGATCGGCCGCGACGAACGAGAAGCCCGCGCCGCCTGTGTCGAATCGCCCGCTGCGGAGAAGCACGACGCCGCGGCCGCGGCCGAGCGCCCTGGCCAGCGACTCCGGCGTGTGCGCCGTGGCGGCGGGTTCGACGAGCACGCGCATGGCGCGGGGCGGGGCTACACCGCGAGGGCGGCCAGCAGCGGTTCCGCCGTGGCCCGGGGGCTCACCAGCGCCAGCCCGGTGCGATCCGGCTGGAAGAACGCGCGCGCGGCCGCCTGCACCTCCGCCGCCGAGACCTCCGCCAGCCGTCGCCGCAGCTCCGCCGGCGGTGTCGCGCGGCCGGTGCTCACCACCGATTCACCGAGCCACATCATGTGGCTCTCCGTGTTTTCGAGGCTCAGCTCGAGCTGGCCGAGCGCGTAGTCGCGGGCGCGCTGCATCTCGCCGGCGGGCACGCGCTCGTCGCGCAGCCGGCGCAGCTCGCGGCCGATCAGCTTCATCACGGGCTCCAGCTTGTCCGTGTCGAGGCCGGCGGAAATCACCAGGTCGCCCACGTCATCCCAATGGCTCGGGGAGCTGTACACGTTGTACACGAGGCCCCGTTCCTCGCGGAGCTCCTGGAAGAGGCGCGAGCTCATGTTCTCGCCGAGGATGACGTTGAGAAGGCGCAGCGCGTACTTCCGGTCGTCGTGGCGCGAACACGTTCGAAGGCCGATGGCGACCTGCGCCTGCTCGACCTTCCGCCGCTGGAGGCGGACCCGCGGCCGCTCGCCGGCCTCCGCGAATGTCGCCGGCCGCAGGGCTTCGCCCGCGGGCAGCCCGCGGCCCAGCCGGCGCGCGATCTCGACGATCTCCCCGTGCACCAGCCGGCCCGCCGCGGCGACCACCACGCGGGGCGCGACGTAGTGCAGCTTAAGGAAAGCCAGCATCTCGCGGCGCCCGATGCGGCGGAGCGTGGCGGCTGTGCCCGTCAGCGGCCGGCCGAGCGGATGGTCGCCCCACATCGCGGCGTTGATCAGCTCCTGGACGTGCTGCGCGGGCTGGTCGAGGTACATGGCCACCTCCTCGCGGATGACGTCCCGCTCCTTACGGATATCGCTTGGCGCAAAGCGCGACGCCGTGAGCATGTCGAACAGCACGTCGGCCAACGTCCCAACGCGGTCATGCAGCGCCTTCGAGTAGAAGCACGTCTGCTCCTCGCTGGTGAAGGCGTTCAGGTAGCCGCCCACGCCCTCCACATCCTGCGAGATGCGGACGGCGCTGCGGCGGCGCGTGCCCTTGAAGAGCATGTGCTCGATGAAGTGCGCCACGCCGCTCACCGCCGCCGACTCGTAGCGCCCGCCCGTGCCCACCCACAGCCCGAAGCTCACCGAGGCCATATGCGGCATCGCCGCGGTCACCACGGTCACGCCGCCCGGCAGGCGGGTCAGCGCGTGCCGCACCTCCTGCGAAGGACCGGCAGAAAGCACCCGTCCGGGTGAATTGCGGAGACGAAGCTGGTGCGACATGCGTTTGGGGAGGCGGCCGGGATGAGGCGCGGGAACCCTGTCGCTGGCATCCGCCCTGTCAAACCCGGCCCCGTCCAAGGCGCGAAATCCTTCCCACAATCCACCTCGCAAACTTAAGATTCCTGCCAGGTTACGGGCCACATCAGGACCATGCCCACGAGGCCAGCCGGCGAACTTCCCAACTTCATCGCCCCATTCCTTGTCCTTCGGTGAGGCTTGTGGAGAAGTTGATGGACCCCCTGGCCCTCTTTCCGTGCTGCTGGCTTGAATGCCGCGCTCCCGATTTCCTACAAACGCCCGTCCATGCCCGCCCGTCGCAATGTCCCCGCCGCCCCCGCCTTCGACCTTGGTAGGTGGCTCGCCGCCTGCACCGCCGACGTGGACCGCGCCCTCGACCGGCTGCTGCCGGCGGAGTCCACGCGCCCGGCCACCATCCACCGGGCCATGCGCTACTCGATCTTCGCCGGTGGCAAGCGCATCCGCCCCGCGCTCGTGCTGGCCGCCGCCGAGGCCTGCGGCGGCGACCGTGCCGCCGCCCTGCCCGCCGCCTGCGCCGTCGAGTGCGTCCACACCTACTCGCTCGTCCACGACGACCTGCCCGCGATGGACGATGACGACCTCCGCCGCGGCCGGCCCACGAGCCACAAGGTCTTCGGCGAGGGCATCGCCATCCTCGCGGGCGACGCGCTGCTGACGGCCGCCTTCGACCTCGTCGCGCAATGCGCGGACACGCCGCGCCACCGGCAGCCGGCCTTTGTGCGGGAGCTGGCTGAGGCCGGCGGCTCGCTCCAGCTCATTGCCGGGCAGGTGGCCGACCTCGAGGGCGAGGGCCGGAAGCTCTCCGAGGCCGACCTGCGCTACATCCACGAGCGCAAGACCTCCGCCCTGCTGCGCTGCGCCGCCCGCCTCGGCGGCATGACGGCCAACGCCACGCCCGCGCAGCTCCGCGCCCTCACGGAATTCGGCCAGCACGTCGGCCTCGCGTTCCAGGTCATCGACGACATCCTCGACGTGACCCAGACGAGCGAGACGCTGGGCAAGACCGCCGGCAAGGACGTCGCCGCGGAGAAGGCCACCTACCCGTCCATCGTCGGCCTGGAGAAGTCCCGCGCCATCGCGGCGCGGCTGACGGGCCGGGCCTTCGCCGCGCTGGAGCCCTTCCGCGGCCGGGCGAAGGCGCTGGAAGCCATCGCGGGGCATCTGCTGAAGCGCGACCGCTGAAAAGCCTGGAAGCAGAAGTTCCAGCAGCGGCCCGGGGACCGGGTGGCTCCCACGCTCGAGGCCACCCAGGCCGAGAACCGCCGGCTCCAGCGGAAGCCGCAGCGCGTGGGCGTGTGGCGGGACCTTCCAAAAACTCCGTGGGCATCCTCTCCGAACCGCCCGGCAGCGGTTTGCCCGAAGGTGGGATGCAGAGCGAACATTCCATCGCCGAGCTGAGCGCGGCGTTGCGCGTCCCGTGCATCAACTGACTCGCCTGGGTCCGGCGGGCGCCCAGCCGGCAGGCCCAGGGCGACGCCGAACTGCTGCAGTTGATCCGGCAGGCGCACGCGGTCAGCCGCGAGACCAAGGGCAGCCCGCGGGTCACGCGCTGGGTCCGGGAGCGGGGGCGGCTCTCAGGCCGGCGGCGGATCGCCCGGCTGGACTGATGCGGGGGGGCTGGCCTGCGCTGCCGGCCCCGGCGGCGCTTCCGGGTCTGCCTGACGGACGGCGACCATGACTTGCCGATCGCGCCCAACCGTCTGTGGAAGCACCCGCAAGCCCGTGGCCCGACGCCGTGTGGATGGCGGAACTCACCTGTGTGGACACGGCGGCGGGCTGGCTCCATGTGGCCGGAGTCCTGGACCGCTGCAGCCTGCGCTGCGTGGGCTTGGCCATGGGCAACCCGCCGGCCACCACGCTGCCGCCGGCCGCCCTGAAGATGGCGCTCACGCACCGCCGGCCGCCGGGGGCGTCCCCGGCATGAGCCGCCGCGGCACCGGCTACGACAACGCCGTACCGGAGAGCTTCTGGAGCCGCGTCAACCGCGAACTCGTCCACCGCCGCAGTTCCGGGCGCGGGCCGAGGCTGAGGCTGCGTTCTTTGTGTGGCTCGAAGTGTCCTTGCCATCGGGAGCAGTTCCAAAGCGCCCTGGGTTGCCCGTCTTCTTTGAAATTCGAACTCAACCTCAATCAACCGGTTCGCGACTCATTCCGTCCGCCCGCTGCCCACCAGACCGAGGCGGGGGCAGGCTTTCGAGGATGTTGACGGGAAGTGAGAAAAATCTCCGAACCGCTGGATTCTATTGGTGGGTCGGGTGGGATTCGAACCCACGACCAACGGCTTAAAAGGCCGCTGCTCTACCGACTGAGCTACCGACCCGCGGATGCCACGTATCACCTCAAACTAGAAGTCGCCCTACGGCGCAGCAAGCGGCATTTCCCCGCGGCCGGACGTGCCATGCTCAAGGCCTCGCGGATGCCTCGCCCTCGCTGGCCGGCACGTGCGAATCTCCGCCCGTGGACCGCAACGAACCCAGCTCCGCAGGGAACCCTGCCTCGCCGTCGTGGCAGGACGCCCTCTGGCTGGTCGCGGTCTGGTACGCCCTGTTTCTCACCGGGCTGGGGGCGCAGGAGCTTCGCCTCGAGGAGCCGCGCCGCGTCGAGCCGGCCCTGGGCATGATCGAGTCGGGCAACTGGGCCGTGTCCACCATCGGCGGTGAGGCGTACTACCGGAAGCCGCCGTTCCTCAACTGGCTCATTGCGGCGTCGTTTCAGGCGACGGGCGTCGTGGACGAGTTCACGGCGCGCCTGCCTTCGGCCACGATGGTGCTCCTGCTCGCGCTGACGGCGTGGCGGACCGGACGCTCGTGGCTGGGCCGGGAGGGGGCATTCGGCGCCGGACTGATCCTCCTCACGACGATTGCGGTGGTGGACAAGGGCCGGCTGGCGGAGATCGAGGCCGCGCACATGGCGCTCACGGGCATGGCTTGCGCCGTGTGGCTGGAGGCCTGGGCCGGCGGCCGCCTGTCCGCCGGCCGGTGGGCGGCGACGGGCCTGCTGCTCGGACTTGCCCTGCTGGCCAAGGGGCCGGCCCACCTGCCGTTCTTCCTTGGGTTGGTCGTCCTGTGCCAGGGCCTGGCGGGCTCCGCGGGGGAACTGCGGCGCGGGCGTTTCTGGCTGGGTGTGTCTTGCCTGTTGCTGCCGGCACTGCTGTGGCTGCTGGCCATCCGAGGGCACTGGCAGGCGGCGGCGGCGGTTTGGCAAGGGGAGGTGACGGACCGCTTTCAGCAGGCGACGCCATGGACGGAACTGCTGCTGCGCGCGCTGCGCGAGCCCCTCGGCAGCGTGCTGAACCTGATGCCCTGGGCGCTGCTGGCGTTGGCTTTTGTGCGGCCGGCGGCATGGAAGGAACTGGATGAACCGCAGCGGCGCTTCGTGCGCGCCGCGGGGTGGCTGGCGCTCGTGACGATCGTGCTGCTGCCGGCGGTTCCGGGCTACCGGCCGCGCTATTCGATGCCCGTGTACGGGCCGGTGCTGATGGCGCTGGCGCTGGGCGGCGAGCGGCTGCGGCAGGGCGCGCGGGGTTGGAGCATCTGGTGGCGGGCCTTGCAGATCGTGGGCCTGCTGGCGGCGCTGGCGGGTGCGGCCGGGGCGGTGATGTCCGCCGGCGCGTGGCGGTGGACGGCTGTGGCGGGCGCGGTGCTGGCCGTCGTCGCGCTGCGGCGGGGGCGGCGGCCCGAACAGATCCGGCCGGGGCTGTGGCGCTGGTCCGCGCTGGTGCTGGCGGCGGCCGGGCTCGCCGCGTGGTCGCTGGCGGCGCCGCGCATGGCGCAGCGCCAGCGCCTACGGCCGGCGGCGGAGCGGGTGCTGGCGCAGGTTCCGGCCGGGCAGAAGCTGCTGCTGCTCCGGCCGGGTTACGTGCGGTACGTGTTCTATCTGCGCGGGCGGCACGAGTTCATCGCAAGGCCCGAGGATCTTCCGGCACAGGAGACGGTGTTGCTTACGACCGTGGCGCAGTCCGACACGCTGGCACAACGAACCGGTCGCCGCGTGGAGGTGCTGGCCGAGGAAAGATTGGACCGGCTCGGGGAAGGACAGGCGGTGCGTCTGCTGCGGCTTGGGCAGGCGCCTTGAATCGGCCCTGCATCCGCATCTTCACGGCGGGGGGAACGCCGCCGTCGCTTCCTTCGCGCCCGCGGGCACGGGTACCGCACCGGTCCGGCCGCCGGGCCAGCGGACGTGGAGCGTCGCGCCGCCCGGAGGGGCGGCCAGCACCGTCACGGCGCCGTGCTGTGCCAGCCAACCCGAGCCGGCGGAGATTTCGCGCGCCGGGCCGTGCCGGCCCGCCGACTCCAGCCGGAGCCGAGCGCCGAGGCCGGCCGGGTTGCCGGGCGGGCCGGCGAGCCGCACGCGCAGGCCGGGCCGCGCGCCGGCGTTCCGGAGCAGCCGCGTGGCCGCGCCGTTCTGCGCGATGGCCACGTCCGTCCGTCCGTCGCCGTCGTAGTCGGCCACGGCGGCGGCGCGCTGCTCGCCGTACACGAGCACGCCGCTCTCCTGACCCGGCACCGCGGAGAAACCGCCCCGGCCGTCGCCGCGCAGCAGCAGCCCGCGCCCGGCGTCGAGGCGGGCCGCGTCGCCATGCAGCGCGAAGAAGTTCTGGCTCAGCAGCACGTCCTCGTGGCCGTCGCCGTCGAAGTCGGCCACCGCCGGGCTGATCGCGGGCGCGAACTGCGCCTCGCGCGGCAGCGGACGCAGCTCGAACGAGCCGCCGCGGTTGAGCAGCGCCACGGAGCGGAAATCCCCCACCTCGTTGAACCTTACCTCCGCCGCGTGCGGTCCGAGCAGCGTCGTCACCGTCGCCTGCGCCAGCGAGAGGTGGGTTGGGAAGCGTTCGCGCAGGAAGGGCAGGGCGCCCACGAGCGCGCGGTATGGCCGCAGCGGCACGTAGTCGCCCGCGGCCAGATCGAAGTGCGCCTCGATCAGGTCGGTCACGCCGTTGGCGTCGAGGTCGCCGTGATAGAGTCGCGCCGGGCGTTCGGCTGCGAGGCGGGCGAGGGCGTGGTTCAGGCCCCAGCTGCCGCACACGAGGTCGGGCCGCCCGTCGCCGTCAAGATCCCCCGCGGCGAGGCTGAGAGGGCTCACGATGGCCGACTCACGGTTGCCGGGGGGCTCGGTCACGTTGGGTGTCCACGCGGCCAGGCGGCCCTTCTCGTTCTTGAAAAATGCCAGTGGGCTCCAGGACGCGGCAACAACCAGCTCGGAAAAGCCGTCGCCGTCGAGGTCGGTCCAGACGGCCGAGGTGACGGGGCCGAGGTTTTCAAGCAGCGGCCGGTCCGCCGGGTCTTCGCGCCAGCCGTCTCCTTCGCGCCGCAGCAGGCGCGAGCGCGGGGCGGCGGGGTGGCGGCCGGGCACCACCCGACCGCCGAGGAACAGGTCAAGGTCTCCGTCACCCTCGACATCCGTGGCGGCGAGCACGGCGAAGCTGGCGGCCGGATCGGCGGGCAGCAGGTCGCGCACGGAGCCGGCGGCCAGTTGGAACTCGCGCAATGCCGCGCCCTTGGTCGAGGCGTGCTCGTCCGCGGCTCCGACGGCGAGCAGCGACACCTGCCCGGGCGCGAGCGGCAGCGCGAGGAGGCCCAGCACGTCGCCGGCCTCGGGCTGCTGCATGGTGCGCTGCGTGGCGCGCTTGAAGCCGCCCTGCCCGTCGTTCAGCGCGAGCAAGAGGCGCCCGCCGCGGCCCGTGCCGATCACCAGGTCCTCGAGGCCGTCGCCGTTGACGTCCTGCCAGGCGAGGCCGGGCCCGAGCTGGCTGAGCCGGTGCGGTAGCAGCGGCTGGTGCGAGAAGTCATCGAAGGGTTCGTCGGCATGGACGTGGCGGAGGCGCTCGGTGGCGTCGGTGAAGAGCGGCGGCGGGGGCGCCGCCGGTGGAGACGGCGACGGTGGCGGCACCGCCCCGGTCTCGCTCACTTCGAGGAGGCTGTTGGCGGGGACGTTGGTCACGAGGCTCAAGAGGCCGCTGCGCCACCGAACCTCCAAGTCGAGGCGGTTGGTCTCGTGGCCGGCGGCGAACACGCGCGTCGGCTCGTCGCCCGAGAGGTAGCGTCCGCCGGCAATCAATTCCTGCGTCTGCACCACGGGGCCGCCGGTGACGCGGATCCTGGCGCCGATGCCGGCGGTGTTCGGCGACCGCCCGCGCAGTCGCACAAGGAGGCGGGACGCGGGGGCTTCGTTGCGCAGCACGAAGGCGCCGTCGTTCAGGTTGTTGATCACCACGTCCAGGTCGCCGTCGCCGTCGAGGTCGCCGGTGGCCAGCCCGTGCGAGACGGCGGGCAGCGCGAAGCCCCAGGCCTCGCCCGTGTCCTCGAACGTGAGGTCGCCCCGGTTGCGGAACGCGACGTTGGGGATGTTCAGCCGCGGAAAGAGCAGTCGCAGGCGCAGCAGTTCCAGGACGGACATTGGCCGCTGCGACTTCAAGGCCTCGCCGCGCTCGGCCACGTCGGCATCCATCATTTCCAGCTCGTGGCCGG
This sequence comes from Limisphaerales bacterium, assembly GCA_046155815.1. GTDB lineage: Bacteria > Verrucomicrobiota > Verrucomicrobiia > Limisphaerales > CAIMTB01 > JBJXFY01. Next base: position 4,573 of record JBJXFY010000302.1, on the reverse strand, counting down.
TGGTGAGCAGCAGATCCTCGAAGCCGTCAAGGTCCACATCGAGGAAGTGCGGCGTCCACGACCACTCGGACATGGCGACGCCGGCGTACCACGCGATGTCCTCGAAGGTGCCGTCGCCACGGGCGCGGAAGAGGGTGTTGAAGGAGTACTGGGGGCGGTCGCTGAACACGCCGACGGGGTTGAACTGCGGGCGCACGTCGCCGACCTGGGTGACGCGCTTGGCATGCGTACGGCTCAACATGTCGGCGACGAACAGGTCGTCGTGTCCGTCGCGGTCCACGTCGGCCGCGTCCGCGCCCATTGAGAACTGGCTGGTGTGGCGGAAGGCGAGGCGGGGGGCGGCGCGGAAGCGGATCGCGCCGTTGGTCGAGGCGTTCCACCAGATGCGGTCGGGCGAGCCGAAGTCGTTGCAGACATAGAGGTCCGGCGCGCCGTCGCCGTTCAGGTCGCGGAAGAGCACGGAGAGGCCCCAGTCATGGGGCGGTCCCCGGAGAGGCTTCCCGTCCTCGTCAAGGAATGTGCCGTCGGTGAAGGAGAGCGGCGTGAAGCGCGCGCCGCCGTCGTTGCGGAAGAGCACATCGGGCTCGCCGTGTTCGGTGATCCGGCCGTCGGCGGAGAGGGTGAAGCGGCCGACGAGGTCCGGTTCCGTCGCCGGCCGTCCGTTGACCCGCTCGACGATCATGCGACCCTGCTCGTCGTTGCGGCCGCCGAGGCGGGTGTTCGGCTGGTCGCGGATGGTCTCGGTACGGTAATTCGAGACGTAGAGGTCGAGGTCGCCGTCGCCGTCCGCGTCCCCGAGGGCGAGGGACATGCCGGCACGGCCGGGGTTGAGCGGCGGGCCGGACATGGGCGTGAAGCGGCCGGCACCGTCATTCAGCAGCAGGTGCGTGCCCTGCGCGATGGTGTTTATGACGAGGTCGGGGCCGCCTTCGCCATCAAGGTCCGCGAACGCGACGCCGGTGCAGTCGAGGCCGGACAGCGCGACACCGGCCGCGGCGGTGATGTTGGTGAAGCACCAGCCGCCGAGATTCCGGAAGAGGCGGTTGCCAGTGCCGAGCGCGGCGAGGAAGACGTCGCAGCGGCCGTCGCCGTCCACGTCCGCGAGGGCGACGCCGGAGCCGTTGAGGTGGACCTGGTTGGTGACGTAGCGGGCTGGCGGGAGGGCGTTGGTGAAGGCGAGGCCGGTGTCAGCCGCGGGCAGAAGGGTGAAGCCCGGGCGGCCGGGCGGAACGTCGAGCGGCCGGACCTCCGCCGCGTAAACGGGGGCGAGTCCGATCACGGCCAGCAGCAACAGCGCACGCATCCAGGGCACGGGTGAAGTATCCGCCGGCCCACAGGGCGTCACAAAAAAAAACCGCGGGCACCGCGAGACGGCTCAAACTGCCCCGGGATCCGAATTGGTGGAAGGGGTGAAGCACCGGTCCCCGCCGGCGGCCCGGAGGCCGGCCAGCGCCGCGCGGGCCGCCTCACTCTCGGCGGCCTTCTTGCTCTTGCCCCGGCCGCGGCCGAGCAGCCGGCCTTGGTGGCTGACCTCGCACTCGAAGTCGCGGTCGTGGTCCGGTCCGCTCACCGCCAGCAGGTGGTACTCGGGCGCGGCCGCGGTCTGAGCCTGGAGCATTTCCTGCAGCTCGCCCTTCGGGTTCTCGAGACTCGGAACCGCCTCCAAGCGGCCGAACGCCTCATGAAAGCGGGCCAGCACGAACCGCCGCGCCGTCTCCAGTCCGCCGTCCAGGTACAACGCGCCGAGCAGCGCCTCGAAGGCGTCCGCCAGGGCGCCCTGTCGTCTCCGTCCGCCGTTGGCCTCCTCGCCCCGGCTCATGACCAGGTGGCGGCCCAGCTCCAGCGCCTGCGCCTGGCGGGCGAGCGTCCGGCTGTTCACCATCTCCGCCCGTGCCTGGGTCAGGGGGCCTTCCCCTACGCCGGGAAACTTCTCGTACAGCTCGCGCGTGAGCACGAGCTGCAGCACCGCGTCGCCGAGGAACTCCAGACGCTGGTTGTCCGGCGCCGTCTCGCCGGCCTCGTGCGAGACCGAGGGATGGGTCAGCGCCAGCCGGAGCAGGGCCGGGTCCTCGAAGCGATGCCCCACCACCGCCTCAAGTTCCGCGGCGTCAAAGCCCCCGGCTGCGCGGCTGTCCATGGTGGTGGGTGGTCCTGATTTCCGGCGAAAGGCGCTCAGGCCGGGGCCGGCTCCGCGAGGACGGCAGTGGTCTCGTTGCCCGTTTCAGCTGCGGCCTTCCCGGCCTCGTCCGGCGGCGGGCCTTCCGGGGGGAGCGCGGTCGCCGCGCCGGCCTCCGCCGCCTCTCCGCCGGGCAGGCCATGCTCGAGCAGGTCCGCCACGGTGCGCTGCACGGAGTCCAGCTCGGCCAGCCGCAGTTCCGGGTCCAAGATGGTGAATACCTCGCCCGTGCGTGCCAGTTCGTACACGAACACCCGGCGGCCGTCCTGTCGGAACTGGTCGCGCACCTTCAGCTGCCGCTTCCGCTCGAGCATGGCCGCGAGGATGAACCTTGCCGCGTGGTGGCCCGGGTCCGCCCGCTCCACCAGCCGGCGCAACAGCGACTCGGCGTCCTCGCGCGGGATCGGTTCCGACGGCGCGGCCGGCGGCGCCTCAAACACGCCCTGCCAGTGCGAGATGAAGCCCCGCCGCTCCGTGGCCCCGTGCCGGTGCTGCGCCTCCCAGCAGGACGCGCACACGTCGTGCCGGTCGTAGCCGTGCCGCCCCTCGAAGAGCAGCGTGTGGTAGGCCTGCCCATCCGCGAAGGCCTTCTCGCACGCGTGGCAGGCACGGGCACGTCCTTGGAAATTCCATTCGTTCATCCGGGGAGCAACCTCGAGACTTCGCCCCGAGGATGAACATCGGGCACGTCGCCCGCAACGGGTTTCCCGCCATCCGCCCGGCGGCGCCCGCGTCTGCGTCCAGGCCCCGCAGCGCCGCGCCACGCGCTGCTCCCTGCCAGTCGGGCGGGCCCTCAGGGGTGGACGCGGGTGCCGAGCTTCCGGATGGCCGGGAGCTGGCGCGTGCGTGCCTCGGTGCCGAGCGGGTTGCCGGCGAGGTGGAGGTTCAGGAACGGCGCAAAACGCTGTTCCTTGTCCGCCTGCAGCAGCGCCAGCAACGGTCCAAGGTCCTGGATGCGGTTGTTCTCGAGGAACAGGTGATGGAGCGAGGTGAAGCCCGTGAGCGGCCGGAGGTCGCTGATGGCGTTGTCCCGCAGCGACAGCGTGAAGAGGCCGCGCAGCGCGCCGATGCCCTCGAGGGAGCGCAGGTCGTTGCCGTCGAGGTGCAGCGAGCTGAGCCGGCGCAGGCCGAGCAGCGGCCGGAGGTCGGTGACGGCGTTGGAGGAAAGATACAGCGCCGAGAGGTTGGTCAGGCCGGCGAGGGGTGTGAGGTCGCGCACCTCGTTGCGGGACAGCTCGAGGTATTGCAGTGCGGTGATGGTGGCCAGCGGGGTGGGGTCTGCCACGCGGTTGCCGGCGAGCGTGAGCGACTGGAGGCGGGTGAGGCCGGCGAGCGGGGTGAGGTCGCGGACGCCGTTGCCGGGCAGGTCGAGCAGGGCGAGGGCGCGGCAGGCCTCGAGGCCGGCGAGGTTGGTGACGCCCCGGCCGCGCGCCTCGATGGTGGAGAGGTTCGCCACGTCGGCCTCGGTGAGCGGCTCGCGGTTCTCGCGCTTGGCAAAGACCTGGCGGCGCACGGCGGCCTCGAGCGCGGGGTCGGGGAACAGCGGTTCGCCGGGCAGGCGGTCGCGTGCGTCCGCAGCCGCAGCGAGGATCCAGGCGCCAAGGCACACCACGGCCCGCAGCCGGGACCGGAACGTGTCACAGAAGAGCATCGCCCAAGGTGGTAGCGTGCGCCGGCGGCAGCGTAAAGCCGGGCCTTGCGCCGGCGGGCAGGCGGGCAAGCGGCCCGTGGGAATGGTCCGGGGCGGTGCCTCCTTGCGGTATCGGGGCGGACTGCGTTTGCTTCCGGCCATGCCAGACGAAGCCGCGATGGTCCGAACCCGAAGCCTGTCCGCCGGCGCGGCGATCAAGGGTCCCCGCAACTTCGTCGCGATTAGTCTGGTCTGCATCGGGCTGCCGGCAGACCGCTTCTCAGGCTGCGACGGGCGCGCGGACATCCGCGTGGACCTGCAGACGAAGGATGGCTTCGTGGCCGGCATATCCGCGGGCGCGGACGCGCTGGCCTGGACGACCGAGGTGACGGTGAAGCCGGGGGCGGACGGGGCGCCGGACTTCGCGGGGCCGGCCGTCCACGGGAAGCGTGGCGAACGCTTCTTCTACCTGAGCTGGTCGGGCGAGAAGACCGGCCGGCGGGAGATGTTCCGGCGGGCCAAGATTCACCTGCGTGACGTGACCCCGGCCCAACTGGCGAAGGCGCTGAAGTCGGGCGGCACGCTCACGGCGCGCATCCATGCCGTGGCGAAGGACGGCGGGCCGGCGTGCGCGTCGGTTCTAACATCAGGAGGGTGGTTGCATGCTCTTCATGCATAGGCAAGCCTGGTATAGAAGCGTGCGTCTTGCCTGTTGTATCTCGGCCTTTGCCGGGTTCGTGTGCGGGCTGGCGGTCATCATGATTCCG
>JBJXFY010000231.1:0-14220 GCA_046155815.1 Limisphaerales bacterium | reverse complement strand
TCACGGCAGCTCTTCGATGCTGAGGTTGCGGAACCACGCCTCGCCCTTCCCGCCGCCATGGATCTGCAGGCCGATCACCCCGAACTGCGGCAGCGACCGATCCTCCTCCGTGTAGTCCACGGTCTGCACGCCGTTGAGCTTCACGACCACGCGCGGGCCGTCGCAGCGGATTTCGTAGCGGTTCCAGTCACCGCGCTTGAGCACCGGCTCGATGGCCTTCATGTCGGACTTGGCCATGACCTTGTTGCGGCGGCTTTCGTCGTAGATGCAGCCCCACCACTCGGGGTCGCCGATGTCCACCTGGTAGCCGGCCATCTCGTGATGGTTGGGGACGCGCTCGCTGCGGACCTGCACGCCGGAGTTCACGAAGCCCTCGGTGCCCAGCAGTTTGAAATCGAGGCGCAGCACGAAGTTCGTGTAGCGGCGCGTCGTCGCGAGAAACTCGTTCCTCGGCACCGTCTCCTTGAGGCTGCCGCCCACCATGGCGCCGTCCACGAGGCGGAAGGACTTGTTCGTATCACCGTCCCAGCCGGCGAAGGACTTGCCGTCAAAGAGCGGCACCGGCGCGGCGTGGGCGGCGAGCGTGGCAGCGAGGAGCAGCGGCAGCAGGGGCTTCATGTCCGGAAGGGTGGTCACGCCATGGCCCCTGCCAAGCGGGAAGTGAGGCGCACCGGCAGCCGGCCGGCAGCCTCTGGGCCGACCCGCTGGCGCGCGGCGGGCCGGAGGCTACGGTCGCCCCCGCATGGACATCTCGAACCTCGACGCCGCGCCGCCGTTCATCACCAAGGACGGCTCGGAGATCCGCGAACTGCTCAGCCACCGCAATTCCGCGATCCGCACCCAGAGTCTCGCCGAGGCGCGCCTGCCCGCGGGCGCGGCGACCCAGGAGCATTACCATGCGCGCGCGGAGGAGATTTACTACATCACCCACGGCACGGGCCGGATGCGCATCGAAGGCGAGCTGCGCGAGGTGCGGGCCGGCGACGCCGTGGCCATCCCGCCTGGCCGGAAACACAAGCTCTGGAACACGGGCGAGGAGCCGCTGCGCCTGCTCTGCTGCTGCTCGCCGGCCTACGAGCACGCCGACACCATCCTGACCGAATGAGCACCGGTGCGCCCCACGCCATCCGTTTCTTCGTGAAGTCCGGCTGCGGCTGGTGTGACGAAGCCCGGGACTGGCTCGACGCCCGCGGACTGAAGTATGCGGAACTCAATGTCTCCCGCAGCCGCACCCTGTTCGACGAGATGATCGAACTCTCCGGCCAGACCCGTGCGCCGGTGATCGAGGTGGAGGGCCGGGTGCTGGCCGACTTCGGTGCGGACGAATTGGAGGCCTGGTGGACGAAGAACTTCGGCGACGGCTGAGCGGCGGCCCTCACCCGCGCTCGAGGCACGCGTAGGCGTTGTGGTTGTGGATGCTCTCCTGGTTCTCCGCCTCGACGCGGTACCAGGTCACGAGCGGGTGCTGGTTGAGCCGGGTGGCCACGTTGCGTACCAGGTCCTCCACAAACACCGGGTTTTCATAGGCCCGCTCGGTCACGGCCTTCTCGTCCTCGCGCTTGAGCAGCGAGAACAGCTCCGAGCTGCCGCAGGACTCGATCAGGCCGATCAGTTCTTCGATCCAGACGATGTCCTTCGAGCGGACCTGCACGGTGACCTCGCCGCGCTGGTTGTGCGCGCCGTGGCGGGCGATGGCCTTGGAGCACGGGCAGAGGGTGGTGACGTTCGCCTGCACGGTCATCACCAGGTCGTAGGCACCGCCCTCCATCGTCGCCTCGAAGCGGACGCCGTAGTCCATCATGCCGACCTTGCCGGAGATGGGCGCGGGCTTGGTGATGAAGTAAGGAAACTCGAGCTCGACATGCGCGGTGCGAGCCTTCAGGCGGCCCTGCATCTCGCGCAGGATGTCGGGCAGGTTCTCGACGTGGATGACGTTTCCGTGGGCGTTGAGCACCTCGATGAAACGGCTCATGTGGGTGCCCTTGAATTCTTTGGGCAGGTCCACGTACATGCCCACGGTGGCCACGGTGTTCTGGAACTTGCGCGAGCGGTCGCGAACCTGGATCGGGAAGCGCAGCCCTCGCACGCCGACCTTGTCGATCGGGAGCTGGCGGTGGTCCGTCTCGCTCTGCTTGTCGGTCAGGCTGGCGCGCACTGGATCGGGGAGCGGTCCGGCGTCGGCCGGCGGCTCTTCGAGTCGGAGCATGCCGAAAAATAGCAACGTTCGGGAAGCTCGCAAAACCGTCCCGGCGGCCCCTTTGACCCGGGCCCGCACCCGCCACAGCATGTTCCCGCCATGATGTACCGCCTCCTCGCCGCCGCGCTGCTGCTGGCGGCCACGCCCCTCCTCCGCGCCGCCGAAACCGTCAAGGTCGTGACGTGGAACGTGGAGAACTACCTGCTGGAGAAGACTGAGACCCGACCCGCAAAATCGCCCGAGTCCCGGGCCAAGATCCGCGGGACGTTGCTCGCCCTGCGGCCGGACGTGCTGGCGCTGCAGGAAATCGGCGGCCGGGCCGCGCTGGATGAACTGCAGGCTGCCCTCAAGTCCGGCGGCCTCGACCTGCCGTACGCGGAGTTCGTGACCGGTTGGGACACGAACATCCAGGTGGCCGTGCTGAGCCGGTTTCCATACACGGCCCGACGCCCGCACACGAACGATGCGTTCCTCCTCCAGGGCCGCCGCTTCCGCGTGAGCCGCGGCTTCGCGGAGGTCGAGATCGGCGTGCGGCCGGACTACCGGCTCACCCTCCTCACCGCGCACCTCAAGTCGCGCCGCGCCGTGCCCGAGGCGGACGAGGCGGAAATGCGGCTTGAGGAGGCGAAGCTGCTCCGAACCAAGGTGGACGCCCGGCTGGCCGCCGACCCGCAGGCCAACGTCATCGTCCTCGGCGACTTCAACGACACCAAGGACCAGCCGCCCATCCGCACCCTCGTGGGTCGCGGCGCCACGGCCCTGGTGGACACGCGTCCCGCGGAGCGCAACGGCGACACCGGCTTCACCCCCAACCCGCGCTGGCAGCCCCGTACCATCACCTGGACGCATTACTACGGCGTCGAGGACAGCTACAGCCGGATAGATTACGCGCTCATCAGCGCCGGACTGGCGAAGGAATGGCGGCGGGACGACACCTACGTCCACACCATGAGTGACTGGGGAGTGGCTTCGGACCACCGCCCGCTGGTGATCACCGTGGAAGCGGCGGATGGAAGGTGACTCGCCGGAAGGTCCTTCACGCGGCTGAAGCCCTCCGCGTCAGGACGCGTCCTTGGGGCGAAGACTCCGTGGCCGCGGGCCGCCTGGCCGGATCTCAGGCCAGGTACGGAATCGTCAGCGGTCCCTGGGGCAGGACGGCGACGCGCGCGTCGGGGCCGCGGCGGTCCAGCTCCGTGCGCACGGCGGCGGCGACGTCGGGGCACGGCTCGAGATGGCAGGCCCGCAGCACCTCGTCGGGCAGCTTCGAGTGGACGAGCACCTTCGCGTGGCGCTGGATGAGCGCCTGGATCTGCGCCTGCCACTGCTCGGGCCGCACGAAACCGGGCGTGGCCAGCATCGCCAGGATTTCCTCCGGGCCGGAGGCGCTGCGCAGCAGCCGGTCCAGCGGGCTGCCGGCGGGCACGCCTTCGCGGCATTCGCAGGCGAGGATCAGCGTCCCGCCCTCGGCGAGGATGCGTGCGCCGGCGCTCATGCCCTTCACGCCCTGGTAGAGGTTCAGGTCGAGCGGGTAGCCGCTGTTGGTGGTGACCACCACGTCAAAGGGCTGCTTCACGCGCTGCATCGCCGAGGCGCGCACGAACTCCGTCCCGGCGCGGTGCGCGGCCTGCAGGTCGCCGGCGAAGACGTTGGTGATCCGCCGCTGCTCGTTGAGCGTGACGTTGAGCAGGAAGCTCGGCCCGGCGCGCAGCGCGATGTCGCGCAGCTCCTCCCAGAGTGGGTTGCCCTCGGTGACGCCGAAGGTGGCGCGCGGGTCGCCGATGTTCCGCGCGCCGTGGTTGCTCATGACGGTGCGCAGCGCCGCCACGCCCGGCATCAGGCCCTTGGGCCCGCCGCTGAAGCCGGCGAAGAAATGCGGCTCGATGAATCCGGTGACGATCCGCAGGTCCGCCTCGACGGCGTGGCGGTTGAGCAGGGCGGGCGTGCCGTCGCGCGTCGTGCCGAGCTGGAGGTGGGCGTCGTCGTTTTCCGGCTCATGGTTCAGCACCCGGTAGTTCTGCACCACCTCGGCCGTGAGCATCCGCTCGAGTTCTTCCGGCGTGTTCGGCCGGTGCGTGCCGAGCTGGTTGAGCAGCGTGATGTTCTCGCGCGGGTGATCGCGCAGTTCCCCAAGCAGCCACGGGATGATCCGTTCGTTGGGCGTGGCGCGGGTGAGGTCGGTGAAGAGGATGCAGAGCCTGTCCGCGGGCTTCAGGCGCGCCCGCAGCGGGGGCGAGCCGGTCGGTTGGCGCAGCGCGCCGAGCACGGCGGCCTGCTCGTCGGCGAGGCCGGGCCGGTGCGCCGGCTCGATCACGACCGTGCGGTCGTCGGGAAACTCCACCGGCAGGTGGCCCAGGCCGTAGGCGAGGCGGACGATCATGGGGCTTGTGCGGAGGCTTCGGCCCGGCGAGGCGGATGGCAAGCTCGGCGGGCCGCGTCGGTGGGTTTGGTGCCCCGGCCTGGACTTGAACCAGGAACCAACTGATTAAGAGTCAGCTGCTCTACCATTGAGCTACCGAGGCGACCGTGGCGTCCGGTCGACCGGACAGGGCGGCCAAGTTAGAAGCGGCCTTCCGGACCGGCAACCGGTTTTTCCGCCGCCCGAAGCTGCCGGCCAGGCCGCGCCGGATCATGCCCTCAGGCCTTGCCAGGGCGCCTCGCCGCTCACGTCCACCGCGAAAGGCCCCCGCTGCGTGGCCGGCGACAGGATGGCCAGGATGACGGCGTCCTGACCGGTGGGGTTGAAGGTGGCGTGAACCACGCCGCGCGGGATGTGCGCCACCTCGCCGGGCTTCAGGATGCGCTTCTCCCGTTCGACCCACTGCTCGACCTCGCCTTCGAGGACGTAGATGGCCTCCTCAAGTTCCGGGTGGGTGTGGAAGTTGTGCCCCTCGCCGGCGGGCAGCTCGGCGCGGCAGATTTGCAGCTCTTCCGCCGCGCAGACTTCGGGGCGGCAGAGCCAGTAGTTCGTGCGGCCCTTGTAGTCTTCTTGCAGGGCCTCGGCGGTGGTGATGAAGCGTCGGTTGGTCATGCGTGCAAGGCGGCCGTAGGATAACGCCGTCCACCCGTGCGTGGCCAGCGCGGCGCGTGGCCGCCGCCGGCTGAATCACGTCGAGCCCATGCCAAGTCCCGGTGATCAACGGGGGAACCGTGCTGGTCGGGCGGGCAGTTCTCGGCCCGCCGCGAACGTGAGAAGCCGCCCATCCTGCTGACCGCGCGGGCCGAGCGACGCGCCCCGCCGGCCGCCTCCCGCCGGTCAGCGCGGGAGATTTGCCTCAGTCCGCGTGATAGCCGCGCCAGACCCAGACGAGCGTGCCGGCCAGGGTCTGCTGGAAGACGCGGCCGTCGCAGTGCTTGGAGGCCAGGCTGAAGACGAAGCGGTGGGGGTAGCCCTTGTTCGCGAGCGCCGCCTCCGTCCGCTTGCCGGCCATGACCCAGTTGTGCTGCGTTTCCTCGGGATCGTTGGCACGCAGGTCGTTCTCGGACACGTGCGTGAAGACGCGCAGCGGCTTATTTTCGCCGCCCTCGATCAGCTTCATCGCGGAATGGTATTCCCACGCGCCGTAAGGGTATTTCGCCTCCTCCGGCGCGTCGTCGTCCTGCTGGTCCACGAACGTGCCGGAGTACGCCATCACGCGGCGGAACAGGTCCGGCCGGAACCAGGCCATCGTCAACGCCGCCGCGCCGCCGGAGCTGCAGCCGAGGACGGCTCGGCCCCACGGGTTGACCGTGAAGGCGATGCCGGGGTAGGCGGCCTTGATCTCCGGGTGGTTCAGCACGGCCGGCAGCACCTCATCATTGATGAAGCGGGCGAGGCGGTCGGACATGGTGTCGTACTCGAGGCCGCGCTCGCTGTTCTTCCCGTCGTTGCCGCCGTTCTCCACGGCCACCGCGATGAACGCCGGGAGCCGGCGGTTCGGATCCTTGGAGATCGTCAGGTTGTCGAGCGCGCTCCGCACCAGACCGAGCTGCCCCGGCCCGTCATGGATGACGAGCAGCGGCGCCTTCGTGCCGTCCCGGTAGGCGGCGGGCACATAGACGAAAATCTTCCGCTCCGTCCGCACCGCCTTCTTCTCGGGTTCGAGCGTGGCGTCGTCGCCCTTGAAGATCTTGCTGTCGGCGAGGCGCAGCGTGAACTCGAAGCTTTTTCCCTTGGGATTGCCACGGTCCGTGAGGTCCGGGTCCACGGTGTACTCCGGGCCGATGGTGAAGCTGCCGTCGCCCTCCGTGCCGGGCCTTTCGGAATAGGCCTCGGCGGCCCTCCCGGACAAGGCGGACAGCCCGAGCAGGCTCACGGCCACCAGCCAGCGCGTGCAGGCGCATCTAAATCGCGTGGGAAGCATCGCCGTGTGGTGCGGGCATCGGGCAGGGGACACAAGCGGTAAATCACCAGCCGCGAGACCCCGGCCCGTTTGCAGGATTGACTCAATCTGCCGAAATGGCGGAGCGCCTCACGATGCCTTGCCGCCATTTCTAGGAAGGCCGGGCGCCGCGCGTCATCCGCCTGTATCGCGTGACCGACGAAGTGCCCGGCCTCGCCTGAAGCTGCTGCGCGGCTGAGAAATGGCTGGGAAGGGTTTAAGTGGCTGTCCGAAAAGTCTGTTCTGCTCGCGCAGGCATCTGGACCGCACGGGGCAGCGTCTTGCCACGACTTCGAATCGCACTGCGTTACACGGCAGCAATGCATCATTACGATGTCCTCTATGGACTGGGTGGATCCAAAAATGCTCTGCCAACTGACTTTTCGGACAGCCTCAAGTGCCAATGGCCTCTTTTCATCTGCATGGAAACGAGATTGAACGGAGGATTGACGCTCTTTTCGGCAGGCCGATATGAGTTTCATCAGCCAAGGCCATGAACCCAAACCCTACCGCGGAGGCCGTGGCCGGGAACTTCCGCTATCGCGCGTTCATTTCGTACAGCCAGGCTGCCGATGGCCGCCTGGCACCGGCCTTGCAGTCGGGGCTGCAACGCCTGGCCAAGCCTTGGTATGCCTGCGCGCGATGCGGGTGTTCCGTGACCAAACCGGCCTGGGCGTGACGCCTGAGCTGTGGGGTTAAATCGAACAGGCACTGGCGGAATCGGCGTATTTCGTCCTCCTGGCGTCCCCGTTGGCAGCGCAGTCGAAACGGGTCGGTCAGGACGTGGACTGGTGGCTGCGCAACAGGTCGGCCAGCCGCCTGCTGATCGTGTGGACGGATGGCGGGCTGGTATGGGATGGCGCCCGGGCCGATTTTGACTGGTCGCAGACCACCGCGTTGCCACGACGCCTGCAAGGGGCATTCCCGCAGGAACCGCTGCACCTCGATTTGCGCTGGGCCAGGACCGCCAGTGATTTGTCGCTGCGGCGACCCGGCTTCGCCGACGCCATCGGGCGGCTGTCCGCGACGTTGCGGGGGCTTTCCCTGGATGAACTGATCGGCGAAGACGTGAAACAGCACCGCCGGACGATGGCGTTGCTGCGTCTTGCGATGGCGACGCCGGTGGGGGTGACCGCCACGGCGGTTCTGGCGGCGCTCCTTGCCGTGAAGGCGAACAGAGTGGTCGCTCCCCTGGCCACGAACGAACGGGACCGTGCGGCGCTTCAGGCCCACGCGGCGAAGTCCCGTCAATTGGCCGCAGTAGCCCTCAACCAACAGGCCGCGGACACGCACCTGGCCATCCTGCTTGCCGCCAAGGCCGTGGACATCCACCAAACCGCAGAAGCTGAGAGTGCGTTGCGGCAGACGCTCGCTGCGTCGCTGGAGCCGACGATTGTTTTGGACGCCCGCCAGAGGTCCGGTTACGCGGTATTCAGCCCCGACGGGATCAAGGTGCTCGCCCGGAGTGACAGTGATGCTAACCCGCAAATCTTCGAGGCCGCCACCGGCAAGGTGCTGAGTGAATTGGTGGGGCACACGCAGGGTGGCGTCATACATGCCTGCTTCAGCAAGGATGGCCGTCGGACGGCCACGACAGGCGGCGACGGCTTGGTGCGGCTCTGGGATTCCAGCAGCGGCAGGAGCCTGTGTGAGTTGCACCATCCCGGAGCCTCCGCCGCCCTGCTGGGTCCGGACGATGCCCGTGTATTGACCTTGGCCGTGGGCGGGGATGCGATGCTGTGGAATTCCACCACCGGGATGAAGGTCGCTGAGATCGAATACTCCAGTAACATCATTATCGAGGACAAGGTGCGGGATGCGTCCTTCCATCCCGACGGGAGCCGCATTGCCTTGTGCCAGGGCCATTGGACGGTGGTGCTGGACGCCAAAACCGGGAAAATCCTGATGAAGCTGAAAGGTCACACAAAGGGAATCTCCAACTTCGCCTACAGCCCTGACGGAAACTGGCTGGTCACGGCCGGCGCCGATCGCAGCGCGCGTCTATGGCGATCGGCCACCGGCCTGTGTGAGACGGTCTTCGTGCATGACGCCGAACTGCACGAGGCCAGGTTCAGTCCGGATGGGAAATGGATTGTGGTGCGCGACAGCGAGAAGCTTCTCCTGGTCTTGGAAGCCGGCAGAGGCAGGAAGGTTGCCCAGATTGAGATCCTTCTCCGGCCTGCGCAGCCGGTCATTCTCGAGTTCAGCCCCAACGGGAAGTGTCTGCTCGCCGCCAGCCTCGATTCGGATACGGTCGGGTTGTGGGAAACGGCAACGGGGGTTCGGCTGGGCGAACTGGTGGGTCAGGGAGGCGCAATCCGGACGCTCAACTTCAGCGCAGATGGAAGACGGGCCGTCGTCGGCAGCATGCTGGCCCCGGCAAGAGTTTATGCGACCGACATCTGCGCCTCGGCCACGGACCTGCTCGCCCTCGCGGAGCGCCGCGCCGCGCGCCAACCGACCGCCAAGGAACGACAGAAGTACCTGGGCACCCCATGACAGTCCGCCGAGGCGACTCATGATCATGGCTGTTTCCCGCCCGGCGTCCGTGAGACGGCGTCTGCCCATCAACAGATCAACTTCCCCGGGATCTTGGACATCGCGCAGCCAGCGGAGGGCGATTTAGACAACCTCGTCTTCGTGAGCATCCGCAAGACCTGCCCAATGCAGCCTGCAAAGTCCTTGCGGACGGCCGCCAATGCACGGCCTCTGGGGGCCCGGCTGGTTCCTGCGCGCCGGGGCAACCGGGAACTTCCTGCGCGGCGACCTCCCGGTCGAGGAATACGCGCGGCTACAGGGCGCGGAGGAGATCGGCGCGCGGCTGCTGGAGCACACTTCAGTCCGGGCCGCCCGTGGGAGAACACCTGCGGCGATTAGTTCAGCACCCGGTTCCGGGACGAGTTGCTGAACCGGGAATAGTTTGCCTCCGAGTTGGCGGCGGGTGTTCTGAGCCTCGTCTGGCGGCGGGACGACAACGAGGCGGGACCACGTCTGGCTCCGGGGACCGGACGCCGGCGGAAATCATCCTCCGCTGTCGCGAAACGGTCGGGGCTTCGTCCCTCCATGCGCGCCAGCGCGAACCTACCACGAATCCAACCCAGCCATTCAAAGCAGGTGCTGAGGAAACCTGGGCTGGCCACCACCCCAAACCGGCCATCAGTTGTAAACAACATGACTACCAATGAGGCAACTCACATTCTAACCCTCCTGGAAATTGGATCGCGCATCGACACCGCGCATTTGAGGGAATTGCAGGAGGCGCTGTCCGTGTCGCTCCATTCCGGACGGCATTTTGGCACACTACAAGGATTGCCAGACACTTCGGACATGAACTGGCAACGCAATTGGGACAATGTCGAAAAGATTCTGAACCGAACCGGCGAGCTGGTGAACGAGATGGCTGGCGGCCTCGACAGCCACGAATCTGACCACCTCAAACGGGCAACGGCGGCTTGGGAAGCGATTCAGTGTGAAGGCGACCTGTTGCAGGAGGCCCTGGAAGCCATCCGGACGCAGGCTAACGGACTGAGTGCGACGGGGCGAAAGCAGTGGAACTTACTTGCCCGCACATTGGAGTCTGAACTGGAGGCCATCCATTTCTGCGCCGAAGCGTTACGAATCAAGCTGGAGTTGCAAAATGGACGTTCCAAGGAGGAGGCGGAACGCATGGTCCGGAGCATTGTATCCAAACTGCCGAAGCGTAACCGGAAGGATGGGGTGGCTGATGAACTTTATGACCACGAATTCCGCAAGGCGGTCATCGGACTCCAACGGGAACAGCACGAATTCTTGGGAGGCATGGATGTCCTCAAAGGGCTGTTGATGTGGGCGGAAACTCCGGACTCCCGCATGCGCAGGAATCGTTCGCTCAGCGTCAGCAATTGAAAGGGAGAACAGATGAAAACAAAGGCATGCAAACCAGAGCTCAGAGCGCTGCTGGCGATCAGGAACTTCAGCAGCGTCCTGAAAATGCACCAGGACCAAATGATGCAACTGGAGAAGAATTTGGAGCACCTGAACCGGAATGCGCTGTCAACAATCAAGGCCCATTGCCCACCTCAGGCTCAGGAAGCCTGGGAAAGGACTCTGAACGAGATCGAGACAACCGTCTCTTCCCTGAATCAGGCGCTGGACACCGCAAAGGCCAGGATCGAGATGAGAGACAGATCCGATCCCTCGGGATTGTGGCAGCAGTTTGACCTGGACCTGAACAAGTTAACCCGGACCTCTGAGACCCTGAAAGCAAGCGGGTTGTCCATTTTGCCCGCGAGCGAGCATTTGCACTGGACAATGGATATCTGCAGCTTCGAAACAACCGTTCTTCCGCTGATTGTCTCCCATGCGGAAGCGTGCAAGCTGGATCTTCTTTTGATTGCAAAATACGCCCCGGAAGAGCTGCACCAGATGACTCGGATCATTCTCGATCACATTCCAAAGGACTTCACGTTTGAAGAAGCTGACAAATACGAAAGCGACTACCTGAGTGCCGTGGAAGACATCAAGAAGGAATTCCGCCACGGAAAAAACCTGTGGGACAAGTGGCTGGATCTTTTGGCAGGACAAGCCCATCAGCCGGCTGCGGAGCGGATCATGATGACAAGATGGCTGGAGGGGGAGAGGCGTGATCTGTAGCACCGCTCACTGACCACTTAAGTTGGAGAGTTCAGTCAAGCGTCCGTCAAGCTCCGCACCGCCGGCAACCGTTAGTAGGGCCGGCGCGACATGGTTCCCGATCATAACCAACCACGGTACATCGTCAATCCGGTCGTCGCAAAGCCTGATCGCCCGGGCCGTCAGTTGGATCGCCAAATGCAATGAACACGCCCCCACCGGCCGCCACCAAACCGAGCACCCTAAAACCAGTCGCGGAGGCTCTGCCCGCTCGTGTCTGGTATTCACCCTCCAGTCTCTGGCACCGCAAGTCCACGGTCATCGCGGCGTTTTCCACGGTGGCCATCGCATTGCATCTGTTGCTGCGCTTCGGTTTCCGGATGGAGCCGGACGCGCACAGAATCCCCTTGCTCGTCACACTCGTCCTCGGAGGCCTGCCGCTGCTCTATGATTTGCTGCGGAAGCTCCTGAGACGGGAATTTGGTTCCGATCTGCTGGGCGGCATCTCCATTATCACCTCAGTCCTGCTCGGCGAGTATCTGGCCGGCTCCATCATCGTGCTGATGCTCTCCGGCGGTGAAGCACTGGAGAAGTACGCGTTGCGCAGCGCCTCTTCCGTGCTGGCGGCGCTGGCCAAGCGGATGCCCTCCATCGCCCATCGAAAGCGCGGGGCTGAGATCGTGGATGTGGCGCTCGCGGAGGTTGCCGTCGGTGACGCGCTGTTGATCTATCCACACGACATCTGCCCGGTGGACGGCGTCGTGATCGAGGGCCACGGAACCATGGATGAATCCTACCTGACGGGCGAGCCGTTCCAGATCACCAAGACTTCCGGATCGGCGGTGATCTCGGGCGCGATCAACGGCGAGTCTGTGCTGACCATCCGCACGACCCAGCTCGCCGCTGATTCGCGCTATGCCAAGATCATGGAAGTCATGCGCGAGTCCGAGGCGAAGCGACCGAACTTGCGACGGCTCGGAGATCGCCTCGGCGCAATTTGCACACCGGTTGCCCTGGTCGTCGCCATCCTCGCCTGGGCGATCAGCGGAGAAGCGATTCGATTTCTCGCGGTGCTGGTGATCGCCACGCCCTGCCCGCTGCTGCTCGCCATTCCCATCGCCATCATTGGGTCCATTTCCCTTTGCGCCCGCCGGGCGATCATCGTGAAAAGCCCCGTCGTGCTCGAACAGATTGCCGAGTGCCGGGTCGCGATCTTCGACAAGACCGGGACGCTCACCTATGGCGAGCCGACGTTGACGGAACAACTCGTCGGCCCGGGCTTCGAACAGAAGGAAGTGCTGACGCTGGTGGCGAGTCTGGAGCGCTACTCGAAGCATCCGCTGGCTCGCGCAATTCTTGCGGCAGCGAGGGAGGCCGGGATTCAGCTTCCAGTGGCCACCGAAGTGGGCGAGCAGCCGGGCCAGGGACTTCGCGGCGCCGTTTCCGGCCACGTCGTGCAGATCACAAGCCGCAACAAACTGCTGGCCCAGAGCATCGCCGGATCGGATCAACTTCCTTCACTCGCCGGTGGACTCGAATGCGTGGTGGTGATTGATCAGCGCTACGCGGCGGCCCTGCGGTTTCGCGATGCGCCGCGCGCCGAGAGCCGTTCCTTCG
The DNA here is from genome assembly GCA_046155815.1 of Limisphaerales bacterium. Taxonomy (GTDB): domain Bacteria; phylum Verrucomicrobiota; class Verrucomicrobiia; order Limisphaerales; family CAIMTB01; genus JBJXFY01. The sequence continues at coordinate 1,437 of JBJXFY010000231.1, read as the reverse complement.
TGAGCCACCTCGGCCCCAAGCACCACTTCGCCCGGGTGATGCTCGTCTCCGGCGACCGCGAGTCCGAGGTGCGCTACCTCGCCGAGAAGGTCGGCATCACTGAAATCTTCGCGCAGCAGAGTCCGGAACAGAAACTCGCCCTCGTTCGGGCCGAAACAGCGAAGGCCAGGACGCTCTACGTCGGCGACGGCATCAACGATGCCCCGGCGATGATGGCGGCCACCGTCGGCATGGCCATCGGGCAGAACAGCGACGTAACGGCGGAGGCAGCGGGCGTCGTGATCATGGATAACTCGCTCAAAAAAGTGGACGAGTTCATGCACATCAGCCGACGCATGCGGATCATCGCGCTCCAAAGCGCGGTGGGTGGCATGGCCCTCAGCGTCATCGGCATGGTCTTCGCCGCGACTGGTCATCTGACTCCGGTGGCCGGTGCTATCACCCAGGAAGTCATCGATGTCCTCGCCGTGTTGAACGCCCTCCGTGCCGCCCTTCCACCCAAGGTGATTCATGATCTCTAACCCTATCCTCCCATGCGCAGAAGAAAATTCATCGGGCTGGCGGTCGGCGGTGCCATCGCCGTCATCGGGACCGCCGGCTATTTGCTGAGCGACCAACGAAACCTGCTCCGGGCCGACCTCAAGCCCGATGACGACCTCGACCTCCTACAGCCGGACGAAAAACAAATCCTGTTACTGGCCTCGCTCGCGCCCAGCGGCCACAACACGCAGCCGTGGTTCGTCCAATATCTCGAACCGTATCGCTGGACCATCGGCAACGATCGCCGCAAATGGCTGCCCGCCGTTGACCCGGAGCAGCGGGAAACGCTCCTGTCCCTCGGCGCTTTTCTGCAAAACTTGGAGTTGGCCGCCGGTTCCTTCGGCTACGCCTGCCGCTGGACGTTGCTCGCCACGATCAATCAGGACGAGCGGGTGATGGAGGTGCAGTTGGTCAAGGCCGGCTCGGGAAATCTCGCGAGCATCGAGAGCATGAAGAATCGTCGCACGCTGCGTTCCGGCTTTTCCCGTGATGCCCTGCGCAAGGAAGACGTCGCGCATCTGGTCGCGGGCGAGTCGGAGTTTATCCACTACCTCCCCGCAACCGGCAAAGCAGCGGGATTCATCAACGAGCAGACCGTCGAGGCCAACCGCCTGCAGGCCTATCGTGACCCGGCCCAGCAGGAGTTGGCCGACTGGATCAGATTCTCCAGTGCGGATGCCCGGAAGTATCGCGACGGGCTGACCACCGGCAGCATGGAAATCGAAGGGATGGCCGGCTGGGCGGTGCGCAATTTCTACGGCCAGGCCAGTGTGCTTAAAAATTCCTTTCGGGAGCGGGGTATCGATCAGGTGCGCAAGGAAGTGGCGGCCTCGGCGGGCTGGATATTGATCACGAGCCAGGATTCCTCCGTGGCTTCGTTGCTCGAAAGGGGTCGGC
>JBJXFY010000279.1:0-16235 GCA_046155815.1 Limisphaerales bacterium | reverse complement strand
AGCTTCTCGACCTGCCAGCGCGTGGCCTCCACGCCACGGGTCTGCTCCGTGGCGCGGTTCGCGAGGAAGCCGCGCTTCTCATCCGTGCGGACCCAGTTCGTCGAGAGATGGACCGCGGGATCGGCGTGAACGGTCTGGTTGCCGGCGAAGTTGAGGCCCAGGAAGACGGGCACGGGACCGCGCGCGTTCGCGGGCAGGTACAGCAGCAGGTTCAGGCGCGGGCCGGAGTCGTCGTCGGTGAAATGGAGCGTGACCTGCCGGCGGTGCGCGTGGTCGCCCAGCGCGGCGGGATCGTCGTCCGTGACGCGCGTGCGGAACACGGCCGGCGCGCCGGGACTGCGGCCATAGACCTCGCTGCGGAACAGTTCGAGCAGTTCCTCCCGCCGCTGGCGCCAGTCGCGCGCGGACTTCACGGGCCGGCCGTCGGCAAAGACCAGCGGGTCAGGCAGCGTGTAGGCGGGCACGCGGCTCTCATCGTAGTTCGGCGTGAACGGTGCGGCGGCGGCGAGGCGGGCGGCGAGGAGCATGGCGGGCAGGAGCAGAAGGGCGGAGCGCACGCGGGAGCCTTAGCGCAACGGCGATGCGCTGTCATCGCTTTGCCTTTTGACGCGGGGCGCGGGGTGAAGAAGCTTGGCCCCGTGAAGTCCCGCCCCGCCGCCGCACTGCTCCTTCGCCGCCTCCGGTTCCTGCTCGCGACGGTCCTCGCGCTGGCGGCGTCCGTCGCCGGGGCGCTGGAGCGCGTGCCCAACACCACGCTCACGCTGCCGCTGGAGCCGTTGGCGTTCGGCTACACCACGGAGAACGCCTTCGGCTCCCTGACGTTCACCGACCCGGTGGCCATCGCCGCGCCGCCGGGCGAGACGAACCGCCTCTTCGTCGCCGAGCAGCGTGGGCGCGTCGCCGTCATCACGAACCTCGCCGCGCCGACGCGGTCGGTGTACCTCGACATTGCCGGCCGCGTCTCAGGCGGCACGCCGACGGACGAGCGCGGGCTGCTGGGCTTCGCCTTCCACCCCGGCTACGCGACCAACGGCCACCTCTTCGTCTTCTACTCCACCACGGTCACGAACACGCTGCACCAGCGCGTCTCGCGCTTCACGGCCGACCCCGCGAACCCGAACCGCGCACTGGCAAACTCCGAGCTGGTCCTCATCAGCCAGCCGGACGATTACGGCAATCACAACGGCGGCGACCTGCACTTCGGGCCGGATGGCTATCTGTATGTGTCCGTCGGCGACGAGGGCGACCAGAACGACCTCGGCAACAACAGCCAGCGGATTGATAAAGACTTCTTCTCCGGAATCCTGCGGATTGACGTTGACCGGCGCCCCGGCTCGCTCGCGCCGAACGCGCATCCCGCCGTGGCACCCGGCACCTACGCCGTGCCCGCGGACAATCCGTGGATCGGCGCGACGAACTTCATCGGCCGGCCGGTGAACCCGGCGCAGGTCAGGACGGAATTCTGGGCCGTGGGGATGCGCAACGTGTGGCGCATGAGCTTCGACCCGGCGACGGGCGCGCTGTACGCGGGCGACGTGGGCGGCGGGCAGCGCGAGGAGATCAACGTCACCACGCGCGGCGGCAACTACGGCTGGGCGTACCGCGAGGGCACGCTCAACGGGCCGAAGTCCGGCCAGGCCCCGGCGGGCTTCACGTCCATCCCGCCGATCACGCAGTACAGCCACGGCAGCGGTGCGCTCCAGGGGCGGTCCGTGACCGGCGGCGTGGTGTACCGCGGGGACCGCCTGGCGCAGCTCTACGGGGCGTACGTCTTCGGCGACTACGTGAGCGGCAACCTCTGGGCCGTGCGCTGGACCGGCGGCGCGACCGCCACGCCGATGCAGCGGCTGCTGAACCGCGGGGCGATCGCCGGCTTCGGCCGCGACCCGCGCAACGGCGACGTGCTGCTGGCCGACCAGGGCACGGACCAGATCCGCCGGCTGGTTTACAACAACACGCCGACCGGCACGCCGCTGCCGCCGACGCTGGCGGACACCGGGGCCTTCGCGGACCTGCTCACGCTCGAGGCCCACGCCGGCCTCGTGCCCTACGCGCCGAACGTGCCCTTCTGGTCCGACGCGGCGGCCAAGCGCCGGTGGTTCGCCATCACCGCGACGAACCAGCTCATCGGCTTCCAGCCCGAGGGAAACTGGAGCTTCCCCACCGGCATGGTCTGGGTGAAGCACTTCGAACTCGAGCTGACGAACGGCGCGCCCGCCTCCGCGCGGCGGCTCGAAACGCGCTTCCTCGTCCGCAACAGCAACGGCGTCTATGGCGTCACCTATCGCTGGACCGACCCGCCCACGAATGCCGTGCTCGTGCCCGAGGAGGGGTTGGACGAGGACTTCGTGATCAGCGACGGCGGCATCCTGCGCACGCAGACGTGGCACTACCCGAGCCGCGCCGAATGCCTCCAGTGCCATACGCCGGCGGGCGGCGGCGTGCTCGGCATGGACACGGCGCAGTTCAACGGGCCGTTCGACCACGGCCAGGGGCCGACGAACCAGCTCGCCGCGCTGGCCGCCGGCGGGTGGTTCGCGAACCCGCCGGCCAACCTCGCCGCGCTGCCCGCGCTCGCGCCCGCCCATGACGAGGCGTGGAGCGTGGAGTGGCGCGCCCGCTCGTGGCTCGAGGCGAACTGCTCGATGTGCCACCAGCCCGGCGGCACGGGCCTCGGCCGGTGGGACGCGCGGACCAGCACGCCCTTCTCACTCACCGGCCTGCCGGACGGGCTGCTCAACAACTCCGAGGGCGACCCGGCCAACCGCCTCGTCGCGCCCGGCGACTTCGCTCGCTCGATGCTGCACACGCGCATCACGCGACTCGGCCCCGGCCGGATGCCGCCGCTGAGTTCCAGCGTGGTGGACGACGCGGGCGCCGCGCTGCTCGCGCGCTGGATCACCAACGGCCTCGCCGGCTGGCAGAGCTACGCGGCGTGGCAGGTCACGCACTTCGGCGGCACCAACGCGCCCGCCGCCGGCCCCGAGGATGATCCGGACGCCGACCGCGCCACGAACTGGTTCGAGTACCTCACGCGCACCGGCCCGAACGACCCCAACGACGCGTGGACGATCAATGAGATTGACGCGTGGGGCGACGACGTCGTGCTGCGGTTCACCCAGCTTGCCAACCGGCGCTTCATTCTCGAATGGTCGCCGGACCTTGGCGCGGGCTCGGACTGGCGGCCGGTCAACGCACCGGGGAACAGGGGCTTCATCGGCGCCGCGGACTTCAGCGCCGAAATCATGGACTGGACCACGGATCTGCGGCGGTTCTACCGGATGCGCGTGGAGGAGCCCTGAGCGCCGGCCCGGTCGGCGGCGTAGTCGGCTCCGGCCAGCGGCAGGCGGGCGGCGCGGTCGAGGTCGGCGAACTGGCCGCGCAGCACTGCCCAGCAAAACCCGCCCACGGCCAGCGCCGTCAGCACGGTCCAAGCGAGGAGCTCGGCGGTCGTCGAGGCCGGTGCTTCATGCATCATCAGCCGGACCCTTGGCACGGTTTTCGACCTCCGCAACGCCGCCGGCCACGGCTGTTTCCTCACCGCGTCCCAGACGGCGGCCAGCGCCTGGATCGTGTCCGGCGTCTCATCGCCCGTGTCGGGGACGCGGCTGGTCGTGCCTTTGATCCGGCCGCAGCCGCCGGCAATCAGGAATCCCATGTGGCGGCGGCCCGGCTTGTCCGCGTGGTGAAGAGTCGGGCGGGGCTGGAATGGGCCGCCGCGCGCTTCAGCCCGGCGAAAACACGTCCACCCGGGCGGGCGGGATGTTCCACCACACGACGCCCGAGGCGCGGCGTCGGAGGCCGGGCGGCACGTGCCGGACGGAGGCCAGCGCGTAGGTGTACTGGAGGAACAGCCCGCGGTGCTCCGCCAGCACGCCGCCGATCTCGGCGAGGATTGCGGAGGCTGCAACCGGCGACAGCGAACGGAGGGGCAGGCTCGAGATGATGTGTGAAACGCGCACGGCCGACCGGGGCCGCCAGCGCCGCAGGTGCGCGCGGAGCTGCGCAGCGTCCCCGCCGACCACGTGCGCGGCGGGGAAGCGGTCGCGCAGGAGCCGTGCAAGGTTGGGAGCCTGCTCGACCACCATCAGACGGCGAGGCTCCACGCCGCGCTCGAGGAGCGCCTCGGTGACCGCGCCGGTGCCGCCGCCAAGCTCGATCACGAGGGCGTCGTCCTGCGGTTCGACGAACTCGACCATCTTCCGCGCCAGCGCGGGCGAACTGGGGCATGCCGCACCGATCGCGCGGGGGTTGGCCGCGAGCTCGCGGAGGAAGGTCCACCACAGCCGGGCCGGCGGCGCCTCAAGGGCGACGGCAGACGCGCGCGCGGGCCGGCGATGGGATTGGGCGGGGCGGTAGGTCACGCGTCGCGGAAAAGCGACGGAGAGGTAACACGCCCGCCGCGGAGCGCCAAGCGCCAGTTGACGGCGGCCGGTCCGCCGGCTTAATCACCTTCGCCGTTCATGAAGACCGCCCTCCTGCTCGCCCTCGCCGCCGCGCTGCTGTTTGCCGGCGTCACCTCCGTGACCGCCGCCGACGCCCCGCGTGGCCGGCTGGTCCACATGGTGTCGTTCAAGTTCAAGGACACCGCTTCGAAGGAGGACATTCGCAAGGTCGAGGAGGCCTTTGCCGCGCTGCCGGGGAAGATTTCCCAGATCGCAAGCTTCGAGTGGGGCACGAACGTCAGCCCGGAGAAGCACGACAAAGGCTTCACCCACGGGTTCATCCTGACGTTCCGCACGGAGAAGGACCGCGACGACTACCTCGTCCATCCGGACCACACGAAGTTCGGCGCGCTCGTGGGACCGCTGGTGGCGGACGTTTTCGTCGTGGATTTCTGGGCAAAGCCGTGAGGCGCCCGCCGAAATTTGCCGCTTGCGCCCGCGGGTGCGGCTGCTTAACTGCCTGCGCATTGGTGATCTGTCCTTCGCATCCAGCCGGGATCCGGGCGTCCTCCGCCCTGAACTTCAACCGTTGAGTCTAGCTTGAGTCGTCCTTTTCCTCCTCGCCACCCCCAGCAGCCGCAGTTCCGGATCAATGGCAAGATCCGCGCCCGCGAGGTCCGCGTCATCGGCGACGAGGGCCAGCAGCTCGGCATCATGTCCCTCCCGGACGCGATCAACCTCGCCCGCAGCCGCGGCGTGGATCTGGTCGAGATCGCCGCCGCAGCGGTCCCGCCCGTATGCCGCGTGGTGGACTTCGGCAAGTTCAAGTACGAGCAGGGCAAGCGCGAGAAGGAGAGCCGCAAGAGCCAGCACACGAACAAGACGAAGGAGGTCCAGCTGAGCACGAAGATCGATCCGCACGATTTCGCCATCAAGCTGAAGCATGCCATCGACTTCCTCTGCGAGGACATGGCGGTGAAGACCAGCCTCCGCTTCAAGGGCCGCGAGATGGCCCACAAGGAGTTCGGCTTCCAGGTGATGAACCGCTTCATCACCGAGGTCGGCCCGTGGGGCCACGCCACCAACGAGGTGAAGCTCAACGGCCGCGCCATCAACGTCATGATCGCGCCGCTGCCGAAGCAGAAGCGCGCCAAGCACCCCGACGACGACGGCGACGCCGAAAAGGCCATCGCGAAGAAACTCGCCGAGAACCCGCTGGTGGACATCCACACGGCGCCCAAGCTGCCCCAGTCCGCCGCCCCGGCCGGGATCCCGCCGGGTCCAGCCGCGCCCGCGCCACCGCCCCCCCCGCCTCCGCCCAAGCCGGTCGCGTTCACGAACAATCCGTTCGCCGGCCTCGACGCCGCGCAGCTGGGCTGAGGTTTCCGCCGTTCAGGCGGTCAGCAGCCGCACCGTCTCCGCCGCCGCCGCCAGCCCAAACGCGCCGGTTACAAACGCCGCCGTGCCGTAGCCGGCATCGCAGTTCAACCGCCGCGCACCGCCCGGCTTGTTCCGCTCCGCACCAACCGTCCCGTCCGCCTGCGGAAACACCGCCGGCTCGGTGGAAAACACGGCGCGTATGTCCAGCGCTGACGGCGCGTCCGGCAGTCCGTGATCGCGGCGCAGCACGCGCCGCACCTCGCCCAGCAGGCGGTCGTGCGTCGCCTCCGCGAGGTCCCTGGTCCGCAGCCGCGTCGGGTCGCGCCGCCCACCCGCCGCGCCGCAGGTCACCGCCGGGATGCCCCTCGCCCGGCAGCGTGCGAGCAGCAACGCCTTGTTCCGCACCACATCGATTGCGTCCAGCACCGCGTCGTGGCCCGGCGCGAGCAGCCGCTCCGCCGTCACCTCCGTGAAGAACTCCGCCACCGGCCTCACGTCGCAGCCGGGATGGATCGCCCGCACCCGCTCCGCCAGCACCTCCGCCTTGCCGCGGCCGAGGGTTCCGTCGAGCGCGTGAAGCTGGCGGTTCACGTTCGACTCGCACACATCGTCCAGGTCCACCAGCGTCAGCCTCCCCACGCCCGAGCGGGCCAGCGCCTCCACGGCCCATGAGCCGACCCCGCCCAGCCCGATCACCGCGACGTGCGCCCGCGCCAGCCGCATCGTGGGTCCTGTGCCGTACAGCCGGGCCAGACCGCCGAAGCGGCCCGCAAAGGGGGAGACGTTTGCCGCCTCGGTCATGGTTCCAACTCAACCGCGCTGACGGCCGGTGGCAACCTGTGGAGGCTCTCGCCGCCGGCGCCGGGGCGGGCCGCCGCGACGCTTGAGCCGGGCATGGCCGTTGGGTTGAACTGCACCCGTGCTGGGCACTCTGCTCGATGGCGCCGCGATTCTCGTTGGCGGGCTGGCCGGCTGGCTCGGCCGGCGTGAGCTGCCGGCCGCATGGCAGCAGCGGCTGCGCGTCGTGACCGCGGTGCTCATCGCCTTCGTGGGCCTGCGTGTCGCCTGGCTGGCACTGCCGGATGACGGCCGCTGGCTGCGGACGACGCTCGTGGTGCTGGCGGCGGCGATGGTAGGCGGCCTCCTCGGAGGACTGCTGCGGCTGCAGCGGCTGGCACAGGGCGCGGCGAAGTTTGCGCGCGAACGCTTCACCGCCGGAGCGGGCGGGAAGGCAGTCACGGCCGGCGAGGGACTACGGGCGTCGGCGGCGCTGTTTGCGGTCACGCCGCTCGCGTTTGCCGGCCCGGTGATCGAGGGCGTGGCGGGCGACCCCTCGGTGCTCGCCGCGAAAGCGCTGATGGACGGGCTGGCCGCCGTGTCGCTCGGGCGCGTGCTGCGCGGTGGGGCGGCGCTGGCGGCGTTGCCCGTGGTGGCGTGGCAGGGCTCGCTGACCCTGGCGCTGCGCTTCCTCACGCCCGGGCTGACGCCCCCCGCGCAGGCGGCGCTCCTGCTGACCGCCGGCTGGCTCACCGCATCCGTGGCCCTGATCGCGCTCGATATCCGTCGCGTGCGGTGGGCCGAGCTGCTCCCGGCGCTGGCCCTCGCGCCGGTGCTGGGGGCGTGGGTGGGGTGAGGATTCCTCCACGACCGGCAGCTTGGCTCGTCTTGCTCCCGGATTTCGCTGGGGGACAGAACAGGACCTGCACTCCATGACTTCGCGTCCGGCTGGACTTGCCACGGACCGCGGCCGAGCATGCGCCGTCATGCGCCTCCCGTGCTTTCCCGACCGCGTTGGCGGCCAGCATGCCTGGCCTCGAATCCCGTCCCCGCGGGCGTCGTCTGACTGCCGGCGCGCGTCGGCTTCAGGCCCGAGCGCCGGAAACACCGAACCCGAGTCCACCGCCTCCCAGCCCATGAAATTCCTCCCCATCCTGCTCACCACGGCCGCCCTCGCGCTGCCCGCCGCCGCCGCCCCGATCTCCTTCGACTTCAAGGATCCGAAGGGCGTGAACAACGCCGTCTTCCTCCTCGACGCCCCGCTCGAGGCCATCAACGGCACTGCCAACGGTGTCTCCGGCTCCGTCAGCTTTGATCCGGCCAACCCCTCCGGCCTGGCCGGGAAGATCGTCGTGGACGCGAAGTCCCTGCACGTCGGCAACGCGATGATGAAGGAGCACATGCACGGCGAGCAGTGGGTCAATTCCGCCGCCCACCCCGAGATCACCTTCGAGGCGGTGAAGCTCGCCAACGTGAAGACCGCCGGCGACAGGACCACCGCCGATGTGACCGGCAGGTTCACCCTCCGCGGCGTCACCAAGGAGATCACCATCCCGGCCACGATCACCTACCTGAAGGACAAGCTGGGCGCGCGCTTCAACGGCCAGATGCAGGGCGACCTGCTCGTGATCCGCAGCAGCTTCGCGATCAAGCGCAGCGACTTCGGCATCAACCCGCAGGCACCCCAGGACAAGGTCTCCGAGGAGATCCAGCTCACCCTGAGCCTCGCCGGCATGGCGCCGCGGAAGTGATGGCCGCCGCCCGCGCCCGCGAACAGTTTTCGGGAGCGCGGGCTTTCCAGTCCGCTCCCCCAGCCCTGCGGGAGTTTCCCGGATTCCAGCCGCAGCCGGAGCAACGCGCGCCGTCAGCCGTTCACCATCCACCATTCACGCCCGTGATCACCCTGAGACCCGCCGCCGAGCGCGGCCACGCCGACCACGGCTGGCTCAATGCCCGCCACACCTTCAGCTTTTCCGACTACTACGATCCCCGCTGGATGGGCTTCCGCAGCCTGCGCGTCATCAACGATGACACCGTCGCCGGCGGCGGCGGCTTCGGGATGCACCCGCACCGCGACATGGAGATCATCACCTACATCCTCGACGGCGCGCTCGAGCACAAGGACTCGATGGGCAACGGCCGCGTCATCCGGCCGGGCGAGTTCCAGTACATGGCCGCCGGCACGGGCGTGCTGCACAGCGAGTTCAACCATTCGCCCATCGCGCCGGTCCACCTGCTCCAGATCTGGATCAAGCCTGACGAGAAGGGCGTGCCGCCCGCCTACGCGGAGAAGCCCATGACGGATGCGGCGCCCGGCCGGCTGCACCTCGTGACCAGCAAGGCCGGCCGCGACGGCTCGCTGGCCATCCATCAGGACGCCGACCTGTACCTTGGCCGGTTCACGGGCGGCGACGCGGCGGAACTCGCGCTCCGGCCCGGCCGGCACGCGTGGGTGCAGGTCGCCGAAGGCGAAGTGGACCTGAACGGCCACGCCCTCCACGCCGGCGACGGCGCTGCGCTGATCCAGGAAACCGGCGTCCGGCTCCGCGCCCGCGGCCCCGCACAGGCGCTGGTGTTTGACCTGAACTAAGCCGCCGTCCCCCTCAGCAAGGTGCGCGCCGCCACGGCTGGGGTGGCGCCGGTCCGCGGGGGGCTGAGCAGGGGTGTGCCCGTCGGCGCCGCCATGGAAGGCCAAATGTGGAAACCCAGCTTCGGCCGCGCGTCACGGGTCCTCAGGCGATGCTGTCCCGCCGGTCGCCGGCCGGCACTCCCTCATCAAGGTTCCGCTCCGCCGCGGGCGAGGCGACCGGCCGCGCTTCGGGGAAGTACTTTTCGATCGTCGCCTTCCCCGGCGGCCGCGTCAGCAGCGACACCACGACCATCCAAAGCGCCGAGCCGAGGCACATGAACATCACCGGCATGTATCCATGGATGGTGACGTTCATCGGCGTGCGCAGCAGCCAGCCGCCGAATGCGGGAAAGATCGGCACGGGCGGCTGGCCCGGCGCCGGGGCCAGCGGTTTCGAGTACTCGTGGAGCCACCACAGCGCGAGCATTGTGACGCCCACCCACAACGTCGCGGCCAGCGCGCCCCACTTGGTGCTGCGCCGCCAGAAGAGCGCCGCCAGCATGATCGGCGCGAGCGAGGCAAAGCCGGAGAAGCCGAAGCGGATCGCCAGGTCGAAGATGCTTTTCACGTCCTGCAGCAGCAGCGCGATGATGTAGGACACCAGGGTGATCACGATCACCGCCCCGCGGCCGAACCACACCTCCGCCCGCTCGCCGTACTTCGCCCGGCCGCCGTGGTGACGGAACACGTCCTCGCTGAACATCGTGCTCAGAGCCATGATCTGCGAATCCGTGGCCATCACGCAGGCCATGATCGCCGCCCCCAGCATCCCGGCCAGGATCACGTCCGTGTGCGACGTGAGCAGCCGCAGGATCACGTCGTCCGATTCGCCCAGCCGCAGCCCCGGAAACTGCTGGGCCGCCACGATCCCGAGGAACACGCTCGGCAGCCAGATCAGCAGGATGCAGATCGGGTAGAAGACCACGGTCCGCTTGAACGACGTCACTTTCGCGGCCGTCATGCACATGATGGCCATGTGCGGGAACATGATCGCCGAGAGCGGGATGAAGGTGTAGCTGAAGAACTCCTGGGGCGAGATGCGCTGCCGCGTCAGCAGCGGCTGCGTCTTGGGATCGGCGGCGAGGTCGGCCACGATCTTGTCGAAGCCGCCGAGGCTCCTCGCAATGAGGAAGAACGCGATCGCGCCGAACACGAGGAACATCGTCGTCTGGAACGCGTTCACCCACGCCACGCCGCGCATCCCGCCGAAGAACACGTAGGCCATCACCACCAGCGCCACCACGAGGCTGCCGAACCAGTACGGCACCTTGCCGCCGCTCAGGCTCTCCAGCGTCTGCCCGCCGCCCATCATGCCGATGATGATGTAGGGCACCATCATCAGGGCCGTCAGCGCAAAGATCACCGTGCCGGTCCCGTCACACTCCCAGCGGTCGCGGAAATACTGCACCTGCGTCATGTGGCCATGCCGTTTGCCAATGGCCCAGAGCCGCGTGCCGATGAGCAGGAGGCACAGCGGGATCACCAGCCCGGACGACGACGCCATCAGGCCGTAAACACCGATGCCCCGCTGGTAGGCGAGGCCGGACGAGCCGAGGATGGCGAAGGCCGTCATGTTCGTTCCGAACACCGTGAGCAGGAAGACCCACTGCCCCAGCGAGCGGCTGGCAACGAAGAAGTCCTCGCTCGTGCCGCGGCCCTTCCGGAAAGCGAAGATTCCGATGTAGAGCACGACGCCGAGATAGGCGAAGACGATGAGCGCGGGGATCATGAGGGGAGAAAGGGATTGGGGGGACGCGGCGGGGGCGGCGCCTAGTGCCGGGCTCCGCCGCCGGGCTGGACGCCGTCACCCCGGGGCTCCCCGGCGGCGCCGGGTTCGGGTGCCGCCTCCTCGAGATGCTCCGGCCACGCGAAGCGGACGAGCAGCCACATGACGACCGCGGCCACACAGGAGTAGAGCGCATGGTACCAGAGGCCCACCGGCAGGAAGCCGAACGCCAGGGGATCCACCCGGCGCCAGTTCCATACGTCCTGGTGCAGCGCGTAGAAGACCGCCACGAGCGGCGCAAGCAGCCAGACCGCCCATTTAGTACGCTTACGTAGCATCTGGCGGGCAAGGTGTACGGCTTCTGCGGAAAGGCAAGCTGGTCCGCTGCGGAACGCCGTCCCGGCGCGGAAGCGGGTTTGACCTGCGGACAGAGGGCGTCACACTGACGGCCCAACGCAACCCCAGGTTCCCATGGGCCGCATCTACCACAACATCGTCGAGACCGTCGGCCGCACGCCGCTCGTCCGCCTCAACCGCGTACCCGCCAGCCTCGGCGTGGACCCGTCCACGCAGATCCTGGTCAAGTGCGAGTTCTTCAATCCGCTCGGCTCGGTGAAGGACCGCATTGGCATGTCCATGATCGAGGACGCCGAGCGGCGCGGCGTGTTGACGAAGGAGACCGTCATCATCGAGCCGACCTCCGGCAACACGGGCATCGCGCTGGCCTTCGTGGCCGCGGCCAAGGGCTACAAGCTGATCCTCACGATGCCCGAGACGATGTCCACCGAGCGGCGCGTGCTGCTGGCGATGCTGGGCGCGGAACTGGTGCTGACGCCCGGTGCGGAGGGGATGCGCGGCGCCATCCGCCGCGCGGAGGAGCTTGCGAAGGACAACCCGAACGCCTGGATCCCGCAGCAGTTCGAGAACCCGGCCAACCCCGCCATCCACAAGGTCACCACCGCCGAGGAGATCTGGGAGGACACCGCCGGCCAGGTGGACATCCTCGTGGCCGCCGTGGGCACGGGCGGCACGCTCACGGGCTGCTACGAGGTCATCCACCCGCGCAAGCCGTCGTTCACCGCCATCGCGGTCGAGCCGAAGGACTCGCCGGTGATCTCGCAGACACTGGCCGGGCAGCCGCTGAAGCCGGGCCCGCACAAGATTCAGGGCACGGGCGCGGGCTTTGTCCCGGCGAACCTGCACCTCAAGGCCGCCGACGGCTCCCAGCAGATCGCCGAGTGCATCCAGGTTTCGAACGATGACGCCTTCGACATCGCTCGCCGGCTGGCGCGGGTGGAGGGCATCTTGGGCGGCATCTCGACGGGGGCGAATGTCTGGGCCGCCGCCCAGGTGGCGCTCCGGCCCGAAAACAAGGGGAAGATGATCGTCACGGTCGCCTGCTCGACTGGAGAGCGCTACCTCAGCACGCTGCTTGCCGCCGAGGCGCGGGCCAAGGTGGGGGGGTAAGGAGGGCCCTAGGGGCGGGCTTGCGCCGGTGGCGCCCATGGCGAGGCGGCTAGCCGGAACGACTTGCGGGTGGGCCCGCAACAATTTTCCGCAAGAGTCGCGCAGCCGCCACCGGGGCCAAGCCTGGGATCGGTTCCCAGGTCTCCCCGCCAGGTCGGGCCTTTACTGCGGGAGCCCGGTGTCGCGCTGGACCTCTGTGTCCGCTGTGGCGGCCGCTTCAGACGGCGACGGTGCCATGACTTCCTCCACCACGGTCGCGGCGGCTGTTGGCGCCGCCTCAAGCCGGGCGGCGGCGATGGAATCGACGCGGAAGCGTCCGGTGTGCCCCGGGTGCTCAAACTCCACCTCTTCGCCTGGCTTGCGGTTCAACAGCGCCAGCGCCATTGGGCTGAGGTAGCTCAGGATGGCGCGGTCGGCGTCAAAGTCCCAGGCACCGAGGATCGTATAGGTTTCGCGGGCGCCGGTGGCGAGGTCGCTGATTTCAATGCGCGTGCCGATGCTGACCACGTCAAGGCGCGGGCCGGCAAAGTCCGTGCCGCGGGCGCGGGTGAGGTCGCGCTCAAGCTCGGCCTTGCGGCGCATGAGCACTTTCTGCGCCTCCTTCGCGGCCTTGTACTCGTGGTTTTCGCGGAGGTCGCCGTAGCTGCGGGCGACGGCAATGTCGCGGGAGTTGGCAGGGATGCGGCTCTGGACGATGTCCTGATACTCGGCCTGGCGGCGTTCGAGGCTGGACCAGGAGACGAAGAGCGCGGCCTCCTGCCGCTCGCGGTCGCCGGAGATGAGCGCCTGGATGGAAGGGAAGAGCTTGACGATGCGCGCGAGGAGCGAGCGCTTGTCCATGTCATCGAAGCTGGGCGAGAGCTGGAGCGCGCGGGTCAGGTCCTTGACCACCTCGAGGTCCGCGCCGCCGACCAGGGTGGTCAGCAGGTCCTGGTCGCCAAGGATGTGATCCCGGAGCTTGTTGGATTTCTTCTCGTTGAACTGGTCGCGTTCGATGGCGGAAAGCATGGCGCGGAAGACCTCCGGGCCGAGCACGTCGGCGAAGACGTCGCTGCGCTCCTTGGCGAGCCAGAGGAGCAGCTCGCTGCTGGCCCCGTGCTGGCTGACCAGGCGGACGAGCTGGTCCTTGAGCCGGAGGATGTGGCCGCGTTGGATGAGGATGCCTGCGATCTCGCCGGCGAGCTTCGTGGGGGACGAGTTGAGCACGCCGAGAAGGTCATGGACCCAGGAGTCGGTCCGGGCGGCGGCGTAGGACTCGAGCGTGCGGCGGTACTTCGAGTTGGAAATCTGGCCCAGCATCGTCGGCAGCCGGTCCGCCGCGGCCCAGATGGCGTCGGACTGGAGCTCGCCTTCGCCCGCAGCCAGGCCGGCGGCGTCGCGAAGCGCGTCACGGGCAAAGATGGCCTCGAGCGCCAGCCAGGGCATGGTCTTCTGGTGGCTGGCGATGTCGGCGTTCAGCAGGGCGACGGCCTCCTGGGCGGGGCCGGCCTTGTCGGGGAGGTCGGGCAGGACGCGCTCCAGCTCGTGCACCGCGACGAGGCGGTTCTTGAGGCCCTTGGCGGCACGCACGTCGTTGAGCGCGCGAGTGGTCGCGCCCACGTCCAGGGCTTCGTACACCACCGGCTCCGTCTTCTTGGTGGGCACCTGGAAATGGCCGTCACGCTTCATCTCGCGGCGGGCCACCTCCCACCACTTCTTCCAGTCGTCGGTCACGATGTCCGCGAGGAGTTGCTGGATCTGGTCCGGGGTGGCTTTTCCGCAGTGGCCGTCGAGGACGACCTTGATCAGGTCCACGTGGTGCAGCGCCGCCATCTGCCGGACGCCGTCGCGGTCCACAAGCTTGCGCGCGAGGATGTGGCCGGGCGGGATCGGCTTGAGGTTCTCCGCGGCGAAGCGCAGGTCCATCGCGTGTCCCGGGCGGCCGGCGAAGTCCACGGTCAGCCGGCCCACCGTGGGGTCGAGCGCCGCGATCTTGCCCGCGCCAAAGCTGCGGGACAGGCCGAAGCCGTGGCTCACCAGCGCCAGCAGCGGCTCGATGTGCTGCCGTCCCAGCGTCCCGACCGATACAAGTCTCTCCAGCTCTTCTCTCATAGGTGACAGGTGCGTCTCGCTTCCTAAAAGCGTGGGGGGCACGATAGCCCGCGTGCCGGGTCCGTCACCAAGAGAAATTGCGGTCCGCGTCCTCCAGCGCCATGCGCGCGGGGGCGCCTTCATCGAGGAGCTGCTCGACGACGACCGCGACCTCGCGGGCCTGGCGCCCGCCGACCGGGCGCTGGTCCAGGAGATCTGCTGCGGCTGCGTGCGCTGGCGCGGGGCACTCGACTGGCTCATCCGGAAAAGGACCGACAACCGCGAGCAGCACGAGGACGTGGTCGCCGTGCTCCGCGTCGGGCTCTACCAGCTCCTGTGGCTCGACCGCGTGCCGCCGCACGCCGCGGTGCATGAAACCGTGGAGGCCGGGCGCGCCATGCTCCGCGGCGCGGAGCCGGGTTTCGTCAACGCCATCCTCCGCGCCTACGCCCGGGAGCTCGATGCCACCCGGGCCGCCCTCGCGGAGCTGAAGCTCAAGCACCCCGCCGCCGGCTGGTCGCATCCCGGCTGGCTCGTTGTGCGCTGGAGCACCCGGTTCGGCACCGCCGACACGCAGAAGCTGCTCGAGTGGAACAACACCCCTCCCTTCACCTACGCCCGCTTGAACTCCCTGCGTGGCGACCCCGGGGCCGTGCTCGAGGCCTGGCGGGTTCGCGAGGACGTGCAGTACGACTTCTGCCGCCTCGACTGGACGCCGGAGAACTTCTTCTTCCGGCTCCGATCCCACCCGCCGCTGGCCCGGCTGCGCACCTTCCGGGACGGCGGCTTCTACCTCCAGGATCCCAGCACCGCGCTGGCCGTCACCCTGCTGGCGCCCAAGGCCGGCGAGCGCATCCTCGACGCCTGCGCCGCGCCGGGCGGCAAGACCACGCTCATGGCGCAGCTGGTGGAGAACAACGCCGCCATCGTGGCCGAGGACGTGCAGGAGCCGCGCCTGGCCCTGTTGCGGGAGAACTGCCAGCGCCTCGGCGCATCCTGCGTGGAGATCCGCCCGCGCCGGGTGGGCACGCCCGATGCCGCCCCCTTCGACGCCGTGTTGGGGGACGCCCCGTGCTCGTACACCGGCGTGAGGCGCCGTCGCATGGGGCTGCGCTGGCGCATCCTGGAGTCGGAGATCGGCCGGCTGCGCGGCCAGCAGCTTGACCTGCTCGCCCAAGCCGCCCGCCGCGTCCGCCCGGGCGGACGCGTGGTCTACAGCACCTGCAGCATCGAGCCGGAGGAGAACGAGCAGGTCGTGAAGGACTTCCTCGCCGTCCACCCGAACTTCGTGCTCGCCGGCGACCGCACGCTGCTGCCCTTCCGCGACGGCGTGGACGGCGCGTACGCCGCGAAGCTCGTCCGCCTGTGAGCGCTTCCGGAGCCGCATCGCGCCGCCTCCGGTGGGGGCGGTGGCTGGCGGTGGTGACCGGTGTCCTGGCGGCGGCGGCCGGCTGGGTCTGGCTGACGGATCCCGTCCCGCGCGGCGGCGGCGGCACGCGGCCATGGACGGAGGACTGGCGGCCCGTGCGGCCCGGGCTCGACTACGCGGGAGCGGTGTTGCGCGAGCCGCGGCTGCTCCGCATCCACGCGCTACGCGTGGATCTGAACGCACCGGGGGTCGAACTCGTTGTGAGCCCGCCCCGACCGGCGGCCGGCCACGAGACGACCAGCGAGCGCGTCGCGGCCTTCGCGCGGCGGAACGGCTGCGCCGCGGCGATCAACGCCTCGCTCTTCACGCCCGTGCGCCGCGTGCTGGGCGGGCCGGTGGACGTGACCGGCCTCACGGTGTTCGAGGGGCAGG